>PMMJ01000455.1 GCA_003162255.1 Acidobacteriaceae bacterium | reverse complement strand
CATCAACGCCTTGATCTCCGGGGAGACACATTCCGCGCAGAACGTGCGCGCTGATTTCGAACGCACCGGCAAGAACGTCTTCGTCATCGACGATTATTTCTGGGGCGATCGGGCGCGCAGCGAGGAGCTGGCGCGCGAACTCCTCGCCTCGGGCGAGCGCAAGAATTGGATGCTGGCGCAGTCGCGCGTGGATCTAGTTGCCGAGAGTGGCGAACTGCTGCGGCTCTGGCGGCCATTAGCGCGGAACTTTGATATCTTCTTCGGCTTCGAATCGCCGACGCGGAAAGGGCTCGACTCCCTGAACAAGGGCACGGACATATCGAAGACGCTCGATGCCGTCCGCGTGGCCCGAGAATGCGGCTTTGGAGTGACCGGCAATTTTATCGTGGATCCGGATTTCTCCGAGGAAGACTTCGCCGAACTGTGGAACTTCATCGAAACTCACAAACTCTATCGCGTGGGGTTCACCATTCTCACACCGCTGCCGGGCACTTACTACTTCGAGCAGAGCAAGGCGCAACTCAAGGTGCTGGACTGGAACCAGTACGATCTGCATCACCTGCTTTGGAAACCTCGCCTGCCCGTCGAGCGTTTCTTTGAACTTTACTGCGAGACGTGGAAGCGCACCGTACTCAACGCCGGCGGGCGAAAAAAATGGTGGCAGTGGGCGCGGGACATCGATCTGCGCCACATCGGCCATATGGCGAGGATTCTCGCCCGCGCTCAGAAGTTGATGGACCCGCAGGCTTATCTGGCGGAGTTCAGCGTGCCCGCCGACTCGCCATAGCAGCGCGTGGTGAAAATCGTGCACTGCTCCACGACTCTTACGACGAGATCCTAAGGCGCGAGAGCGAATCCATCCCGGCGCAGCCCGTACTCATACTCGGCAAGCTGGCACTCGATGTCCGCATGCTTTTTCTTCCGTTCTAACAGGTCTTCCCGATAACGCTTCAAGAAGTAATCGATGGTTTCGACGCGGAGCTTAATGGAATTGGCCGGCCGGTTTTCGTCCATGTCTTTGAAGGAGAAATATGGCGTGCCCGAACGCTCCACGATCTGCTCGATCACGCTGTAAATGGGCGCGTCGTGGCCGCACTTGAAACTGGAAATTTCCACCGCAACCAGGTTGGGATGACGCGCCGTGAACTTGGCGGCCCAGATCTTGTGGTTGGAACTGGCCGAGTTGGCGGTCTTCCAAACATCGCGAATGTCCAGCGCGTGGCCGATTACACCGGCGCGCACTTCCTCGCCGAACAGCCGCTCCAGCAGGTCTTCATCCAGCGGCAGCGTGCTCTGCGAGAAGATCGGGTAACCCAGCTTCTGGAATTGTTCCGGAATTTCGTGGTTGATGCCGGGATCGTGGTGATAGGGACGTCCCAGCATGACGATGCCTAACTTTTGTTCTGACTCCAGTTGGTCGAGAACTTCGCGAGCACGGCGGCGAATGCTGGATTCAAACTCTCCCAACTCGCGGTAGCCGATCTCGATGGCGCGTTCATTTTCCGCCTCCGAGAGGCCAAGGATGGGCGCCCACGCCTGGAACATCTGCCGCGCAAAAAGCTTGCGGTCCGAAAGGTCGACCAGCGGATGCACGTATCGAATGCCGCGTTCGGCAAAGAGGTCGGTTTCCTTGGTGTAAGCCGCCTCCACGGTCTCCGGTGTGACCGAAGTCGTGGGACAGGCGTTGTTCCCCCTGGCGTTGACGAGCGGGGACATCAACACGTCGAACATGGGGAAAAAAATCGCCTGCAGCGGCTGGCGCGCGTGCTTGCTGAAGACCAGGTTGTGGACGTGCGCGATGGCGATCTTTGATGGGAAACAAGGGTCGATGGAACCCCGGTTCGATCCGGCGCGGTACATGTCGCCGGTGGTGAAGTCGGAGTAAACGACGTTTTCAGCCCTCACGCCCAAGCTTTCCAGATAAGCGCTGAACAGCGGCGTGTAGGCATACATGTTGAGGACGCGAGGTATGCCGATGCGAAGCTCGCCGCGCCGTTTCATGAGCGCGACGCGGTTGCGGGCAGTGGCGGACCATGCGCGCGCGCCGGTGGGAATTGGATCGGCGACGCTTTCCGGGTGACGCGAGCGCCACACTTCGCGGGCAGCCATCTCCACCAAGTTTGGATTGGCGGCCTTGGTGGCGTCGAGCCGGGCCTTGATGCCGCGCATGATGGCAATGTCTTCCACCGCGCCTTTTTCGCAGGTGGCTACGATCATGCGCTGCTCACCGGGCTCGAGCGGCACCTTGGTTGGAAAAGACGGCGCCGCGCTGGCTTCGGCGAATCCGGCTTCGGCGTTTTCTTCGATCAAAGCATCTGCGGTTCGCAGGTCATCCGTCCGAACATCATCGGTTCGAACATCGAGAAAAGTTCGCAGGCAGGCATTCTTGCAGAAGTTACAGCGCGTGGCTTCGCTGCGTGTGGTGCGATAGCGGATCTTGCGCACGGCATCCAGACCAATGAAATCGGTGAAATGGCCATTGCGCCACCACCGAATGGCCTCGATGGCGGCGCCGATCGCTCCCGATTCGCCGCAGTGCTCGTGGACTACAATCTCCGGCTCGATGCCGAGGGGGTGAAAGCTGGCGCGCAGAAAATCCACTTCCGCTTTGACGGCGGCGAGATTGTTCTGTGTGCCCCCCTGCAAAACGAAGCGTGTGCCCAGCGCCGCCAGGCTTGGCACCTTGGCGACATACAAAAAAACATTCCTCGGCAGCACGGTCGCCAAGCCGGCCAGAATTTCTTCCGCCCGCCAGCCCTGGCGCTGGAAGTTGACGATGTCGGACTGCAGAAACACAGCGCAGCCGTAGCCGAACACCGGCATGGTGGCGGCGGTGAAAGCCACATCCGCATAGTTCTCGACCGGGATGCCAAATCCTTCCGCCGTGGATTGCAGGAAATAGCCGTTGCCGGCGGAGCATTGTGTGTTGAGCTTGAAGTCTTTGACGCGGCCATCCTTGAGGACGATGAGCTTGATGTCCTGTCCGCCGACATCGACGATGACGTGCGGATCATCACAGAAGCGCAGCGCCGACTCGGTGTGCGCCACGGTTTCAACCAGGGCGACGTCGGCCGACAACACGCGTTGCAGAATGTCCTTGGCGTAGCCGGTCGTGCCCACGCCGAGGATTTCCAGATGCGCGCCTTGCGTTTCAACCTGCTGGCGCAGATTCTCGAAGAGGTCGATCGTGTCCTGGATCGGGTTGCCCTTGGAGAGTTGGTAGGCTTTCGAGAGCACCTCGCCGTGCTCCGATAGAAGCACGGCTTTGGTGGAAGTCGAGCCGCCATCGAGTCCGATAAAAGCGCGCACCCGCTCACCGCGCCGGAAGGCAGCCGGAACGAATTTCGGCCGCCCGTACTTGGCCTTGAACTCTTCCAATTCTTGGTTCGAAGCGACCAACCCGTGATTGCCCGAAGCCGCACTTTCCTGGCGGCGGCCTTCGTAGATGTAACGTTCGAGATGCTGTGTCCCTAGATACTGGCCAATCTCCGCGTCTTCGCCTTTGCCGAATTCCACCGCGCCCAGGGCCGCGAAATACAGCGCATTCTCCGGGGTCTTGATCGCGTCTTCGGGGGCAACGTGCGGGGGCAGCTTGATTCCGCGCTCTTCCCAGAGCAGAGGAATGTTGTGCTGCCATGCCTCGCGCATACCGCGAATAAAGGTGTTCGGCCCGCCTAGCAACAGCACGTGGGGGCGCAACGTGTGGCCGCGCGTGAGGACGGTGAGGTTCTGCAGCACAATGGCGTCGAAGAGCGAGGCCATCAGTTCATCGGCCGGGATGCCCTGCTTCTGCAGGCCATTGATATCGGTTTCGGCGAAAACACCACACTTGCCCGCCACGGGATGTATCTTGATCCCGTTGTAGCCCTGATTACACAAATCGTCGGGCGGAATCTTTAGTTTAGCGTTGATCTTGTCGATGACCGCGCCGGTGCCCCCTGCGCACTTGTCGTTCATCGAAGGGATCTTCTTCCTGCGGCCGTTTGCGCCCTCCTCTTTGAAGATGATGACTTTGGCGTCCTGGCCGCCCAGTTCAATGACCGAGTTCACTTCGGGATGGAGCTTCTCGACCGCGAGCGCGACCGCGTTCACCTCCTGCACAAACTTCGCGCCGATCAGAGCGCTGAGCGCATTGCCGCCGGAGCCGGTGATGAACATGCGGCAATTGCCCGGAGCAATGCCGATTTCGGCCTCTATGCGATGAAGGAATTCCAGGAGCTTCTCGGGTTGGCGCGTGTCATGGCGTTGGTAGTCGCGCCAGAGAATACGGTCGGCTTCGGCTTCAGCTCCAGTTCCAATGACGACGGCTTTGACCGTGGTCGAACCGACGTCCAAGCCAACCAGATAGCGGATGCCAAGTCCGGCGCTTTGTGCGTTCGTGTCCACGAAATCTCCGCAGCTCCTCAGTTCTCGCCGGGTAGCTTGGCGAGGCGCGCTTTGCCATCCATCAGGTTGCTCACATGCAATACAAAGTTGGCTGCCACTCCGGCTACGCCTCGCCGACGCGGCACCGGATAAAACGGGCTCCGCAGTTGGCGATGCTCGGCGGCGTAGGCCTTGATCTCATCGAGCTTCTTGCCGGTGGAAGCCAGCGCTTGCTCGAACTCGACTTTCGCTTTGATCTTGGCTTCGCCCAGGGCCATCTGCATGCGGCTGTGCGCGTTGATTTCCCCCTCGCCCGAAGTTTCGATGGGCAGGAAGATCATTTGCGGGAAACGGTTCACCACGGCGGATTGCACGCCATCGGATTGTGAAGACGGCATGCATCCGAAGGGCTTCAAAGCCAACACCATGTGACAGAGGCCGTGGGTCGTGTAGTAGACGTTCTTCCCCACTTCGAGATGGCCTTCGCCGCCGCGAGCGAGTGAATGATAAAAAGGATGCGCCATACGGGCGAGCTCGCTCTGGGGCGCGAGACGGGGCGTGAGTCCGCCCAGATGGCGGGCGGTGCGCGCATGCTGGCGGTTCCAGATGCCTTCGCTCAAGCGCAACAGCAGCCACTTTTTGCGGAATTTCCAATCGTTTGCCAGTTGCTTCTTCCATTCCCACCAGCGGGCGCCGGGATGCGGAACATCCAGGCCTTTTCTCTCTTCCGCGGCCGCCCGAGCCTCATAGAGAAGATAGGTGATCCAGCCGCCGATTGGTTCCACATACACCTGGGCGCCTTCCTGCTCCAGAAAGGTAAACATGTTGAAGTTGCCGTCGCTTTCGGTGAGTTGCGCCCAGAACTCGCCGGTGATCTTGACGATGGGCTTTACACGTGTGTGGTCTACTTCGACTTGATTCAGGCGCTCACGGGCTAGGCGCATCGCTTTGAGGAAGGCTTCGGCGTAAAGATGATCGAGAATCTTGCCTAGCGTGGTAAGGCTACTCTTAAGCTTCTTGTTCCGGGCCAGGCGGCGCGAAATCCATCCCGGCGCGCGCTCGAGGATTTCGTAACGCTGACGGTGTTCCAGGAAATCGCTCAGTCGGTCGACGACTTCCTTGATGGCCTGATTGGTTGCGCCCGGAACAACTTCGTAAGGACGGATCTGGTACACCAAATCGTTGATCACGTCGCCCAGGTTCACCGCGTTGAGCTGGCCCATGCCAAGATCAACCGAAAATCTCAGGCCGGGATTACCGGACAGAGCATTGATGCCATGGTCCTGCTGGAAGAGCAGGACGCGAAAGCCCCCGAAGCCCGCATTCTCGAGCGCCATTCGATACTCGGACTCATAGGTGCCGAAGCGGCACGGCCCGCAAGAGCCGGCGGTAAAAAAAATGTAATTGTCGAGAATTTCCTGGCGCGAGACACCGCGAGCTTGCAGCGACCGCAGGAACTCGATGAGGTTGCCAACGGTGAAGTAGGTAGGATTGCACTGGCCGTTGTTGCCATACTCCTTGCCGGTCTGGAAGGCGGCCACGTTGGGATTCGGCAGCATCTGGAAGCGATAGCCGCAGCCGCGAAACACGGCTTCGACGAAGCGCTCGTGTTTCCAGGTAAAACCTCCGAAAAGAATGGTCACCCGATCGCGTTCTTCCGCGATGAAGGGCCGCTCCACAGGTCGACGGAAGTGGACGATGGGTCTCTCGACGAGCCCCGCCGCCTGCTCCAGCCGCGACCTCTCCGCCGCCACGCGCCGAGCAATCTCTGCTTCGACCAGCGGCAGAGGCAAAGAGTCGGCCGGGTTTATAGCGCAGCTCATTTTTTCAGAGTCTCTCTCTTGACCAGGCTGACGGAAAATCTGTGTGGAGGCCCGGAGGCTCAGAACCGCCATGCTTTCAGCGTTCCTCCCCGCGCCGATTCACTTCTGGTCTTCTGCCAGTCAACTCGGATGACGCACTTTGCGATGTGATCTTCGTCACGTACTTGCGTGATGTCGCCCTAACCCGGCTGCCCGAACCCTAGAGCGCCATTGTAAATCGTAAACGGCGATGGACTAGTCTCAACTTTTCGGTGCCGCCCACCATTTTGTCTCGCAGCCCAGCCGCAGTTCCTCTTGTGATAGAGTTTCAACGCCGCATCACGCCCGAAATCTTGAGGGGCGCTTTGCCTGGACCAGCAACCCTGTTGACAAGCAAACCACAACCAAAGTAGCGTATCGCCATATTCTTGCAACCGTTTCACCTGACGGTTCAGCCATCTTGCTGTTGCGATGGATCTTGAACTGCGTCCCAATCAGAGATGTTCAACCAAAGGAGAATGGAATGAGGCTGTCTCGAACCCTCGGTACAATCGCAGCGGTAGTGGTACTCATATTGTCCGCCATCGTTGCGCGCGCACAAGACTCCGGAGATCCATGGAACTTCCCCGATTTTTCCGCGACTCAACTGATGGGGCCGGCGCAGCGGGCGTTGTCGATGAAAGTCCACTGGTCGGGCACAAACATGCGGGTCGATATCTCCGACGCTATGGCAACTTTGTATCTGCCCGCGACCGGCAAGGTGTACCGACTGACCGTGTACCCCGACAAAACCCAGCAATGTATTGTAATGAGGACCGACCAGGCGAAGATGTTGCACAGCCCCTTGGAGTTGTTGCAAGGCACGCAGGTGAAACGCACGCCCGCGGGGACAGAAACCGTGGAGGGCCATAGCTGCAAGGTCGAAAACGTCGTAGTGACCAGGCACGACGGCAAGACCATCGAGTCAAAGGTATGGGAGGCGGATGACTTGAAGGGCGTTCCCGTTAAGATCGAATCGCGAACCGAGCATGGCAAGATTATGGCCGTGTATCACGACATCGTGCTCGGGACACAAGACAAAACACTGTTTACTCCGCCCGACAAGTGCACACCCTATGAAAAGATGTACAAGGTGGTAGAGGAAAAGACACTCGAATAGGCGGCCGTCCGGCAACCTGGGCCGCAATTACTCAGCTAATTGCGGAACAAAAATAGAGGCCTTGCATACGCAAGGCCTCTTCGCGAACAATCCGCAATCCGCTGCTGAAGCAGCGGCAAGACTTACTTCCCGAGGAGACCGCGCGGGCTTCCAACGCCCGTGCAATAGTCCCAGTTGTAGGTTACCGTGCCACCGTTCGAGCCGGTCGTGATGTCGTAGAAGTTCGTGTAGTAGGCTTTGGCTGTTGGCAATTGCGCGTACAGCAGGTTGTTTTCCCCGTTGGTGAAGTAGCCGTAGCCGTCTACGTAATACCCAAACCACGACGACAACTTGTTGCCCGCGCGGTTGACAATGCCGGCGAGAGATGGGGACGAAAGGCTGGTCCCACCCACCACCGCCCAGCCGTTGTAGGCGTATTGGTTGTAAATCCATGCGCCCGAGGCCGGATCGGCATCGGCGGCGAAGTCCGGCGTGGCGCGGGGAGCACCGTTGCCAAATATGCCATATTGGAATTCGGTCGACGCACCCGATTTTTCGTACGCGCTGCTGCCACCACCCGAACCGCTCCAGCAGCCCTCGGAATTGAAAGTGCCGTCCGAGTTGCGAAGCACCGATGTGCCACCCGCCGAAGTCAGCCAGGGGTTGGAACTGGGATAGGCGGCGCCGATACCGGCGTCGTCGGCTGAGGCAAAAACCGTAACCGGGGCGCCGTAGTCGCTGTAGTTCGCGCCGGCGAAGGTGAAGTCATAGGACGACTCGCTGGAGAACTCGCCACCCGCCCAGCTATTGGAGACATCCCCGCCACCGTAGTTGTCCTGGATGTATTGAATGGCGACGCTTTCCGCATAGAAAAGATCCGTGTCGGAGTTTGAACACGCCTCCACCAGAACAATCACCGCCTTCGGTGCAAAGACGTGCGCCCACTCGATGTCCAGCGACTCCTCCACCGACCAGCCGGCGTTGGCTGGGACCGAGGAACAGTCCCCGTTGCCAGTGGCTTCGACCTTGACGAACTTGGCCGCGGGCAGGCCCCAATATGTGTCAAAAGTTTTCAGATCGTTGGCGGCGTCCGGGTTATCGTACGCGTCCACTAAAGCGATGGCGCCCCAACCTGCCGAACTGGGCCCCTTTGTTTTCGAGGCATAGTTTGGTACGCATCCCGTTTTCACATTATTCGGGCTCTGGACATAGAGGCAGCCCAGAGAAGCGGGCGTTTCCGCCTCTTCGATGGCGTCGGGCGAGAAGCTCGACGAAACCTGAAATGATTGCGGCGCAACCAGGCCCACTGGCTTATTGCCGTCGACGCTGCGCACCACATAGGTCGTATGAGCGCGCAAGCCGAGGTCCTCGGGACGCTCGATGCTGCTCTCTGGAGTGTAAATGTATCCGGCCTGCGGCGTGCGTGGACTTACCGCCTGCGGCGAAGCGCCCTTGATTTCACGTCCCGCGGACTCTTGCGCCCACGCGAAGGTTGTGAAGCTCACTGCCAACAGGGTCACCGTCGCGACCACGATTACCCGGTTCAAAAATCGCCAATTCTGGTTTTGCATCTGTTTTTCTCCTTCCCCTTGAGAGGGAATACTGTGAGGCCAGGGAAAAACCCTTTTTTTACAAACGCAGGCTGTACGCAGGCATTTCTGTCCGCCCGGACGCTTATAAGCAAGGAACTCCCCCTGGAAGTTTTGGTAAGAATTTCGAAGGTTGCACGACCCCAAAAGCTCAGTGCGGCTCGACTGGGGAAGAGCGGCGGCCAGCACTGACTCGGAGGAAGTTACCCCGATCCAGAAACTAAGTCAAGTTAATAATTGGGTTCTGCGAAAAAATCTTGCGTGAGGTAAAGACTTTGCGCTCTTGACGCAGGGCATCGACACCGATGAAGCAAGGGCAAGAGAGCCGAAGACAGAACTAGCCTAGGCGAAGAGAGCCTACCGGAGCTTAGAACGTGATCCGCACTCCGAATTCCATCTGCCGTGGAGCTCCGTTCGCATACGCACCCGAACCGGCCGCAACCCGGTCCAGCCGCGAAGTGCAGTATGCGGTTGAGCCGCCGCAGTATCCCCCCGAACTGGCGTTGTTCAGCGAACTGCCGGGCGCGCCGTTCAGCACTCCGTTCAACTGGTTGCCCGCGCCCCCAAAGTTAGCCCAGTTGAAAACGTTAAACACGGAGAAATTCGCTTCCAGCTTCATACGCTCTCCAACCTGGAACGGCCGGCTCAACCGCAGATCCATCGTCTTCAGCCAGGTGGCCTCCGCCGCATGACCCGGCAGCGCCTGAATCAGAGGCTCATACGCGCCCAGCGCAATCAGTTCCTGCGAGGTGAACAATCCGGTATTCACCAGCGTCGAGCCCGCCGGCGTCAACCTGCCGGCGAAGTTGGTGTCGTAAAAACTGATGGCCTTGGTCAAATTGCTGTTCGAGTATTTTCCCGTGCTTCCGATAAAGGTTGCTGGTAAAAGGTCGCCCACCGTACCGTCGCCGGTAAGATCGCTGCGGAAGATCTCTCCCGCGACTCCGCCCCCGTTCTGTTGCGGCAAATAAGCGCTCAATGGGAGCGGCGAAGCCACATGCGCGATCATCGAGAGCCGCAGCCCATACGCCAAGTCGGCCGTCGGAGTGAACGTGAACTGGTGTGTCCGGTCCAGCCCCGCGGCACCCCAATGCCCGAGATGGGGCCGGTTGTAATCTTCCGCCACGTTCATCAGCGAGTAATCTCCACCGCTGCCGTTCGGCTCCGCGATGTTGCTGCGATAGCGCGAGAGCGTGTACGAAATCGCGACTTCCAGCCGCCGCACGCGCCGCATCGGACTCTCTCCGCTGACCGCGTGGTAGGCCACATGCACACCTTCATAGCGCGACCGTCCGCTCGGAAAATACATGATGTTCGATCCCACCGCCGGATTGATCCCCCCGAACGCCGCCTGCTGCTTCCCTAACACCGAGCACGGAAACGGTCCGCAGAACGCATTCGACGAATCCAGCCCGTTGCGCGCGAAATCCGTGATGCTCGCTCCCGGCACTGCATTCAAATAGCAATCCACCGCATTCTGCGAAAACCCAGGCCCCGGGCCCGCGCCAACGTATTTCGCCGGGCCGCATCCCACCGCCGCCACCGTGCTGCTGATCGCCTGCAGCTCCGCCGCATACGTATTGAGGGCGGGGTTTGAGCTGCTGCCATCGGTCAGATAGTTGGAAGCTCCCACGTGATTGGTGTCAATCCCGAGCGGAAACTGGGTACCGATCTCGCGCACATAGTCGATCGAGAACTCGCTGTGATCCCCAAGTTGATGCTGCATTCCAGCGCTGATGTGGATAACCCGCGGCGTCTTGAAGCCCGGCGCCAGCAGACCGCCGAAATCGGCCACGCTGTTCGCCAGCGAATACACGTTCTGCCCGCCCGTCACCCCCGACTGCGCCGCCAAAAACTGCTTCTGCAGATCCTGAATCGCGGTGGCCACTTGAAATATGGGCTGCCCGCAAATCTGCGTGGCGATATCGAGCCCATCAACCGCGCTTACGACGCCATTGCTCTCACTCACAAACGCATTGTTTATTCCATTCGGCGCATTCGGAAACAGCACCGATCCCGCCGGACACAGCGTCAGGCTGCGGTTGTACTGCCCGTTCGACAAGCGGTTGATGCGATCCTGATAGATATTCTGCAGCAGAAAATTGTCATAGAACATTCCGCCGCTCGCCCGCATCACCGTCCGCCCATTGTGTCCCGGATCCCATGCCACACCCACTTGCGGGGAAAAATTCAAATCCGGCTGGTTCACCGGCCCGCCGAGAAACTGGTGCGCGCCAGTTATGGCGTTGTTTGGCAGCAGCCCAAATTGATCGAGGATCAGACCACTCGTGCACGGCGGGCTCTGCACGATCGTGGTATTGATCGCCGAACATGGGACCGCCGGCAAATCGCTGTCTGTGCGTCCGCTGTCGCGCACATAATTCACGCCAAAATTAATATTCAGGTTCGGAAACAGGTTGAACGTGTCGCCGATGTAGCCCTCGAATCGCGTGTCGAAGTGTCCGCCGCCCGGCCGGTTGAAAGCCGAGTTCTCGCTGAAATTTCCGAGGCCGTTGAAAATCGTAATCGTGCCCACCGGATAATTCAGCGGATTATTTGCCCCTCCAGATAACAGGCCCGGGTTGTTATTAACGTCGTTGATCACGTCCATTCCGTTCGAACTGGTCACCGACGGCCCATCATTTCCTGGCGTGTAGAAATCTCCCTGCCCGATGCGATGAACCGCTCCGCCGAAGCGAATCGTGTGATACACCCTGTAGATCGTGCTGCTGTCGTAGCGCCCGAAAAGGTCGCGCTGAATCGTCTGCCGTGGACCCGCCACGCTCGGCCCCAGTCCATACGATCCGAGCTGAATATGGAAAGGCGCCGCCAGTGAACCCTGCAAGTCGGGAGTGATCGCGTTCACCATCTTCTGATAGCCGAAGCGCGCGCTGTTCACAAACCGTCCCCGGTTCCAATCCAGCCCGAAGACAGCGGCGGGAACGTTCAGCTGATTGCGGATATTCGACAGGCTGTTCGACGGCGGAATCTGGTTTGCGTTGTCGTAGCTGAGCCGCACAAACCACTTCATGTCGTCGCTGACGTCATAATCCAATCGCGCCGTCAGCATATTCTCGCGAAAATAAGCGCTCTGCAGGCCGGTCCCGTTGACGGCCGGGAATCCTAACTCCGCCGGCAAAACTCCATCCTGTTTGGTGCGTTCCCCGCCAACGAATAAGAACGCTTTGTCCTTGATCACCGCGCCGCCTGCCCCGAATCCATACTGCTGCCGGCTGTAATCGTTATTCCCCGACGGGAACCCCGCCAGGCCGAGGATCCGTTCCTGCACATTTCCAAACAGATTGCCATGCCATTCATCTCCACCCGAGCGCGTCGTTACCCGCACCCCGCCCGCCGCATTCAGCGACTGAAACACCTCCGGCATGACCTGCGACACGATCACCTCGCGTACCGCTTCCGCGGGCAGGTTCAGCGTGGCCGCGCCCTTGGTCTCATCCATCACCTCGACTTCATCCATGTCGTAGTGCGTCGTTCGTCCCAGTTGGCTGTCGATCGAGAGCGATTGGAATCCACTCTTGCCCGGATCGAAAATCCCTGCGTCCACCGCCTGCACGCCGGGCTCAAGCCTCCCAGCATTCAGATAGTTCCGACCGTCGATCGGCAGCGTGTCGCTAGCCTCTCCGCTGAACCTGCTCTCCAGCCGCACCGGACCCGGATTGATCCATTCCGTTTTGAAATCCGCCGTCACCGGCGTCCCCGCCACCACGGTCACGCTGCGCTCGACCACCCGCATGTCGCGGCCTTCCACCCGCACCACATAAACGCCCGGCCCCACCGGTTCGGAAACATACGTCCCGTCCTTGCCGGTGCGGGTTGTGCCACTGGTGTCGGTCGCCTGCGAGCTGTAAAAAATCCGCGCCCCTTCCACGACGAAGCCGTCGTCATCCCGCACCGTGCCTTGAATGGTGCCGGTGGTGGGATTTTCCGGAGTCATTTCCTCCTGCGCCCACAACGAAACCGTGAACGCGGCAAAGAGCAATATGCCAATGGGCAGAGAACGGCGAACCTGCAAACCAGACCAATCGAACAAAGTGACTCTCCTGGGGCAGAACCTCAAGTAGTACATGGAAGCGGTTCCGCGTCTAAGGATCTCAATTTCCACTGCAATGGAATAGAACAGTTTACTAGATGCAGCCACTTCCCCGGCGCCATCTATGCGTTTTTTGCGAGCCAATCCCGCGCCACGAGCTTCGAGCCACGAGCTGCGGGCTGCGGGCACCCGGTTTGTTCGAAGCTCGCAGCTCGTAGCTCGAAGCCTGGCCCTAGAACGTCCCCTTGCACGTGTAGTATCCCGCCCTGTAATGCGACTGAAAAGGCCCTCCCGGAGGCGCATTCGTCAGATCCACCCGCAGTTGGCGAAACTCCGAGCTCGAATAGCGCTGCGACGGATAGTACGCCAGTAGATATTGCGTTCTCAGCTCGTCGCTGATCTTGCGGAACGCGTCGTCCAGTTGCGACAGCGACGTGGCGTAGTAAGACTTCCCGCCCGTGTCCTCCGAGATCTGAATCAGCGCGTGCTCGCCGCCCGTATCCCGTCCCGCGCTCGCTTCGATGGGCACGATGATAATGCTATAAATGATCGCCTCCGACTCCTGGGCCGCGCGCAATGCCTCTTTGTAATCCACCTGGCTCATGGTGTCTCCGCCATCGGTGATCACCACCATGACTTTTCTTCCCTGCCGCCGGCCCAGCGCCTGCGATCCCAGAAAAATCGCGTCGTAAAGCGCCGTCGCCGCGCCATTGTGCACCCGGTCGATTCCGGCGTCGATCTTTTTCAAGTCGGAGGTGAACGGCACCATTTGGCTGACTTCCTCGCTGAACTTGTAGACCGCCAGTCCGTCCTGCGGCCGCACAATCGCATGCGCAAACTTGCGCGCCGAGGTCAGCTCCAGCGGCAGGTCTTTTCTGGTGCTCAGGCTGGTATCCACTGCCAGCACAATCGACAGCGGCAGCGCCGACTCCCGGCCGAAGATCGCAATCTTCTGTTCCTTGCCGTCTTCCTTCAGCAGAAAATTTTCTTTCTGCAGGTTCGCCACCGGAGCCCCGCGCCCATCCGTCACAGTCACGAACACGTTGACCAGCTTTACATCCACCGTGATCGTGGTTTCCGGTTCCTCCGCCCTCAACCCGATGGTGGCGCACAAGGCAAAGGCGCAGACGATCAGGCAGGCCACGAACTTCGAGCTTCGAGCTTCGAGCCGCGAGCAAGCCCTGACCCGGTTCGCTCGCAGCTCGCAGCTCGAAGCTCGCAGCACCCTTGGAATTCGCTTCATGTGAAAGTCAATCATTTGGATGCGGGCTACTTCCCCGCCGTGCCTCCCGGCCGCCGAATTTCTTCGGGGAACGGCTCCCCGTCGGCCCATACCGCTCCATCTTCAAAGTACTCTTTCTTCCAGATTGGCACCGTCTTCTTCAGCATGTCGATGATCCACCGGCAAGCTTCAAACGCCGCGCCCCGGTGCGCCGCGGCCACCACGATCAGCACGCTCGTCTCCCCAATCTCCAGCCGCCCCAACCGGTGGACAATCGACGCCCCTCGCACTCCAAAACGCGCTCGCGCCTCCACCGCCAGCGCTTCCATCTGCTTCAGCGCCATCGCTTCGTACGCTTCATAGTCCAGATAGAGCGTGCGCCGCCCACGCGTGTTGTCCCGCACCACGCCGTCGAAAATCACCAACGCGCCATCCGCCGGGCGCTTAAACCGCCCCACCATAGCCTCCGGGGCGATCGGCTCGCGGACGATTCGAACCTCGCTCCGAACTCCGCCTGCGACCTCGCCGCCTTCCGCTGACCCGCCGCTCACCGGCGGCAGCAGCCCGACCTCATCGCCCTCACGCAGCTCGCGTTCCGCTCCCGAATATTCCCGATTCACCGAAATCGCCAGGGACGGCGCCATCGCTTCAAACTGCGGAGCCTCGCGCGCATAATTGAGGACCAGGTCCCGCACCCGCGCCCCTTCCGGCAGATCGATCGTCTCGCCCGGCCGTCCCAGCACGTCCTTTAACGCGCCAAAAAAAAGCACGGCAATCTTCATCAGGACTTTCCTCTAGAGGCGCAGCCTGCCACGTCCCCAGCATCATCTGCATGTCAAGCCATCAGTATAGAGCGACGGCGTCCCGCAGGACCTGTCCCTTCGTGCACTCGTCTGACGCCCATCTGTTCGATTCAATTACCTCCGTAATCGTGCATTAGGTCACTTTCCCACTTAGTCTTAATGCGACGCCCCATATACCGAGAGGAGGTTGTCATCGCTAACGCCGCTCAAACCGACGCCAGCCGCAGCGCGTCCGCTCGGTCTTTCCTCCACAGCCTCAATATTCTGATCAAGTACACACGGCTGTATGGAGTGAATCACAAGCGTACCGAAGGCCAGTTCCAGACCGCCTGGACCGAACTCCAGCAGGCGCTGCCCAAAAGCGGCGACACTGGTTTTCTGCTCGGCGTCTCCGACAACAAGCTTCTTCTCGATGGCATCCCGCTCGAANNATCCGCATCAATGAAGTCAAGTTTGTCGCTGCCGACCCCTCCACCGGCGAATATTCCATGGCCGCTCAACTCGCCGCCCAAGCCCTGGGTCCCGAGTTCAAGCACTGGCTCAATGACCCGCAGAAACTTCTGCAGTTGATAGCCGCCGCTCAGGGCGCCAGCAACACCGGTTCCGGCACACCCGGCGGCGCGCCCCTCGGCAGTGTCCCCACCGTCCCCATTCCGGGCGGCATCGCCACCGGCCCCGGCGGAACCTCGGGCGGAACCTGGACCGGCGGCGTCGTTCCCTTACAGGAAGAGGAAGTCATACAGACCATTCGCCTGCTCACCCATTTTGGCCAGGCCATGCAGGATCCCAACGCTTCCCCGGACAATCTCAAAGTCGAACTCGGGAACGCTTCCGAAGGCGCCAAGGTCAATCTCGCCCAGTTGCTCGAAAGTCTGGCCAAGCAGACCTCTCAGAACAGCACCAGCGATGGCAATGACACTCCGCTGCTGATGAAGGCCGCCGAAAGCATGGCCATCAAGTTCGCCCTCGACCGCTATTCACGCGGTGAAGTCAAGGTCAACGCCGTCCACGACATGATGGAGCACATGAGCCGGCAGATGGATACCCTCCGCCAGATCCTGCGCGTCCAGGAAGACAAAATGTCCAAGGCTGGCATCCTGATTGAGTCCCACGCCGATATTCTCGACCGCATGTTCTGGGCTGAGATTCCCGAGGCGGGCAAGAAAAGCGTTCTGCTCTCCGGCGAAGCCGCCTGCGTGCCGCCCCGTAACGTTCGCCAGTTCGTCGAACTCCTTTTTGAGCGCGACGACAACGAGAGCGCCGCCAAAATTCTCTCCAACTATTGCAGTGGCCTCGACGCCAAGGATGCCGAACCCCGCCGCAAGACCGCTTCTGGCCTGGCTCAACTCGCCGACCTTTACGCCACCGCGCCCGAGGAAGTCATGCCCAATGCCCTCGCCATGATCGGCGAGAGACTGGCCCAGGAAAGCGACTCCGAAATTCAGAGCCTGCTGGCCGCCGCTTTCGCGCGCTTTGGGCAGGAGGCCTGCTCTCGCAGAAAGTACAAAGCGGTCTCGGAACTCTGCTGTTCGCTCGAAAGAGTTGCCCGTCAGCGGCCAGCCCTGGTGCAGGATCTTCGCTCCCGAGTCGGCATCGAAAATCGCCTGCCGGAGATGATCGAAGAAGCCATCAACACTGATCAGGTGCCCGAGGATCTGGTCAACGTCCTGCAGCAGCTTCCCAGAACTTCCGTCGAGCACCTTGCCGACCGTTTCTTCCGCGCCCAGAAACGCGTCGAATGCGATCGCATTGTCGAACTCGCCGGCGAACTCGGACAACCCGCCATCGACGATCTGCGCGAAATTTTACGCATGGGCCAGCCTCGCCAGGCGGCCTCCACCGTCGGCCTGCTGAGCCGCCTCGCTGTCACCTCGATGCTGGAGTTGCTGCCTTCCCGCATGAGCGAGTTCAACCGTTTCTATCAGGACGTCATCGTTCGCCAGATCGCCTACGGTGCCGCGCCCGACCGCGGACGCACTCTGCTCGAACTGCTCGAACTGCTCGACTCCCTCATCCTGCCCGAAGCCATCGACGAGATCGGCATGAGCCAGGACCGCAGCGCCAGTTCCAGCCTGATTGCGCTCGCCACCGCCGGCGTAGCTCACAGCCGTCCGCCATTCGTGCAACTGAAGGCCATCGAGTCCCTCGGCCGCTTGCGCGAGGTCGAGGCCGTTCCCGTTCTGCGCGCCATCGTCGAAGATAAGAAACTTTTCGGCTACACCCAGCACCGCGAACTCCGCATCGCCGCCATTCAGGCGCTCTCCAAGATCGATCCCCGCTACGGCACCCAGGCTCTTGCCGACAGCGGCCTTGAAGCCGGCGAACTCGCCATCGCCCCGCTCGATTCCGGCGCCGGATGTCCCTATGTCCGCCAGCGCCGCTACGAACGCATCATCTTGCCGCGCACGCTCTCCGCCAGCCTTTCCAGTTCCTGGGGAAAGTCGAACATCATTATGCGCGAGATGAGTCTGGGCGGGGGCATGGGCACGCGCAACGACAACCTTCGCGTCGGTTCCGAAGCCCACGTCGAAATCTCTCTGGGCGTGAAAAAAATACGCGGCGAAGTCTTCCTCCGCCGCGCCCGCGTCAATGAAATCGGGTTCGAGTTCGTCAGCATGGACCTCGACAGCCGCTACCGCCTCCGCCGCGTCCTGGTCGAGGCCCTGCAAAAAGTCCCCGACAACCGCGCCGCCAACTGGGACGGCGAACGGAAAGTCTAAAGCGAGAGCTGGCTGGCCCACTCATCGCGCCGGGTGCCCCACTCATCGCGTACTTTGCGATGAGTGGGTTCCGGCAACTCTGGACTCAGTCCACTCCACAAGAATCGTCGTAGAGACGCGGCTTGCCGCGT
>PMMJ01000209.1 GCA_003162255.1 Acidobacteriaceae bacterium | reverse complement strand
GACTACGTCACCAAGCCCTTCCACGGATCAGAGGTTCTGGCGCGCGTGGCAACGCATCTGAAACTGCGCCGGCTCCAGCTGGAATTGGAGCAACACAATGCCCGGCTCGAGGATCTGGTAGGGGTCCGCACGCGCGAGTTAGCCGAGGCCATGGGCCGGCTGGCCATTCTCGACAAGGCCAAGAGCGATTTTCTGATGCTGATCTCGCACGAATTGCGCACGCCGCTGACCTGCATTCACCAGTACGTCACGCTTCTGCTGGACGGGTTGGCCGGCGCCATGGCGCCGGAGCAAACCGACTATCTCAAGACCGTCCTCAAGAGTGTGAATCAGTTGCATGCCATGATCCGCGACCTGCTCGAAGCCACTCGCGCCGAGAGCGGCAAGCTGCGCATCGAACCGCGCTGCATCGATATCGGCGAACTCATGCAGCAGGCGGTGGCGATGATGCTGCCCATTGCCGCCGAAAAGCGTGTCAACCTTGAAGTTGGGCCGCCGCAGAGCATCCCTCTCGTGTATGCGGATCCCGACCGCACTCTCGAAGTTCTCATCAACCTGATCGATAATGGAATCAAGTTCACCCCGGCCGAGGGCGAGGTGATCGTGAAAGCCTCGATGGTGGAAACCGATCCGGGCTCCGTCTATCTCTCCGTCAGTGATACCGGCCGTGGCATTCCTCAAGAGTCGCTTCCCAAGGTCTTTGAACGTCTCTACCAGGACCCCAACGCGGTAGATGGCAATCGGACCGGCCTCGGTCTGGGGCTCTACATTGCCAAGGAAATCGTCACGCTCCAGAACGGGAGGATGTGGGTTGCGAGCCAACCAGGATGCGGCAGCACGTTCTCGTTCACGTTGCCGCTCTATTCCCTGGCCAAGCTCCTACAGCCAGTGCTCACGCACAAGGGACGTTTGCGCGAGGCCATGGTGCTGGTGCGGGTGCAACTGACCCCGCTTTGTCAATCGCTGCGCGGAAGCTGGAAAGAGACCTGCCAGCGCTGTCTGGAGCGTCTGCGCCGCTGTATCTTCCTGGATAAGGATCTGGTTCTTCCGCCCATGGGGACGAGCGGCCCGGTGCAAACGTTTTTTGTGGTCGCCTCCACCAACATGGCGAACGTTGGCATCATGATGGACCGCATCCGCGACCAGGTCGGCTCGCTGTCTCAGTTGAGGACTAGCGGAACTCTGCGGGTGACGGCCGAAATGATTCCGGGGCCGCCCGCCGGCGACCCGAGGACCTTGGAGCAACAAATCTGGGGCGTTGCCGATTATGTCACCCAGATCATTCAGCAGGGGCTTTGGAGCAAACCAAACATCACCGAAAAGGAGAACCAATCCAATGCGCAATGATGGTTACAACGAGGGGCCGCCCACGAATCGAGCAAAGATTATGGTCGTGGACGACGATCCCGATCTCAGACAGGCGCTGAGTTTGCGCCTGCGGGCCAATAACTTCGATACCGTTAATGTTTGCGACGGTTATTCCGCCATTGCCATGGCGCAAAAAGAACACCCGCACCTGATCATTCTCGATCTCGGGCTGCCGGCGGGCGACGGATTTGCCGTGCTGAAAAACTTGCAGCAGTATCCCGCGCTCTCCGACATCCCGGTGATCGTGCTTACGGCTCGCGATCCCGAGGGCAATGAAAAACGCACCCTCGAATCGGGCGCCGTCGCTTTTTTCCAGAAGCCGGCCGACAACGAGGAGTTGCTGGGAGTGATACGCGCCAGCTTGCAGGCGGGGTGGGGATGGGGCGGAGCGTTGCCATCGTAGCGGTCCCCCATGCTGAACGGTTCTGGTCACGGAAGGAGAGCGAAATGCAAGTAGACAGCCGGAAGACGTTGGGCAAGTCTCGCGAGTACCACGTCCGCCGGCGGGAACCGCGCTACTTTGCCAGCATCCCGGTCACGCTGCAGCGCTTCTTGCGCTTCGGACCGTTAGTCACTCGCGGCGTCACCCTCGATATCAGCATGCGGGGAATGTCGGCGATCGTCTGTGGCGCGCCGCAGGTGGGAGAAACAGTTCTGATTTCGCTATCATTGCGAGACACCCCGATCGAGATGCTGGCGACGGTCCGCCACAGCAGCGATGCCAAGTCCGGATTTGAGCTCTACCCGTTGTCCTCGTTGGCCAGGAATGGAATTCAGGACTGGATACAGGAACTGCGCAAGCACGAAGAAAAGCTGTTCCCCTATCCGTACGCGGGGGCGGCCAAGGTTGGCAGGTTCTAGCACCGTGAGGGCGTGACGATTCTTACGATGGAGTGGCGGGCGTCGTCACTCGTCAGCCGGGCGGGACGCCCGGCGCTCCATCGGCAANNAACGGCGCTGTTGGTGGCGAGGATCGCCGACTTGCCCGGAGCGAACGCCAATCCGACTAGGCCATGGCCGGAAACTTCGAGGCTGGCCTCGCCTTGGGGAGTGATCTTTACGATGCCGCGCCTTCCCGCCAGAGAAGCGGCGACATAGATATTGCCCTCGACATCAAGTGCCAGGCCTTGCGGACGACCCAGTCCGCGGTAGAAGACGGACACAGTTCCGTGGGGATCGACTTTGTACACGCAGTCGAAACTGGAAGTGCTNNCGCTGGGGATTGATTTTGAAGATGGTGCCGCTGCGGTCGCCGACGTAGAGATTTTCCTCGCGATCGAAGGCAATCCCGGTCGCGACCCCCATCCCTTCGGCATAGGTCGACATAGTGCCGTTCGGCGCCACCTTGTACACGGCCTCGTCATTTCGCGAAGAAACGTACATCTCGCCCGAGCGGTCGAAGGCGATTGAGGTGGCGTTCATCATGTCGCTGAGAAACGGCGTCACGGCGTAGTTCGTGTCGATCTTGAAAATCGACACCGGGACTTTTTGCCCGCGCGATCCGGAGAAAGTTACATAGAGGTTACCTTCGCGGTCGAGCGCGGGATTGGTAACGGGATGCAGGTTGTCGGCAACCGGGGCCGCAACCTCAATGGAATGGGCGTTGCTGACGTGCCCGCTGCTGCCCACCCCGTTCGTGCTCACGACTACCGGCCCCGACACCGCTTCCTCGGGCACGCGGGCCACCAGGAAATCATCGGAACTGATGAGTACGGAGCCTTCGATGTCGCCGAAGCGCACGCATGGGCGGCGCAACTCGTGCGGTCGCAGATCCTTTCCGATGATACGAACCTCGCCTCCGGGCAAAGCAAAATTCGGGGCGACCGCTTCGATGTGCGGCTTGCCGTTGACGTTCTTCTTTCCTAACAGGCGGTCGGAGATGCTCATGAGTCTGTTCCGGAGGAGCCCGGCTGCTTGATTGATGACTACTACATTAGAAGTCCAAAGTGCAAAAGAAGATGCATGATGACGAGCGCGTAAACTCCCGCTCCCAGATCGTCCACAACAATGCCGGTGCCCTCGGGCAGCCGCTCCAATCGCCGAATCGGAAACGGCTTCCAAATATCGAAGACACGGAAGAGTATAAGGCCCGCAAGAAAACTTTTCCAAGCAAGCGGAACGGCGATGAGGGTTACCAGTTGTCCCGCGACTTCGTCGATGACGACGAATTGCGGATCTTTTAACCCAGAGGATCGCGCGACCAGCGTGGCGGCGGGGATTCCGATGAGGGTCACAACCGCGGCGGCGACGATCGTCGCCCAAGTGCGGCTCGCGGCCGGGATGCGCGAACTGGCCAGCGCCCACACGATAACCGTGGCCAGCGATCCCCAGGTGCCGGGACCGGGTTTGAGGCGTCCCGCGCCGAAGAAAGTTGCGACCAGAGTGGCCCACAGCGGAGCGCGGCGCAACGGGGCTGCCTGCACCGGATCTGCCTGAGAAGGCGTGCCGGATTGGTTGGCGATTTCGGGCGGAGGATTCATCAGCCTCCATCCTCATCGTCGAGGCTGTCTTGCCGCACCGCCTCTTCGGCGTCGTCAACCGGCGACGAAATCACGTATGCGCCGCTTGCCCACTTGCCGAGATCGATCAAGCGGCAGCGCTCGCTGCAAAAAGGGAAATCCGCGTCGGCAGACTTTACCGGCTTCTTGCAGATCGGGCAGCGGAGTTTGATGGTGTGTTGGCGCGGCATAGCTGGATTGCGGAGGTGACCTCTGACATCTGACTTTAAATGATCTTCGCCACTAGATCATAGTCGTGCGCCGCTGTGATGCGACAGCGGTAAAACTCTCCCTCTTTGGGCTCGTTTACTTCGGGATAATCGTTCACGAAAACTTTGCCGTCAATCTCCGGCGCGTGCATCGCGGTGCGGCCTTCGAGCAGGAGGTCAGATTCGGTCGAAGAGCCTTCCAGGAGCAGGTCGAATTCGCGTCCGACGAGCGATTTCTTCTTCGCGCGGCTGATTTTATTCTGGATCGACATCAGCGACTTGCGGCGGCTTTCGATCTCGCGCGCGGGAAGCTTCTTGTCGTGATCGAAGGCACTGGCGCCTTCCTGATCGGAGTACCCGAAGGCGCCCATCCAGTCGAACGCCGCCTCTTTCACGAAGCCGCAAAGCTCCTCGAATTCTCTTTCAGTTTCGCCGGGGAAACCGACGATGAACGAAGTCCGTAAAGTGACACCGGGAATTACGCGGCGCATCTTCTCGATTGAGCGCAAGAACAGATCGGCACCGCCTCCGCGCTTCATGCGCTTCAGCACAGTTGCCGAGGCGTGCTGCAGGGGCACATCAATGTACGAACAAATGTTGTCGTGGGCCGCGATCGTCGCCAGCAGTCGTCCCGTAATCTTGTTGGGATACGCGTAAAGGAAGCGAATCCACCGCAGTCCATCGACGCCCGCGAGCTTCTCCAGCAGCAGGGCGAGGCCGTCTTTCAGTCCAAGGTCTTCGCCGTAGCAGGTCGTGTCCTGACCGATGAGCGTGATTTCGTGCACGCCGGATTGGGCCAGTCGCTCGGCTTCGGTGATGACCGATTCGAAACGCCGCGAGCGAAACTGCCCCCGGAGTTGGGGAATGATGCAGAAGCTGCAAGGATGATCGCAGCCTTCGGCGATTTTGATATAGGCCGAGGATCGAGGCGTGGTCAGCACGCGGGGCGTGTGGTCGTCGTAAAGGTAGTTGGGCAGGTCGGCGACGGCGCCGTCCCAGGAATCGCGCGCGAAGCGGCCTTGTCCGCGGCGATGATCGCCCTCGGGCCGCGAGGTGGTGATGTTCGAAGTTGGTGCGCTCGAAGTCAGAATATTGAACGGACTCGATGCGCGGGGCGTTTCCGCCACTCCGGCAGCGGCCAGGATCTTCTCCAATTCACCGGTGCCGACGACCGCGTCCACTTCCGGAATGTTTCTTCGGATCTCATCGCGAAAACGCTCGACCAGGCAACCAGCAACCACCAACCGCTTCGCCTTGCCGCCTGTCTTCGTTTTGTGGCGGGCCATTTCGAGGATGGTGTCGATGGATTCCTGCTGTGCACTGCCGATAAAGGAGCAGGTATTCACGACGATGACGTCGGCGTCCTCCGCGTTAGGAGTCAGTTCGGCGCCAGCCTGGGCTAGCATGCCCATCATTACCTCGCTATCGACAAGGTTCTTGGGGCAGCCGAGGCTCACAAAACCTACCTTGGCCGGGACGGTCGGCTCCGAAATCGCGGATATGATTTTCTCTATGGGCAATGGGAAATGATCAGCAGGAAACAGATCTGAACGATTCTAGCATCCTGCGTGACCGAATCCGCCCGCGCGGGATGGCGGAACCCGAGCACCAAGGAGGGTACTTATGTTTTCCACCGATTCGGGCGACACGTGCTAAGCTTATGGAAACAATAACTACATCCCTCAATACTCCGGAGGAGAGATGTCGGCTAAACGTCTCGCGGTTCTAATTGTGCCGGTTTTATTTCTCTTGTCCAGCGCTGTAGCGCAAGTGAATGACGTTTCCGTCACGGTGGGGCTGACTTTCGTCAGCACGCAGACCGTGCCGAGTACCGGTCTCCCGATTCATTTCGGAAACGCGTCAGGGAGCGTCGTGGCCAGTTATGCTCGTCAGCTCAAGAGCTTTAAGACTTTTGGACTGTATGCGGAGTTGCCCGTAGGGATCGTTCCGCGGATGAAACTGAACTATTACTACGACCAGGTTCCTAAAAATATCGACGCGCTGTATGTGACCCCTTCCGTGCGTTTGAACATTTTTTCCGGCGAATCTTTCAGTCCGTGGATTAGCG
Organism: Acidobacteriaceae bacterium; assembly: GCA_003162255.1. Taxonomy (GTDB): domain Bacteria; phylum Acidobacteriota; class Terriglobia; order Terriglobales; family Acidobacteriaceae; genus Acidiflorens. The sequence goes on along the minus strand of PMMJ01000209.1, from coordinate 2,434 downwards.
CAGGCGGCGGCTATGGCCGTTTGTGGCAATCCTCTAATCTCATTTGGTCCGGCACGAACCCTGGGCCCACCGGCAGCAATACCGGCGTAGTCCAATTTGGAGCTGGATTGGATGTGTGGGTAAGGCATGGCTGGGGTGCGCGGTTCGAAGCGCGCGATTTCTACTCCGGAACTCCCGACCTGAACGTTGATACCGGCAGAAGCCGCCAACACAATTACTACGTAGGTGTCGGTGTCACCCACCGCTTCTAACTGGGGGCTGCGCGGTCCGGCATTTTTCCGGAATGCGCGGTTTCGGCGGCAGCGAGGTCCTGGAAAAGCTCGGGCAGGCTTTGAGCATCGTCCACCGACTTGCCGAAACGTTCAAGCAAGGTGCGCAGTCCCTGAGGAGGCGAAGGGCTGTCCTTCCAAATACTTTGATGCAAGATTTAATTATGTCGACCGCGCCAACGAGTTGCCATTGTCAGACCGAGTGCGACCGCCTCCAGTTCCTTCATCCCCGATAGCTCGATGCCGCCCGGGCTTGGATGACTCAGCTAGAAGCCTGGAAGCAGCCAACCCGCAAAGCACATAAAATAGCGCAGCATTCGCCGGGATCTGCAAATTGAAATCTACGAAGCTATGGAGCAGAATTCCCGTACACCCGAGCAAAGCGGCGAGCGAGACCGCCCCATCCCATCGGAATTCCCAGCGGCGAGAGGTCGGTAATCCGTATCGGTACAGGCGCACGAGAAACCAAAACATCAGCCCGAAGCCGAGCAAGCCGGTCTCCACCAGCAGCTGCGCATAGTCGTTGTGCGCTTCATTTACGAACAGGTTCGTATAGAAGCTGCGGTAACTCGGATAGACCGTTGGGAAGGTTCCCAACCCCCAGCCCCCCACCGGCCGCTTGGAAAACATTCGCAAGCTATCTTTGGTCATATCCAGACGAATGCCCGGGCTCAGATCTCCGAGGCGTCCCAGCACCTGCCCCTTGCCTAAGAAAATCAGCAGAGCCAGGATAAGAACGCACACTGCCATTGTTCCCAGCGCTATGCGGGGGCTTCGCCTCTTCGCGAGAGTCAGTGCTGCGAACAGCACCATTTCGAAAACGAAAGCAAGCATTCCTCCGCGCGAGCCGGAAAGGAAAATCGTGCCAGCCATCAATACCGCGCAAGAGCCGACCAAGACTCGCTTCCCCCCTCTCAGCAGATGTCCCATACTGAGCACAAAGGGAATCGGCACCAGCATCTCCATCAGGCCGGCATAGTGGTCGTGGTTGACGTAACTTCCATAGATTGAGCCAGTGAACTGTGTACTATGGACCCAGAAAATCTTGCCGTTGGCGGTCAACTCCTGGGCGAGCGCAAAGAAGGCATACAAGGCCCCGAAAACAATCATTACGAGGGCGAATATTTTGCGAGCACCTTCCTCTCTGACGCATTCCGCTCCAATCAGTAGCACAATCCCATAGGCAACGTACTTGAGTGCCTCGTCTTCAGTAACATACTCGTAGGCCGACCTGCGCAGCACAACCTGCGCGAGGATGAGCCCGAAAAAGAGAAATGCTGGCAGGTACAGAGGGTTTTCCGATAGCTTCACCTGCTTGGAAACAAGCTGCTTTCCCGCCCAAACAAGAAATAGAACGGCCGCACCGGCCTCGAAGGAGAAAGTCGACCACTTTTCGACTGCACCGAACGCCAACACGGCGAAAATCAGGAGGGCGCACAGGCCGAGAATGAGCACCCATTGCAGGATCCCTGGCTCGCAACCGCGCCGGAGCTCCGGATCAATGGAATCAGTCGTATCGACAACGGCGTACGATGATATTTTCAACTTCACCGATCCTTATTCTATTTTCTCCACTAGCCTGAGATCGTCGACCCAAAGCTTGCCCCGTATCAGGGGGCCCGCAGGCTGGCGGACAATTTTCAACAATACTAGATTCGTGTTCGGGCCGGTTTGGAATTGTGCCTGTTGCAGACGCCAGGGATTGGTTCCTAGTAAATCATCGGTGAGAACGTAGGGAGCATTGGTGTAAGCGTCCACGATGGCAAACCGCGGACCGCTGGCACTCTCGATGTCTTCCGTCCTGGATTCGGCACTAAAATCGTACTCGGTGTGTGGTTTTACCACGACGAACTGAAAGATTCCCGCGTCGGCTGGATTTTGCCCATCGAAGGTGACGGAGAGTGATCTTGTTCCGCCGTAGAACTCACTGGTGTCTATGGCTAGGGCCGCATGGGGGTTCGATTCGTACCACCAGTCGAAACCGCCATTCAGGACGTTCTCCTCAAATCCCCCATTTACAACCAGGTTCTCGCGAGAAGGAAGATAGGGCAGAAGAGACCGATTGACGCCGGCCAGTTGTTGCCATGCAGTTTGTGCCGCCACGACTTCCTGCTTCTCGATGAGAAATCGAAAATAGCGAAATGCATCCTTCGTCGAAAACTCCT
>PMMJ01000265.1 GCA_003162255.1 Acidobacteriaceae bacterium | reverse complement strand
TCCTGCAATCGCCATAACCAGGGCCAGCACCACCGCGCGCACGCCCCAGCCTTCACTCTTCTTCGCTGCAGATCTCTCGCCCGCGCAACTGTCCTCCGCCCCTCCATCCACTTCACGAGCTCTCGTGTCCACGCTCAAATCCCGCTCCGCAGGCCGGACCGCAGTCTGTTCCAGGTCGCTCTTCACTTTCCCTCCAAGGCCGCCAGCCGTAGCTTAGCCTCATTGCTGCCTTGGTTTAGTTGCAGCGCCTGCCGATACTCCGCCCGCGCGGCCACGATATTCCCGCTTTGTTCGAGGGACACCGCCAGCCAGTAATGGTAGTCCCACACTTTCGGGTCGAGCGCCACCGCCGCCTGTAAATACGGCTGTGCCTCCTGATTCCGTCCATCCGCGAGAAGCGCTCGGCCCAGGTAGTATTTCGGCCCCGCGTCTTCCGGCACCAACTGCACTGCCCGCGACAACAGTTGCTGGGCCTGGGCATATTGCCCGGCCATCAAATGGATGTTTCCGCAGTTGTAGAGGGCCGAATATAAATTCGGCTCCTTCGCCAAGACTTCATCGCAAAGCCCAAACGCCCGGTCGAAATCCCTCATCTGCCCATACAACCCGGCCACCAGCGCCAGCCCCGTCTCCGTCTTCAGGATATCCGGGTTCACCGCCAGGAAGCGCTGCAGCCAGATCCGCCCTTCTTCATAATGCCCCGCCCGGACATTGGTCTCCGCCATGGCCAGCAATGTGTAGACATATTCCGGATGTTCCCGAACGCCCTGCTGTGCCAACTCAATTGCCTTCTCATGAGCGCCCCGCTCACTGTATTCCGCCGACAGCCCCACCGTCACATTCGGGTTTCCCGGATACAGCTTCTGCCCCCGCAGCAGCATTAGAAATCCGCTCCCCCAGTACACCTGTTGCGAAAGTGAAGCCATCACGTAGAAGCTGCACAGCGCCAAAGTCGCGCCCAGTTGCACATTCTTCGCACTCCATCGCTGGAACGACGGCAACAACCGCAATCCTTTGGCCGCCAGAATTGCAAATCCGATCGAAGGCAGATACATGTAACGGTCGCGAACAAAATCCCCGTTCCCGAAGTTCCTCAGGTAAAGCGCTGGAGCCAATCCCACGAGCAGCCACAAGGCGGCGAACGCAACCGACGAATCCTTCTCGCGCCGGTTCCAATACCACAACCCAATCGACACTGCTCCCAGCACTACCGCTGGCACAATCAGTTGTTTGAAGATCGCCGTAGTAACATAGGGCGTGTAATAGAGCCCGGTCAGACCAACTGGAACCAGCAACTGCTTCAGATAGAAGGCCAGTACCAGCGGCAAGGTCCGAACTACATCCAGCGCCCCGTGACCGGTATCGAACTGCCCCGTTGAGTGCAGCAGGGCATGCTTCCGCAGTAAGACGTAGCCCAGCGTTACCAGCGCATACGGAGCCGCCTCGATCGCCGCCTCGCGCAGTCTTTGCCCCAGTGACGCTTTCTTATCCGGCGGGTTCAGCCACGCGTAGATCGCTACCAGCGCCGTGAACGCCACCGCCATCTCTTTCGTCAGCAGCGCGCACATCAGCAGCGCCCACGACGCAATCCTCCAAGCAGTTTTCTTCTGCGCTGCTGGATCCCGTCCGCTCAGAAATGCCACAAACGCCAGCGCGACAAACATGGCGACCATCGTGTCCGAAGCCGCGGAGATCCAGGCCACCGGCTCAACATGAATCGGATGGAGCGCGAAAATCAACGCCGCCAGCGCCGCCGTCCAGTACTCCAGTCCAAGTTTTCGCGCCAGCCAGAACACCGACGCCACGGCCCCCACATGGAGCAAAACGGCCCCCAGGTGCCATCCCCACGATCGCAAACCAAACACCGTGAAATTCAACATCGACCACACCACGAACAACGGCCGGTAATATACCTGGTGCCGCGCCACGTGGTACCACAAGTCGCTCCCGAACGCGCGCGGCAGGTTACTCCATGTCCGGATGATCGGATTGTTCACAATCTGGGGCCAGTCATCCCATACAAACTCGAAAGATAGCGAGCCGCTGTAAAGCACAAAAGTGACTAGTCCAAGCAATGGCAGCAGAACGCCCGGCCATCGCAGGTATTTGGCCAGCAACTCCGATGCGCTAGGCTCGGGATATTCTGGTGTTTCGTTCATATGCTTCGTGTCCTGAGTAGATTAGCCCATAGTAACCTCCCCTTCCCTTCTAGCGCATGTTACCCAGGTTACCTAGGTGTACCACTTATTTCGGCATCTCCTCCTCCTGTCTATGCGAGGATCATTCCATGGGGTCTGTCACCGGAGCCAAACCCGCCAAAGAGGTCTTGCCGGTTCTGTGCGTCGACCTCGACGGCACTTTGATCCGAGGCAACGTCCTATGGGAGTGCGCTCTCGTCCTCATCAAAACACACCCCATCACCCTGCTGCTGTTGCCGTTTTGGTTGCTTTCGGGACGAGCGTCCTTCAAACGTCGGCTCGCCGCCAGAATCGACCTCAACCCCGCTCGTCTTCCCTATCGGCAGCAAGTTCTCGATCTTCTCCAACGGGAAAAAGCCGCTGGCCGCCGCATCGCTCTCGCAACCGCCGCCGACCGCAAGATTGCCGAAACGATTTCCAGCTATCTCGGCCTGTTCGATGAAGTTCACGCTAGCGACGGCAAGGTTAATCTCAAGGGAGCACACAAAGCCGCATTTCTGTCCCAGCACTTCGCCCCGACCGGCTTCGAATATGTGGGTGACTCCGCCGCCGATGTGGAAGTCTGGCGCAATGCCCGCGCAGCTTATGTAGTCGGCACGCAAGGTCGCGCCGAGCAAGCTGCCGCCGTGACCGCGCTTAAAGGTACAATCCTCGAACCGAGTGCATCGCTCAGCACGTCGGTCCGAATATGGGTCAACGCTTTACGCGGACATCACTGGGCCAAGAACTTATTGCTTTTTCTACCCCTGGCGCTTTCACACAACTTGACACTCGAACCGCTGGCTCGCACCTTCCTGGGTTTTGCGCTCTTCGGCTGTTGCGCGTCTGGACTGTATATTCTCAACGACCTCCTCGACCTCCATTCGGATCGCGAACATCCCTGGAAAAAAGAGCGCCCGTTCGCCACCGGCGACATTTCAATCCCCGAAGGCTTGGCCGCTTCTCTTGTCTTGCTCTCCGCGGCACTCGGCCTGGGATTCCTCCTTGACGTGCAATTTGGCTTCGCCCTGCTCGGATACGCCACACTCACCATGCTGTATTCGCTCTATCTCAAGAAGATCGCGCTGTTGGACGTCTTCGTTCTCTCCAGTTTCTACAGTTTCCGCATACTCGCCGGGGCTCTGATTTCCGCCACGCCACTCTCGCAGTGGTTCCTGGCGTTTTCGCTATTCTTCTTTCTTAGTCTTGCGATGGCAAAACGCTACTCTGAGTTACTCCACGCGAGCGGCTTAGTGGGAGCAGGTAATTCCGGGCGCGGCTATCATACGGGCGACCGTGAACTACTGCTCTCACTCGGAGTCGGCAGCAGCTTTTCCGCAGTCGTCATCTTCAGCCTCTACGTTCAGAGTCAGGACGTGCGGTTGCTCTACTGCTCGCCGGAGTTTCTCCTTTTGCTTTGTCCCATCGTTCTCTACTGGCTCAGCCGAACCTGGCTCCTGGCGCATCGCGGAGAGCTAAAGGAAGATCCGGTCACGCTCGCCATTCGGGACCCAGTCAGTTACGGAGTGGCCCTGGCCTCGGTGCTCGTCATCGCCGCGAGCATGATACACATAAACTGGTAGGGTAATGAGTTACGGCTTAACCGGTTTTTCGACGTTATAGAGTTTACTTTCGGAACACTTAGTATGTCTGGTCAATCAGCCGCAAAGTTACGCAAGCAATCCGGAGTGCCGCCGCCCACCGAGCGAATTCTCTCGTGGGGCCGTTACCCGAAGATCGCGCATCAACGCGTCCACAAACCTGCCTGGAACGATCAGGTGCCGGAGATTTTCAACGCTGCCGCGCCAGGCGCTCTGCTCCCCTATGGCCTCGGCCGCAGCTACGGCGACTCTTGCCTCAACGCCGGCCGCGAACTGATCGACTGCCGTCGCCTCAACCGCATCCTCGATTTCGACGCATCAACAGGCATGATCCGCTGCGAAAGCGGCGTTAGCCTGTCCGACATTATCGACGTGTTTCTCCCGAAAGGATGGTTCCTTCCCGTCACTCCCGGCACCCGATTCGTAACAGTTGGTGGAGCTATTGCCAACGACGTGCATGGTAAGAACCATCACTGCGCTGGCACTTTCGGCGCTCACGTTCGTCAGATCGGGCTGCATCGCTCGAACGACGGATTGGTGATCTGCAGTTCCCGAGAAAATCCCGACATGCTGGGCGCCACCATCGGCGGTCTCGGCCTGACCGGTGTAATCGCCTGGGCAGACATTCAACTCAAACGCGTGTCGGGACCGTGGATCGACGCGGAGTCCATCCCCTTTCAGTCCCTCAGCGCCTTTCTCGACCTGAGCCGCGAGAGCAATGATCGCTTCGAATACACCGTCGCGTGGCTCGACTGTTTCGCTGGGAAGAATCCCCGTGGCATTTTCTTTCGCGGCAATCATTCTCCCAGTCATGGCGCGGAATTTCACCCCAAGCGTGGACCGAAGCTGCCCTTTGCGCTGCCCGCCTGGATGCTCAACCGTTATTCCGTGAAAGCTTTCAACACCGTCTACTACAAGATTCACGCGGCCAGCAAAGGCGTAGCCGTTGTGCCATACGACTCGTTCTTCTACCCGCTTGACTCCATCCGGCAATGGAACCTGCTCTACGGTAGACAAGGTTTTCTGCAATATCAGTGCGTGATTCCGGACACGAATCTCGGAGCTTTCGAGGAGTTACTCGATCGCATCGCGCGCTCCGGCATGGGCTCTTTCCTGGGAGTACTGAAGCAATTCGGCTCCGCGCCTGCGGCCGGAATGCTCTCCTTTCCGCGCCCTGGACTGACCATTGCGCTCGACTTCGCCATGCGGGGCGAGCGCACGCTTAAACTTTTGCAATCGCTCGATGAAATTGTCCAGCAAAGCGGCGGAGCGCTCTACCCCGCAAAAGACGCCCGTATGAGCCCAGCGCTGTTTGAAGCCTCATTCCCACACTGGCGCAGCTTTGTTCCTTACATCGATCCGAAGATGTCGTCCTCATTCTGGCGACGCGTGACGGGGGCCCAATAATGATGACCATCACGGCGCACCCCACAACCACGCGTCCGGCGTACACGCCCGCAAGAGCCATGAAGAAGATCGTCATCCTCGGCGCTACTTCAGGCATTGCGCTCGAAGTTCAGCGTCAATTGGCCCATCAGGGCCGCGAGTTACTCCTCGTAGCTCGCTCGCCGCAACGCCTCGCTGAGATCCAGGCCGACTTAGCGATCCGAGGCGCACGACAAATCTTGACTTACTCTGCCGACTTAGCTTCCGTTCAGCAGCATGCCGGAATCTTCGAATTTGTCCAGCGAGCCTTCGCTGACTTTGATACCGTGCTGCTCGCTTATGGCTCCATGCACGATCAGAAGGACTCCGAAACGTCGGTTGACGTTCTGCTGGAAGAATTGACAGTCAATTTTGTCAGCGCCACGGCGATTCTCACCTTGTTCGCCTCCGATTTGGAACAGCGGCGTACCGGATGCCTGGCCGCCATCACCTCCGTCGCTGGAGATCGGGGACGCCGCTCGAACTACGTTTACGGTTCCGCCAAAGGCGCGCTTTCCCTTTTCTTACAGGGACTGCGCAGCCGGCTCCATCCCGCAGGCGTTCGCGTTATTACCATCAAGCCCGGACCGGTGCGGACTCCCATGACCGATCACCTGGCCAACTCCGCGCGTTTTGGCGATCCGGAGCAGGTTGCCCGCGACATCGTGCGCGCTCTCGAACGCCGCTCGCCCGACGTTCTCTACACGCCAAAGATCTGGCGCTACATCATGGGCGCGGTGCAGCAGATTCCGGAAAACATCTTCAAGCGCTTGTCGTTCTGACAATTCCCGTGTAGCGCGCGGCGGGAGCCGGGCGTAAGCGGGTTAGTGTGCAGAGCAGTTGTGAATCCGATCGGGTAGCGAATCGAGAGCTGCTGAGGCCGCAGGAAACTGCCGGGCTGCGCCCGGCTCGGACGGGCGAGGGCGCCCGTCCCACGCGACCCCAAAAAGGGCCGCATCGCTGCGGCCCTTTGCGTTATTGACAACTGGCTATTGGGTACTTATCGTCTTCCGCGTCCGCCACCGCCGCCGGAGTGGCCGCCACCGTGACCTCCCGAACCGCCGCCTGGACCGCGACCGGGACCTCCGCGACCTCGCCGCCGGCGATTACGATCGCGATCGCCGCCGCCGCTGGGACGTGCGTCACGCGTACCCTCCGGCCGCGCTGCGCCCGCTTCTACCGACGCCACCACTCCATCCACACGGTTGAAGTTCGGCTCGTCGTCGGCATCGAAATCCGCGCCACCCTCGATCACTGCCGTGGGCGAGCCTTGCGGAGCGCTTTGCGAGACTGACGGCGGCGCCGCGTCCACTCCCTCGTCACCCTCCGGAGGCGGAGGTGCGCCGCCCATCTTCGCGCGCTGCTCTTTCAGAATGGCTTTGCGGGACAGCTTGATGCGGTTGCCTTCGACGGCCAGCACTTTCACCAGCACCTGGTCGCCTTCCTTCAGTTCATCGCGAACATCTTTGATTCTGTGTTCGGCGACTTCGCTGATGTGCAGCAGGCCGTCCAAGCCGGGTAGAATCTCGACGAATGCGCCGAAATCCGCAAGGCGGCTGACCTTACCGAGATACGTCTTCCCTACCTCGGCCGACGCCGTCAAATCCTTGATGATCTGCAGAGCCTTGTTGGCCGAGACTTCGTCGTTCGAAGCGACGTTGACCTTGCCCGAATCTTCGACGTCGATCTTGACGCCGGTCTGCTCGATGATGCTGCGAATCATCTTGCCACCGGGCCCAATCACGTCGCGAATCTTGTCGACCGGAATCTGCAGGGTGTAGATACGAGGCGCGTAAGCCGAAACCTTAACGCGGCCTGCGGTGAGAACCTCATCCATCTTTTCGAGGATGAACAACCGTCCGCGCTGCGCTTGCGCCAGCGCCTCGCGCATAATCTGCGAGGTGATGCCCGCGACTTTGATATCCATCTGCAGTGCGGTGATGCCGTCCTTGGTTCCGGCGACTTTAAAATCCATGTCGCCGTAATGATCTTCCGCGCCCGCAATGTCGGTCAGGATGGCGTACTGCTCGCCTTCCTTCACCAATCCCATCGCGACACCGGCGACTGGGGCCTTTAACGGCACGCCCGCATCCATGAGCGAAAGCGAGGCGCCGCAAATCGTGGCCATCGACGACGATCCGTTCGATTCCAGAATGTCGGAGACGACGCGCATGGCGTAAGGCCAGTTATCCTCGGTCGGAAGCACCGCCGAAATAGCGCGCTCGGCGAGCGCTCCATGGCCGATTTCGCGGCGTCCCGCGCCACGCATGAATCCAACTTCTCCCACCGAGAACGGCGGGAAGTTATAGTGCAACATGAAGCGCTTCTTGGCTTCGCCTTCGAAACCCTCCAGTCGCTGCATGTCGTCGCTGGTGCCGAGCGTGGTAGTCACTAACGCCTGGGTTTCACCGCGGGTGAAAACTGCGCTGCCGTGCGCGCGCGGCAGAACACCGGCTTCGATCCAGATCTCGCGGATCTGGTCAAATGCGCGTCCGTCGGGACGGTGCTTGTGGTCGATCACCTGGTTGCGGAATATTCGCTCGCGCAGGATTTCGTAATACTTCTTGACCTTTGCCTTGGCGGCTTCGTCGTCCTCGGGCAGAGCGGCAAGCAGTTCCTTCTCCAGCACTCGAACCAGTTCGTAGCTCTCGGATTTCGGATGCTTCTCGGTGTCAAGAGCGTCGGCCAGTCGAAGGCCAATCTGCGATTCCAGGCCCTTGAAATAAGTCTCGTCGAATTCCGGCGGCGTTACCTGCCGTTTGGGCTTGCCGACTTTGCTGCGCAGTTCCTCGATGGCGGCGCAGATCTTCTTGATTTCGGCGTGCGCGAATTCGATCGCGTCCACCACCGTCTCTTCCTTCACTTCTTTCGCGCCGGACTCGATCATGACGATCGCATCGGCGGTGCCCACGACCATGATGTTGAGCAGGCCGTCACGCATTTCGGTGTAGGTGGGGTTGACGACGAAGTGGCCATCTACCAGGCCGACGCGGACCGCGGCGATGGGGCCTAGAAACGGAATGTCGGAGAGAGTCAAGGCGGCGGAAGCGGCGTTAATGCCGAAAACATCGGGATCGTTTTCCGTATCGGCGGACAGAACGAAGGCGATGACCTGGGTCTCGCACTTGAAACCTTCCGCGAACATCGGACGGACAGGCCGGTCAATCTGTCGGCTGGTGAGAACCTCGCGCTCGCTCATGCGCCCTTCGCGCTTGATAAAGCCGCCGGGGATGCGTCCGCCGGCATAGGTGTATTCGCGGTAGTCGACGGTAAGCGGAAAGAAATCGATGCCCTCGCGGGGTTCGGGATTGGCGGTGGCAGTGGCGAGGACCACGTTGTCGCCGAAGCGCACCACGGCCGCGCCGTGGGCCTGTTTGGCGAGTTTTCCGGTTTCAATAGAGAGTTGCTTCCCGCCGGTGAGTTCGACGGAAACTTTGGTAGCTTCAGGCTTCATAGATCATCCTTTATGTGGGGCAGAAGGGCATGCGCGGGGGTACGGAGTCCGCTTGGATAGGCGCATGCCAGGCCGCGGTTGGGAACGCACATTGCTAAGGCTCTCGGAGTTTGGAACCGGCTCCACACGGAGCCGATCGCGCTGTTATTTGCGGATGCCGAGCTTGGTAATAACGGTTTTGTACCGTTCCGAGTCGTACTTCTTCAGGTAGTCGAGCAAACCACGACGCCTGCTCACCATCATGAGAAGTCCGCGGCGCGAGCCGTGGTCTTTCTGGTGCGTTTTGAAGTGTTCCGTCAACTGACCAATGCGCTCGCTCAACAGCGCGATTTGAACTTCGGGACTGCCGGTATCGGTCGCGTGCGTGCGATAGGCGTCAACGACGGATTGCTTTTGCTCTCTGGCTAACACTAACCTGTTGCACTCCTGTCTCTTCTCGTTTTCGTAACGATTTCGAGAATAACACAGCTCAGTGCAAAGTTGCCAGTGGCCAATTCCGATTGCCAGCTTTGGGAGAGCATTGATCCGCGCGCGGGTCCATTCAGGCGCATTGTTTCCGCGCCAAACGGAGGGCTGGCCATGCCGTGTGCGTCAGGGCCCGGTTCGAGGTTATACTATGATTAAGACTCGAAACAAACGAGAAGTGCAGCAATCTTCTGGTTTATTCCAGTGGTCTACTCCAGGAACAAGAGCTGGGCCAATCCTGCAGAAACTGCATGCAGCCGGCCATCATAATGAAAATATAAATACGGGGGATTCTGAATGCCACGAGGCCGATCAACTTTTTCCAAACGTCAGAAAGAACAAGCGCGCCAACAAAAACAGCGGGACAAGAACGAGCGCAAAACGCAGCGCAAGCAGGATCAACCGGAAGGCGTTGTGGTGGACGAAGCTGAGGAGTTGCGTCAGATGCGCGAGCACGCCGCGGAGCAGGCCGCGCTATTCGGCATTGGCAGTGACGACGAAACCGACGCTGCCGAACTGCTCATACCGGACGGCAAGCGAGCCGATCACTAACCGGCTTGGAAGATTCGCCGGAGTGCAAGGCTCCGGCGATTCCGGTTCTATCCCAACAAAAAATCCGATCAATGGAGANNGACGGGCGAGGACGCCCGTCGCTCCACCAAACAGAATCCTCTAGACAAAGACCTCACCCGGCAGAGCGGTTAGAGTCCGAGATGCCAAGGTGTTTTCCACAAACCGCTTTGGCCGATCATAAGCCGACCCATCCAACTGCTTGCGTTCGATGCGCAGCTTCAAGGTGCGCTCGATATTGCGAAGTTCCAGAACCTCGGCGCCGGTAACCAGCGTGGACGCTCGACCCAGAGAGCCTGCCCGTCCCGTACGTCCAACGCGGTGGATGAAGTCTTCCGCCATCTTCGGAATGTCGTAGTTGATCACGTGCGCCACATCATCGCAGTGCAAGCCGCGGGATGCGACATCGGTCGCAACCAGCACCTGGTAGCGCCCTTCCTGGAATCCGCTCAAGGCGGCGTTGCGTTGGGACTGCGTGCGATCGCCGTGAATCTGGGCGGCCGAGAAGCCATCGCGCTCGAGTTCCTTGGCCAGCCTTTGCGTGCCGCGCTTGGTGCGCGTGAAGATCAAGGTCTGCCCCTTTTCCTCGTACAGCAACTGCCGCAGCACATCCAATTTTTCGGACGGGCGTACCTCGTAGGCTTCGAGTGACACGCTCTCCGCAGGCTTCAAAACGGAGCCTAGCGCTACGCGCACCGGTTCGCGCATGTAATCGTTCACCAGCGCGGCCACCGACTGCTCCAAGGTGGCTGAGTAACAGAGCGTCTGCCGGCGCTGTGGCAGAACTTGCAGGATGCGCCGGATGGACGGAAGAAAACCC
>PMMJ01000353.1 GCA_003162255.1 Acidobacteriaceae bacterium | reverse complement strand
CAGTTCAAGCTGGCCGACATGGCCACGGAAGTGGAAGCCGCGCGCCTGCTGGTGTATCAGGCGGCGTGGCTCGCCGACCGGAAGGATGTGCGCTTCACCCGCGAATCCAGCATGGCGAAGCTGTTTGCCAGCGAAGTAGCCGTCCGCGTGGCCAACGAGTGCGTGCAAATCCACGGCGGCTACGGCTTCATCAAGGACTATCCGGCGGAGAAATTTTATCGCGACGTCAAACTGTGTACGATCGGCGAAGGCACCAGCGAAATCCAGCGCATGGTGATTGCTCGGCAGTTGCTCAAGGACTAGCATCGGACCATCCTCGCGAACGTCATCCTGAGCGCGGTACGGCCTTCACGAAGTGAAGGTCATGCGGAATCGAAGGACCTCTACCCGTCGTCCTCACAAAGGCTGCGTCAGGGAATTCTCCCACGACGGCGAAATTGCACAGCAACTGCTGAAAGATTAAAGTTGCTCGCCAAGCCGAACCCCGAGGAGGGCTGCCGTGATCAACGGAACTCATGTCGTCGTTTACAGCAAGGGCCCTGAAAGCGACCGTGCTTTCTTTTCGCGACATGCGGAGGCGGCAAAACCGGGCTCTGCCAGCCAAAGCATCCTACTGCGATCGGCACCGAAGTTGCATGAACGCGGATCGGCCCGGATTGTTACACTGTTACACTATCCTGCTTGACTCCTGTGAGTACAACTCTTGTCGACCGTCTCCGCTCCGGCGACGCCCGCGCCTTGGCCCGCGCCATCACCACGGTCGAGAACCGCGCCCCAGGCTGGTCCGATCTGCTCAAGGCGCTCTTTCCGTTTACGGGCAAGGCACGAATCATCGGTCTGACCGGCGCGCCCGGCGCGGGCAAGAGCACGCTGGTCGATCAACTCGCCAGGCACTACCGCAAAGACAATCCAGCCGTCGGTATCATCGCCGTCGATCCGACCAGCCCGTACACGGGCGGAGCGATTCTGGGCGACCGCATCCGCATGCAGGACCACTACGGCGATCCGGGGATTTATATCCGCAGCATGGCCACACGCGGATCGCTTGGCGGACTGGCGAGCACCACGGTGGATGCTGCCACAGTGCTCGATGCTTCGGGTCGCGACCTGATCATGATCGAAACCGTTGGCGTTGGGCAGGACGAAGTCGACATTGTGCGCTTAGCCGATGTCACCGTCGTGATTCTGGTACCCGGCATGGGCGACGATGTGCAGACGATCAAAGCCGGGATCATGGAAATTGCCGACATCTTCGTGATCAACAAAAGCGACCACGAGGGCGCCGAGAGAGTCGAGCGCGAAATCCGCGCCATGCAATCGCTAGCCACGCGCAACGACCGTTGGACGCCTCCGATCGTCAAGACCGTCGCAACTGACGGAGTGGGTATCAAGGAACTTGCGGAAGCGATTGCCGACTATGAGGCGTACTTGAAAAAAGAGAACCTGGTCTTCAAGAAGAATGTCGAGAACTGGCGGGAGCGACTGGTCGAGATGCTGCGCGACGCCATGCTGGAAAAAGCGCGCGAGCAAATGGAGGGGGAAGGCGGCGTCGTCGAGCGCTACGCGTCCGAGATCGCCGAGCACAAGCGCGACCCGTATTCGCTGGTGGAGGAGATTGCGCGCGGACTGGAACGCCATCCACTTTCCGCGGTTCCGCTACCCGCAAAGGAGAGCAGGAGTTGAGGCAACGAGAACAAATTCGCGATGAGATCGCCGAAATCGTGAATCGAGAGACGCGGGCCTGGGATACGAAAGATGTGGAGTTATTGATTTCGGTTTTCCATCCCGATATGGTTTGGCCCTGGCCCAAAACTGCGCAGTCCCACGATCCGATGGATTGGGTGATGGTCATGGGCCGTTACGACCGCGAGCGCTGGCAGTGGGATTGGCAGCAGCTATTCGATACACACACGCTGATCCACAACCGCCGCAAGATCCAGAAGATTGAGATATCGGAGCACGGCGATGGCGCGTTTGCCGTAGTCGATGTCGACACCTTGTGGCGTGACGCCGATGGCCAAGACTTCCTCTGGAAAGGACGCGCGTGTAAAGTCTACAGCCGGATCGGCGGTGAATGGAAAATGACCATGCACACCGGTCTGCTGGAATACTGACGCGAATGCAGGACCAGTTCCTCAATGCTTCTTCTCGCAGCCGATACTTCGGGTAAGCAGGGCAGCATCGCACTGGCACAGTGCCGAGCGGGGGAGAACTGCGCAGTCATCGAAGTGGTCCCGCTAGCGGGCGGCACGTTTTCCGCACAGCTGATTCCCCAGATCGCGGCCCTTCTCGAAGCCCGCGGACACGGCAAGAGCGATGTGGACGCATTCGCAGTCGCTAACGGACCCGGTTCGTTCACCGGGTTGCGCGTAGGCCTCGCTGCCATAAAGGCTCTCGCTGAGGTACTGCAAAAGCCAATCGCTGCGATTTCTTTGCTGGAAGCCGTAGCCTGCAGTGGCGCGGCGCATGGCCGGGTTCTGGCAGCGCTCGATGCCGGCCGTGGCGACGTCTATGTTGGCGACTGCGAACTAGACCCAGAAGTCCGCTTGCACAGCGAACGCCTGCTGAGCCGGGCAGAATTTCTCACCGAAGCCAATGCCGCCGCACTCGCCGGTACCGCGATGGTTACACCCGACGCCGCATTGGCCGAGGCCGCCCGTATTTCCACTAGCGCTTCTGGAAGTAGCGTCAAACTGATTGCGTATCCGGACAGCGGCGTTATCGCCCGGCTGGGTTGGGAGCATCTTCAGCGGGGCCAGACGGTTCGTCCAGAAGATTTGGAAGCCAACTACATCCGCCATTCCGACGCTGAAATTTTCTCGAAGCCGAAGGCGTGAGACCGACAACTGCTTATGACCGTTGCCATCCGACCCGCTGCGTTCAACGATGTGCCGGCGATTCTCGCCATCGAGCGGCAGTCGGCGAGCGCCGCCCACTGGACGCGCGAGGAGTACAGCAAATTGGTAGGTAGCGGAGTCGTTCTGGTAGGCGAGGAAGCAGACAAGCTTTGCGGGTTCGTTTGCGCTAGGGCGGTCGCGGGCGAGTGGGAGATTGAGAACGTGTTAGTGGCCGCCGAGTTCCTTCGCCGCGGCATCGCCGATGAGTTGTTGCGCGAACTGGTTCAGCGTGCGGAAAGCGAAGTGTCAGCGATTCTGCTCGAAGTCCGCGAATCGAATCTGCCCGCTCGCCGCCTGTACGAAAAACACGGCTTTCGCGAAGTGGGACGCCGACGGGAATATTATCGAGAGCCGGCGGAGGACGCGATTCTGTATGCGCTTCGGTTCAACCGCTGACCTGAAACCGAAAGAAAAACCGTGTTTTTGCACCATTTTATGTGCAACTTGGCATTCCAGGCCCTCCCGACCATAGTGGAAATCTATCTATGAAATCTCATTGAACCCCACCGGTCCCTGTGCTACTTTTTAACCGTGCAGTAACAAACAGCAGGAGGTCTAGCAAGGATGCTGACTCCAAGAGAGCAACTCCTGACCGGTCATGACGAGTTCCAGCGACTGGTTCAGGAGCACTCGCAATACTCCCAACGGCTGGAATCCCTCACCCAGAAGCGCTACCTCACCGATGATGAAAAACTGGAAGAAGTGCGGCTGAAGAAACTAAAGCTGCGCCTCAAAGACCAGATGCTGACGCTGGAACATCAGTTTCAACGGCAGTCTGCTTAGGTTCGCCGAGGTCAGAACAACGGGACGGAGTCATCGGGGCCCAAACCCCAGGGATACGCGGGGTGTGACTACAATCATGCCATCCCACCGGGCGCGTCTAAGCGCTTTTTTTTATTGGATTTAGGTGGAACCCTCATGAATGCACACCGCCCTCTGGTCCGTTTTGAGATGGCCCAAGAAGGTCAAACTCCCGTTCACCGTTCGCTATTCGTGATTGGCGGGTAATGGCGCTTCTTCAAACGAACAGCTAACCACGAACGACGAACAGCGAACAACCAAACGACTTACGCCATATAATTGCCCTGACTAAATTCCATGGTGCGTGACGGCTACTTCTATGGTGCGGGATGCCTCCTTGCTGCGGGCGTGATCGCCTGGCTGGCGCTTTGGCCTTACGCCGTCCCGGTGTTGCTGCTGGCCGCTTTCTTTCTATGGTTTTTCCGCGATCCCGAGCGCCATGTTCCCCAACCCAGTGGCGCAGTCATTCCGATCGTTTCTCCGGGCGATGGCAAGGTGACCGATGTTTCGGTCGCGACCTCGGGCGGAATTTCGCGCAACCGGATCAGCATCTTTCTCAGCGTTTTCGATGTGCACGTGAACCGCTCTCCGATTGCCGGCGTGATCCGCGAAGTGCGCTATCAGCGTGGTAAATTCCTCAACGCCATGAGCGCCCATTCGGCGGAAGAGAACGAGCAGAACATTGTCACCGTGGAAGGCGACGGTCGTATCGTAATATTCAAGCAGATCGCCGGACTGATTGCGCGCCGTATCGTTTTCAATCTTAAAGTGGGAGACGACGTGGCTTGCGGCCAGCGCGTGGGGCTTATCAAGTTTGGCTCGCGCGTGGATGTTCTATTCGACCGCGATGCCGCGATCCAAGTGAAGCCGGGCGATCGCGTCAAGGGAGGAGCCACGGTACTCGCTCTTCTGCCGGTCGCGCAGCCGGTTCATGACGGCGTGGCCATAATGCAAGGAGAGAAGCGGGAGGCTCATTGAATATGGAAGTGGGAACATGGAAGAGCTAGAGCCGCAGCGTCGTGAATCGGACCGTGCCCGCGGAAAATTGCGCAAGGGCATGTATATCCTGCCCTCGCTGTTCACCTCGGCGAATATCGCGGCTGGATTCTACGCGATTCTGCAGACCGTGTACGGCGGTTCGGGCGAAGTCTGGCACCTGGACTTTGCCGCCAAGGCCATCGGCTTTGCCGTACTGTTCGACGGTCTGGACGGCCGCATTGCGCGCATGACCCACACCTCCAGCGATTTCGGCAGGGAACTCGATTCCCTGGCCGACGCGATCGCCTTCGGCGTCGCCCCGGCGTTGCTCGCCTGGATGTGGGGCTTTCATATGTTGCCGATGACCATCGCGCCCGACCTGCACCAGAAAATTACGGAACTGGGTTCAGTGGCCTGCTTCGCTTTCCTTATGGCGGGANNGCGGGCGCGAGCCGTCTGGCACGCTTCAACATTGCGAAAAACCCGGAGCCTTCGAATCCGGGACGTCCTGGAAAGAAGTATTTCGTGGGCATGCCGATTCCGGCTGGGGCGGGAGTAATTGCCGCGGTGGTTCACTATTCCGCCGGAGCGCCCATAACTTCGTGGTGGACGTCGATGAGCTGGATGCTGATGGTCGTCGTGGTCGGTTATCTGATGGTCAGCACGTGGCGTTTCTACAGCTTCAAAGACATTGATTTTCGTTCACGCCATCCCTTCCGCCTGATCATTCTGATCGCCGTGCTGATCGCATCGATCTGGTACTTTTCCCGGCCGGCGCTTTTCGCCATCGCGATTCTATACATGGCTTCTGGCGTTCTCTGGCGATTGCAGTGGATCTTCCATCGTAGGACTTCGCCTGCGCCTCCGGTGTATCCTGAGGCATCGCAAACTCCATGACTCCGCTTTCGAAATCCGGCGCGCAGGCCGATTCCCGTGGCACCAACCTGTATCGCGTGGCTGTCGTTGGCGCGGCCTCACTCAAGGGAAAAGAGATCGCCGAAATCCTGCGCGAACGCAATTTCCCCGCCGTCGATGTCCGGTTGCTCGACGACGACGAGTCTCTCGGCCAACTGGAAGCGGTCGGCGACGAGATCAGTTTCATCCAGAGTATTCGCTCGGAACAGTTCGAGCGCGTGGACTTCACCTTCTTCGCTTCCGACCCACGCTCCACGCGCAATAACTGGAAGGCGGCGCTTGACCAGGGCGATACCATCGTGGATCTCTCATACGCACTGGAAGATGAAGAGGGAGCGTCGGTCCGTTCGCCCTGGATCGAGCGCCAGACCGGCCAGCCCATTGCTCCGGAGTTGCAACCGGGCCCGGTGGTGGTCGCCCATCCCGCAGCCACGGTTCTCGCGCTACTCGCCTTACGCAGCGAGAAGGCCGCCAAAATCGAGCGCATGGTCGCGACCGTGTTTGAGCCGGCGTCGGAGAACGGCCAGAAGGGGATGGACGAACTGCACGAGCAAACCGTGAATCTGCTCTCCTTCCACGAACTGCCCAAGAATGTGTTCGACATCCAGGTAGCCTTCAACATGGTGCCGCGCTACGGACAGAGATCTGAACTGGCGCTCGAAGCCGTGTCGCAGAGAATCCGCAAGCACTACCGGCAGATCGCCCGCAGCGCCGTGGAGCCTTCGTTGCAGGTGCTACAGGCGCCTGTCTTCCACGGACACGGTTTTTCGATTTACCTGGAGATCGAGAAGCCAATCGCGATGGCGGATTTTTCGCAAGCCCTGGCGGGAGAGCACGTGGTGGTGAGCGGCAGCCCGGAAGATACTCCCACCAGTGTGAGCGCGGCTGGTCAGGGCGACATCCTGGTCTCACTGACCATCGATGCGAATCACCCGAATGGCGTGTGGATCTGGGCGACTACCGACAACCTGCGGGTTGCCGCTCTGACCGCGGTCGAATGCGCCGAGACCATGACCGCATCCCGCCCGCGAGGTCAGATTCAATGAGTCGATGGACGGCGACCGTGGCGCTCGGAGCTGTCCTGGCGTCGACATCGATATCGATATTGTCCGGCTGCGGCTACCACACGGCTGGAAATGCAATCGAACTGCCGCAAAATATCCGCACCATCGCGATTCCCGGCTTCGTGAGTCACAGCCAGACGTTTCGCATCGAGCAACTGCTGACCGACGCCGTCGTGCGCGAATTCAACGCCCGCACGCAGTACCATGTCATCCATGAGGCGAACGGCGACGCGGACGCGGTGCTGAAGGCGACAGTTCTCTCGGCATCGGCGAGCCCGCTGGTTTACGATTCCACCACCGGACGCGCCGTCAGCGCCCTGATCACGGTGAGCGTGCAGGTGAAACTGACCGACCGTCATGGCAAAGTGCTCTTCGAGAATCCTTCCTATCTTTTTCACGACCAGTACGAAATATCGAGCGATCTCCCCAGTTTTTTTCAAGAAGATTCTCCGGCCGTCAATCGCCTGTCGCGGGATTTCGCGCGCACCCTGGTGGCCAATATCCTGGAGGTTTACTGACGCCGATGCGCGCCTTCACTCAGGCCGACCGCTTTCTCTCCGAACTGGAGTCGCGCAAGCTGAAGCCTGCTTATGTCCTGGTTGGCGACGAAGCGTTCTTTCGCAAGCGCTGCCGCGATGCCATTCTCGATCACCTGGTCGCGCCCGACTCGCGGGACTTCGGTTTGTTCGAGTTCGATCTCGCCGAAACTTCGCTTAACGAAGTGCTGGACCGCGCCCGCACGCCCTCGCTGATGGCGCCCTTTCAGGTGTTCTTCGTGCGCGGAGTGAAGACCCTGTTTGGCCGCGGTTCGAACGAGGAGAAAATCGGAGCCATCGAAGCCTACTGCAAGAATCCCAATCCCGATGCGCTCCTGATTTTTGTCGCCGATCACATCAGCATTCCCGCCGACGCCCGCCGCATGGAAATGACGGACAAGGACCGTTACCAGAAGATCCGCGAAGACCTGGGCCGGTTCTGCGGCATCGTGGAACTATCTCGCGTGCAAGAGGGTGAAGCCGTCCGCTGGATTGGCGAGTACTGCCTTACACGCGAAGTCAAGATCGACGCCGACGGCGCCCGCGAGTTAGTCGACGCTCTGGGCGCCGACATGATGATGGTCTCAAACGAACTGGAAAAGCTGATCCTGTACGCCGGCGAAAAGAAACAAATCACGCTCGCCGATGTCGAAACCATGGTACTTGCCGCGAAACAGCGGTCGCTCTATGAGTTGACCGATGCGATTTCCGCCAAGGACCGAGTGCGCGCCCTCGAAGTCCTCGATGCGCTGCTTTCAACCGGCGACGGCGAGGAAGCTGCCATCGGCCATCTCTACATGCTGGCCAAAACTTTTCGCCAGATGCTGGTCATCCTGGAGCGTAACGTGCGCGACCAGCGCATGCTGTGGGCGGCATTGTGGCAGGGATTTCGCGTGCCGCCGTTTGCCGCCGACGATATCATCCGGCAGGCGCGGCGCTATAAGTCGAAACGGGAACTGACGCGCTCCATCCGCCTGGTAGCGAAAGCTGACTTGGCGCTGCGGTCGAATCCTCCCGGCAAGCGGCTGATCCTGGAAAGATTGGTTCTGGACCTCGCGGGAGAAGCGAAGGTTGAGAGCGCCGGCGGATGGATGCAGGACGAACTGCCAGTATGAGGGCGAGCCTGACTTCTGGATTCGACTATGTTTACTGATTGGTACTGGCCCCCCCCTCCCCCCTATCTATTAGAATCATTGGGTTAGGAGGAAATTCCCGCTAGATCTTTGGGTTTAAAGGACTTGCGGGTAAATTCTTCCAGAATCAACGAGTTACGTTGTCAAAGAGCGCTGAAAATGGTTTTGGGGCAGCTTCGAGGTGCGTCTTGGTGGAAGGACACATCTCGAAACTACCCCAATCAGACTTTCTATTGTCGCGCTCGGTGGGTTGTAAGTCAATAAATTTCGATTATGTATCGACAACGGACCCGCTACCGCGCGCGCTGTCGCGTACAGTAGAATCGGCTCGGCTGATCTTCACGAAATGCCCGACATCGCAGAGCGAGCCCTAAATGCAAAACGCGAGTCGAAGTATGTCGAGTTTAAAGAGAGGTTTGATCCAAACTCCGCCGGCGATTGGTGCGAGGTTATAAAGGACATTGCCGCCATAGCAAATTCGGGCGGCGGCATTATTGTTTTTGGCTTGGATAGTACTGGCAACCCTACGAGAGATTCTTTAGACGCTTTATCGCAGCTGGACCCTGCGGATATAGCAAACAAAATATCTCGGTACGCCGGTTCCACTCAGATCGAACTTGAGGTTCGGCAACTCGGGAAGGCCGGCGTCACGTTCTATGGGTTCGTTATCCAGCCAGTGTCCATTCCAATTGTGTTCCAGAAACCGGGCACTTACGACACCGGCACAGGCAAGCAAAAGACAGCATTCAGCGTTGGAACCGTTTATTTTCGACATGGTGCCAAAAGCGAACCGGGTACAAGCGATGACCTGCGAGCGGTGGTTGAACGCCAACTGGAAGTGATTCGGCACTCATGGATCAAGGGTGTTAGAAAGGTCGTGCAGGCGCCTGCGGGTTCCCAGATTATCGCGGTTCGGCCTGGCGAAAAAAACGGGACCGCGTCTTTTGCGCCCACGGTCCGCGTGGTCAACGATCCAAGTGCGACGCCAGTGATACTAACCAGAGCACGAGACAAATCGACCGTAGGAACGTTCGTCCATGAGGAGGTGTCGGAAGGGATTTTTGATGAGATAAATAACGTCATCGACGCCAATCGCGTCCTAGCGAGAGGGCAACGGCACTTCTTTCTCGGTCCGCCAGTCTATTACCGCATATACGCTGAAAGACAGTACGTCAAGCAGAGCGACGAGGGCACGTCGGTACTACTCCACAGCGCCCTGTGCGATCTCTACGCCCCCGCGCTTTTCTGGGTTCTGGCGCTACCGCCTGAAGTTGTCGCTGTCGCTCTTGCCGAACTGTATCTGCGCCCGAGAAGCCCAGAGATTCATTCGCTTATTCGAATGTCCGTTTTGTTGGGAAGTGAATTCTGCGAGTGGCTTCTAGAGAAATGGCATCGCAAGTGGAAAGGTTATGCGCAGCCGCCAAACTTCTACTGGGGATTCCAACAATTGAAGTCCAAACTGGCGGACACCGACCCTCGGATTCTGGCAGCTAGGGCCAGCAAGAACGCAGTCTATGTGGTCAGCGGCGATGAAGAAGTAGGAATGTCCAAGTTGTTGGACAGTCCGCAGTTGGCGTCGTCCCTCGTTTCGGCGGCATGCATGCGTGTATTCCAAGGCGAGAAAGAGATGAGGTCGGCGGCCCGAAACCTCGACTATTTTGCTTATGGACCTCGCCTTTTGGAACTGGGGCCGCAGATCGGCAGGGCAACTATAAAACTGATCGGCGATCGCGCGGCAGGCGACTTAGGCGAAACGACCCTTGAAGAAGCATGAGGCCCGAAGCACCGGAAGGGATGCGTGCAAGAAAAACGGAAAAGGCCACGCTCATTTCTGAGTGTGGCCTTTATTAATGCCTGGCAACTACCTACTCTCCCACACNNCGGGCGCCCCCGCCCGCGAAAAGGGCTGGCGGCTGGGAATTCGTCGCCGCCTTTCGGGGTTTGAAATCGTCACATTTTGATTGTGTCCTGGTCACAGACTGGTTCGCTCGTCTTGCCGGATACTAACAAAGTCAAAAGGCAGCGGGCGGGGGCGCCCCCTTCACACACTCAACTCTTGACATTCCGATGACTCAAGCATTGCTTAAGGACAAGTACGAGTATCGGCGGCGGCTCCCGCACTATCGGAAGGACGAGGGGGCAGTGTTTGTCACGTTTTGCTGTGGCTGTCTCGATCATTTGTCGGAATCGGTCCGGGATATCGTTGTGCGGAACTGTCTGCATGATCGGGGAACGAAAGCGATGATTCATGCGGTTGTGGTCATGCCCGACCATGTGCATCTCTTGCTGACGCCGCTTCGCGATTTGGATGGGAATCTTTACAGCCTGATTGAGATTCTGCAGGGGATTAAATCGGCGTCCGCGCACAGTTTGAACCGGGCGCTGGGGCGCTCGGGGCCGGTGTGGCAAGAGGAGTCGTTTGACCATGTGCTACGGTCTGAGGAGAGTTTCGAGCAGACGGTGGAATATATACGGCAGAATCCGGTGCGGCGCGGGCTGGTGACTCGACCGGAAGATTATCGGTGGTTGTGGGTTGGGTAAGTCAAGATCAAGATCAACACCAAGGTCAACGGCAGCGGGCGGGGGCGCCCGCTCCACACAAAACGAAGCATGAAGCGGAAAAGGCCACGCTCATTTCTGAGTGTGGCCTTTATTAATGCCTGGCAACTACCTACTCTCCCACACACTTTCGCGTGCAGTACCATCGGCCCAGCGGGGTCTAAACTTCCGGCCGGTCATGCGACTAGGCTGACATCTTCTTTCCGGTGCGCAGGTAGTGATTGATGGTGGTCTCCCAGTTCTGCATCTTGGCCTCAAACGATCTCTGGTCGTAGCCTTCGAGCTCTCGGTTGCCTTCCGGAGAAAGACCAGTGTAGCGAAAGCGAATGTGGTTGTGGGTGGCTCCGTGTTGGGCTGGAATCAGCTGAATGCTGAGTTCGGTGAGGATCAGTCCAGGTTTCATCCAGACATATTTGATGCGAAAGGCGAAAGGATCGTAGTCGGTCACAATCCAAGTCGTCTCCGGTGCGCTCTCCGTTGCCGGCGCGGGCGGGTTGGGAGTAGTAAAGATGCAGCCTAGTTCCGCGACTCCCGAGTCGGAGTAGATCAGTCGATATTGCCAGCCCGGGAGCCAGTCGGCTTCGCGGACGGGGCAGAGAAGAGGGAAGACTTTGTCGGGAGTTGCGGGGTTTGTTTGGGTGTATTCGTAGGCGATGCGGTAGCTCTTGAATGCGGTCATTGTTTCTCCTTTGTTGCAATGAAAAACCCGCGGGCCTTTTGGGCCTCGCGGGTGGTTAGCATTGCGGAGCTTTGCTCCGCTTGGACGGACGAGGGCGCCCGTCCCCACATGGTCTATCTTCGTGTAAAAAGGTCGTGCAAAAGGAAAAGGCCAATCTGATTTCTCAGACTGGCCTTTATTAATGCCGGCAACTACCTACTCTCCCACACACTTTCGCGTGCAGTACCATCGGCCCAGCGGGGCTTAACTTCCGTGTTCGGGATGGGAACGGGTGGAACCCCCGCGGTAAGATCACCGACAAGTCGGAGCAGCGGTCGTTAGTCGTTGGTCGATTGTCGTTGGTCATTCGCTGTTCGTCGTTCGCAAAACCCCCGTTGTCATCCTGAGCGAAGCGAANNGCTCGAAGCTCGTGGCTCGAAGCCGCTCACTACTTGGCGTTTTCGTCGGCGCCAGTCGTCAGTACTTGTGGTCAGCCGCGTCCAGTTTCTGACGCGGACTTGAGAACGCCATCGCTTTCGAACAAGTTCGAACTGAAAGCTGATGGCTGAGTGCTGACGGCTGTTTCTGCACCGAGTAAATTTTATGGTCAAGCCGA
>PMMJ01000041.1 GCA_003162255.1 Acidobacteriaceae bacterium | reverse complement strand
AAGTAGGATTGGAAGATCTTGAAACCGTATTTCCGGGTCAGGTCATCGATCTCGTGCGTTTGAAGGCTGTTGTGTCGCGGGTTTTGCTGGAGATAACCAAGGACTTTAACAAACTTCTTGGAAAACTTCTCTTCATCCTTGCTTAACTGCCCCTGGAGCTTCCTCGTTGAAAGGTGGTTCCACAAAGCCTCCATTTCCGGCACCCCCATGCGGATTTTGAACGCCATGAATTGCTCAACCCTTGAGGAAGGGACTCAGATCAATCGGCGGGGCGACCACTCCCTTTTTGAAATTGGCCGCGGCCTCATCCAGCATTTTCAAGGTGCGGCCAGAAACCGCTTTGGTCGGCACTAGCACCCTTGGCTCGAGGAGAAATCTGCCGTCGGACAACGNNGCGCTTGGACGTGGAAGTATTTCGTCTTTGCGTTCCGCAAGCTGATCCGCTTTTTTGCATCAGCCGCAACGTCGTAATGCTCCACCACCGTAAGAATCGGTCTTGCTTTCTGTTTGAGCGCCGTTGTTGGCATGCCGGCAACATAGTGGGATTTCCCACCCAAGTCAACAGGTATTAACGAGTGCGGCGAGCTCTCTTCGAATTCGCCACCCCTTGGGTCAAGACAACCGCCGCCTTCAAAAAGAAGCAGGCAGGCTTCGCCCAACACCTCATCGAGGCATGTCCGGTGCGCCATTCTCGCTCGCGGCCNNGCGTTCATCGGGTTGCGCCACAACACCCCCCTGATCACTTCAACAAGCGTAATCCCCTCATTCCAATTCATCAGGACCTGCAAGGGAATAGAGGGGATCTCATCGGCGAACTGGTGAACTAAGTGAGCCGATCACAGACAGTAAACGCCCTGAAACGACTTCTGGCGCGAGTCGGCCGTCAGGAAAAGCCCGAAAACGTCCACTGGCTGGTCAGCGAGGCGGTAACACGTCTATTCTCGCCTCCGGAGCAAAGCGGATCAGCAAAGGAAAACGCCCCGCAACGTGTGCCGGTCGACCCGCGTCACAGATTCATCAAACGGCTCATCCAGCGCCAGAACTACACGCGGTCCAACTCTAAATGGCTGAAGTGGTGGCGCCTGGGCAAGAACCGCCCCAAAGCGAAGACCCTCGCACTGGCCCGCCATCACAATCTGTGGTGGCCAATTCTCGACGGCATGGAGGACCCGGCGATCTACCAGTGGCCCGGCAATGCCAACTGGAGCCATGTCATCGAAGACAGTGCCCGGCTCGAACGATTTGATATCGCCCGTTACGCGCTGGCCCGGATAAGTCCAGAAGAGCGCATCTCGACCAGCATATTCCAAGGTGACACACCGGGGCATCTGGCTCTGCTCAGGGAGGCCGTAACCAAGCACGCTGACCGAATCTGGATCAGCAACACCCCGCGGAGCGTCGAGGAGTTGGACATCGTTGCCGCCCAATTTCACAGCCAGGATTACGAGTTGGCCGCACGCTTGCGCCTCGGAGGCCTCGACAACTTCCTTGCTCACTCGAAAACAAAAGCGCCGGGCNNCCGGGCGCTTGTTGTTTACGCGAAACGGTTGACGCAGACCAAACAGACTGGCTTGCCGCCCTTCTGGCTCATCCTGAATTCGAAGTTTCCTGGAGCGAAGTCGTGGCCGCAGTGCTTCAGGAGGGAGCAGCCGCTTGCTGGGCTTATCTCTGCGAACACGAAAGGCGCCGCCTGGCGCGCACCGGTCGGATCGAGTTTGATCGGGTGAGGGAGTATAAACGGCAGGAGAACAGACCGCTCAGGCGGCTCATGACGGAAGCCGTGAGGCGATGGCCAACCCATCACCTCAGTTGGAGCGATCGCGCAACCGCTGGCCTGGGGCTGAAAGAGAATGATCCGGAAACAGAGAGATTCATCGAAGCTCTCTGTGACCGGGGGTACACTCTGGGTGAGAGCATTACACACCAGCTCGAATACTTTCGTGAGGACCCGACGGCGTCGCGTTTGGCCATCCAGAGGGCTGTTTCCTTCAAGTGGGACGGAGCCCTGCCGCTACTGCGCAGTGCGGGGGTATCCAATCAGGATAAAGTCCTCCTGCTGACCAAAACGCAGCCTCATCCAGGCTCAGCCGACGGGGCTGCCAATATCCCATACGCCAACCTCTCCGAACTGCCGAACCACGACGAGGCCGCTCAACGGTTCATCGCGCTCCTGCCAGCCCGCGTCCGCGCGGAGGAGATCGTCCGCCTCGATGACATCAGCCAGGTGAGCGACGACACCTTGCGCCAATTGCTTGCCCGGACGGACGTCACCCAACTCAGCGATTATGATTATCGAAGTCTTTTCCGCAGACCCGACACGCGATTGGAGCGACTCATCGCCGAGGCCGGCGGGAAATGCCCCAAACCGGCCGAGCTGCTCAGAGAGTTGCGCCATGAACGCGATGGAAAGGAACGCCCAAAGGATCCAGTCCCAGTTCTCAAACTTCTGTTCCAAGGGCAGCCCGGGCTCAAATCGCGGGAATTCCTGGAGCAGGCGTTCGACAATGAACAGCTTTCCGAACTTGGCGATTGGGCCTTGAGCGCCGGGCAGCCCGAGGAGAAATCAAACGGTTATTGGCAGGCCGGCCGGGAGCCAGCCACCATCCTCGCGCGAAGAAAAGACTGGGACAGGTTTCAGAAATACTGCCTCCAAGCCCGGCAATTGGAGCCGGCCGCGACCACACTTACTGNNGACTTGGGGTGAAAGTGTGGCAGCAAACAGCCTACGGTCGAGGCCAACGCAGAGATAGTCTATCCGGTCTTGCCGCGATGCTCGCCGCCGGGCTGCCGCTGAAAGGGATTCAGAAATACCGTTTGCTCCAGGCCTGTCGGCGAAACCTGGACGCTCCACACCGATCCTCATGGCTGCTGAAAGGCGAATGCCTGGAAGAATCCCGGAAGATTCTCGCCCTGCTCGTCCCTGGCAAAGGAACTGGAAGAACCCAGCAGGCCTGGCGCGAGGGGACCCTGGACCTGCGTTTTCTGAGGAAGGTTCCGCCCAGGAGCCTCGACGTTCAGACCCATAGGATAAAAAGCCACTTGCGGCGATTAGAAAAGGAGTCACGCGAGCTGGACCGCAGGACCTTTACCATCCGCCACGAATCCGGTGCCGCGCGTTGGCGCAAAATCGCCC
>PMMJ01000516.1 GCA_003162255.1 Acidobacteriaceae bacterium | reverse complement strand
TCTGACTTTCTGGCACTAATTTGGGACATGGTGAAGCCGCCGCTGCGCAAGCCATGGCCTGGGGCCTCGCCACCCCCAGCGGCCTCCAAACCGGCCTCACCGTCTGAACAGCGGTTAAAACTGCCCTGCTCTGAACGGTTCGCATTCCGTCTATACTCATTGCGACCGGAAAACCTGCCAGAACCGGCCGCAATTTTTTTTGCAACAGCAGACCAACGGAGGCCCTATGGAGGAAATGACCCGCAGAGAATTCGGCCAGTTCGCTGCGCTGGCAACTCTCGCCGCTACGCGCATCGCAATGCCGGAACGGATGAGTGCAGCCGCAACCGGAGGCATCGTTCCCAATCAGGAAACACTGCCCTCGCCAGTCCCGGCATCCCACCATCAAATCAACCTCGATGGAGTCACCCAAACCAACGGGATGCTCTTGCCGCAAGGCAACGTCACCGTGCAGGGTAACGGCTGGGACTCCGGAATCTTTGTGAAAAGTGGGGCAAATAACACCGCTCTGTTTAACGGAATGCCATTTCAACCCGATACCGGCAAGCCGCCGGCTCAACAGGCCAATATCCTGCTGCGCGATTTCCGGCTGCAGGGGAACCGCGGCAACGGGACTAACGGTAATGCAACCAGCGGAAACCCAAGGAACGCCGTCCCCTCCAACTCATGGATTCTTGGCATCCATCTGGCCAACGTAACGCGTGTGCTGCTCGATCACCTTTGGATAGACGACGCGCCGACTTACGCATTGCTTTTCGACAACGTCTCCGACGCCGTCATTCAAAACTGCCGCATGGAATCCCCCAGCGGAGAACTCAATACCGACGGTATTCATATCAACGGGCCAGCCTGCGACATCGGCATCCACAATTGCGACATCCTCTCTCCCGGCGACGATTCCATTGCGCTCAATGCTCCCGAAGGATACGGAGGAGAGATCAGCCGCGTCACCATCTCCGATTGCCGCTTTCGCGCCGGCTTCACCGCCATGCGGATCTACACTTTTGTCAGCAAAGCTCCCTGCCGCGTAAGGGACGTCCTCTTCTCCAACTGCACCGGAAAATTTGCCAACCGCAACGGAGAGCCATGCGCCGTCTTCCGGTTGGGAAACATGCCAAAGAGCGATGCCCCCGACCTGATCCAGTCCTTGTCTGTTTCCAACTGCGTTTTCTCTACTGAGACCTATTTCCTCCAGGCCGTCGACAACATTGGCATCCTCAAGCTCTCCAATGTCACATGGGACTCACCCACTTCCGCAAACTACGGCTTCATCTGTCTTGAGCTCAGCGTCATCAGCGAGCTCATTGTCACCGCTTGCAGCATCTACCGCACTTCCGCCGGAAACGCGGCGCCGAGCCTCATCAATTCAAGAGACCTGTCCGGCGGATCGGTAGCCAAATTGGTGATCAACGGCTTCAGCATCAGCAACCAAACATGCACTTCGCCCAGGCCTGTCCCTTACCTGATCGACATGGCGAACCTTGCCATCAGCCAACTCGTCATCGAAGCTCTGGACACAAACAACATCGCTGCGCTCGTCAATCCAGCATCTGGCTTTAAAGGCATTGGAACCATCTCTGGAGCGGGCGTGCTGGCCACCGGCTTCCAGATTCCCGACAGCGTCATGGCAAACAGCGTCCCTTACATCTCCGCGACCAGCCCGAATGAAGGCAAGCCTTGCATCAAAATTGCGGGAAAAGTGATGACCTATGCCTTTGCTTAAGTTCTGTTCACTCTGCTCAGACCGGGGGCCCATCTTTTCCGCGCTCTATGCGGAAAGAATGGGCTCCCTCGTCCTACCCCCACCGCACCGGCTCCTGTTCTCTGCTCCCTGTTTCCTGCTTTTGCAATAATCAACCTATGCTCGTCTTAGCCTCCGCATCCCCCCGCCGCCGCGAACTCCTCGCCCAGGCCGGCTTCACGTTTGAGGTCCATCCCGCCTACATCCCCGAAGACCCCTCCCCAACGAATACCCCATCGCCTACGTCACCCGCCTCGCCCGCGAAAAAGCCGAAGCCGTCTTTGCTGAACTCTCATCCAAAACCTCCGCCCCACTGCAAGTGGTCGGCGCCGACACCACCGCTGCATATCGATGGAATCATCAAGGCGTTGAGTCCTAAGGGGTGTTCCGGAGATGCGGGCACCTGGCGTATCACCTGTCGGGGTACAAGTGTTATGTGGCTGCCGATGACCGCCCACTAACGGCTCAGGTTACCCTGAATCTGGATGCTGTCGCTTTCGCCCACCTGAGCGGTTTCGTGGGTAGTCGCCTCAACAATCTGGGTGCGCGGGGGTTGCAAACTTTGCCGCAGCTCGCCGGATTCTGCCGAGATAACTCCAATACCTTCTTTGGAATCATCGACTTTAATAGGATTCATAACCCGTAGGTCGGCGGTTCGATCCCGCCCTCCGCCACCAAATTCTCCCCAATCAATCGTCTGGCTCTTTTCGGGCCGATCCGCGGGAGTCTTTCCCCCGCGATCCGCTCCCTTGAGGCGCACCTCGCCATCGGCGTCCGGGCGCTCGGCGAGCAATCCTGCCGGCCTTCAGAATGTGATCTTCCCTCCCAGTTGCACCTGGCGGGGGCCGTTGGAGGTGTAACTGATCACCCCAAAGAGCGGGTCGTCGACCGAAGTGTCCGGTGTGCCGAAGACAGGATGATTCAGCGCATTTTCCGCTTCCAGGCGGAGTTCGAAGTTCATCCCTTCATGCAGGCGCGAGAGGGAAAACTCTTTTTCCATCGACATGTTGGTGTTGAAGGCCGTCGGTGTGCGGATGCTTCCGATGGTCCGCGGAGTGTTGCCGAAGGCATAGACGGGCGGCAAGGAAAAAACTCCCGGATTGGCAAAGTAGCCGTTGATCCAGGAGGAGTCTTTTCCGCCCGCGCGCTTGGGTTTGCCGTTCATGTTGGGCCGCTGCCCGCCATAGGTCGGCAGCGAGGTCCCGTCATAAGTGCCCATGGCCAGCGGCCGGCCATCCGCCGCCCTCCAGACGCCGTTGGTCTTCCATCCGCCCACGATCTGATCCAGTACGCGCGGCATATTGCTCAGGAACATCTTGCCGCGCCCCACGGGCAGATCGTAGGTGTAGCTGAATTGAAAAACGGAAGGAAGGTCGAAGGTGGAAAGACTCCGCTCCAGCCACGGTTTGTTGGGATCGAGCAGGCTAGTAAAGCTGCCCAGCCAGGAGGTGTTGTCGTCTTGCAGCGATGAATCGTCGATCGACTTCGACCACACATAACTCGCCAGAAACTGCAAGCCGTTGGAAAAGCGCTTTTCCGCGGTCAGTTGCAGCGCGTGATAGGTCGAGTTGGCGACCGGCTGCACTTCCGTCGTGACGCCGCCAGGGAACTGCGGGTAGGGAAGGTTGTTCACCAGAAAGGACGCTATCGTTGGATAATAAAGGGCACTGTTGGGGTCGTTGACCAATCCCTGGAGGGGATTGGTCACCTGGGTGGTGAGTTGATTGATCTGGGCCGCGGTATAACTATCCGCCTCCGGCCCGAGGTGGTTGATGTAGTTGTCGCCAGAAAAAAACAGATGAGTGCCTTTTTTTCCCACGTACATCGTATTGAGCACAATGTTGTAAGGCAGTTGCCGTTCGATGCCGAAGCTCCAACTCTGCTCGTAGGGGTTATTGGTGATGTTGCGCAGCGGGCCGACGGCGCCAAATCCCAAATCGTTCTTCGCACCGAGCGAATTTCCGGCGGGGAGCTCCAATCCACTGGGAAACGGATTGTTCAGGTGCAGGTAGGGCGTCGCTCCGTCGTTCTTGTAGGTGCCGACGACGCTGGTCCCCTGGTTGAACCCCTGTGTGCCATAGGGTGCGCCGCCGGCGCCGCCCGAGCGGGGCTGCGAGTAATAGATGCCATAGCCGCCGCGAACCACCATTTTTCTCCCCAGCTGATAGGCGAAGCCGAAGCGCGGCTGGATGTCTTTCCAATCGTCGTTGACGATGGTGCGCTCCTTGGAGCTGGCGAAGACTTCTCCACCCTGAAGGGGGTGGCCATTTACATTGTATTTCAGACTGGGATCGAACCACTCCTGCCGGTTGTGGCGATCGGTTCCGGGCATCGATACGTCGTAGCGCAAGCCGAGATTCAATGTGAGCTTGTGGTTGAATTTCCAGTTGTCCAGCGCATACCAGCCATACTGACGGTCTTCGGTGGCCGGCTGGTCCTGGATTTCGTAGTAGCCGCCTCCATCCGGGTTACCCATCATGAAGGTGGCCATCGCGTCTCCGCCGCATGTGGAATAATCGTTCGGGCACTGGGATGTTCCGCCACGGTCGAAGTAGAAGTCGCCATTGGGGGCGTTGGTCTGAATGTAATTCTGCAAGTGCTGGCGGCCCTCGAAGCCAAATTTCATCTCGTGGTCGCCATGCACTTTGTTGACCGAGAAGCTTAACTGTCCCGCGTCCTGTCCCTGCTTGTAATTGCCGTAGGGGTCGCCGCCCATGCTGGTAGAGCCGGCGGAGTAATAATCAGAGCTGATGTAGATCGAGGGAACGCCCATGAAGCCGTTCGAGTTCAGATACGACGGGAAGCCCAGTTTGCTGAGCGGATCGGTGACCCCGCCGGCTCCGTTGTATGCGGTGATGCGCATCTGGCTCCGCGTGAAGCCCAGGGTGGCCGTCAGAAGCAGCGTTGGAGAGAGGGTTTGCGTGTCGTTGAGGGTAAACAGATTTTCAGTGTTCTCATTGGGACCGCCGGCGCAGGGGTCGGCGAAATTGCCGAAGCAGTTAAAGACGTGGTTGCTGCTCCACTGATGCGAGTATTTCCCGCTGATCAGATTCTTTTCGCTGAAGCGGTGGTCGATTTTGATGTCGAATTGATCGTTGGGGAAACTGCTGGCCCCCGAGGCGGACCAGTTGTCGTAAATGTTTTGATTGGCCATGCCCGGCGAGGGCTCCGGGAAAAGCTGCATCATCCGCTTGGCAACGGGATCGATCAGATCGCCCGGCCCGCCCGACAACTGGTAGACCGTTCCATTCAGTTTTGAATTGCCCGGGCTGGCGTATGTGCCGACGTTATTGTAGGGGATGTATGTTTTCCGGTATGCTCCCGCGGCGCCGCCATCTTCACCGCTGGCTTCGTACACGCCGGAATAGGGATCCCAAATCTGCCCCTGGGCGACACTGCACAGGCCGGTTGAATCGAAGGTTCCGCCATTGTATGTGCATACCGCGCCAAAGTCGCCGTCGTTGCGCTCGGCGTCGGTGGGAACCCCGGCCTGGGGCGTGCTTGCCGAGCTTTGGCGCGTGCCATCATAATCGGCGAAAAAGAAGGTCTTGTTCTTGAAGATGGGTCCGCTGACGGTACCGCCAAAGTTGTGACGGTGCACAGACGGAAGCGGATCCCCATCCAAGTTGGCAAACCAGCCATTCGAATCGGCAATCTTGTTGCGGACGAAATCGTAGACGCTGCCATGGAAGGTATTCGATCCGGACCGCGTGATCATGTTGACCACCGACGCGCCGGAAAAACCATACTCCGCGCTGAAGTTCGACTGTTCCACGCGAAATTCTTCCACGGCCTCCGGAGAAGGCGTGTAGGTGACCTGCGTGACGCCGGGCCACGGGTTGGAGATGGTGGCGCCATCCATCAGCACGTCGGCGGTGGAATTACGGCTGCCGTTGGAGACGAAGTTGGTGCCCGTGCAGTTGATGGCGCACTGATCGTCCGCTTCGGTGACGCCCGGCGTGAGCATGGTCAGGTCCATCACATAGCGGTCCACCAGCGGCAGATCGTTGATGAACTTTCTGTCGATGACCAGGCCGGTGGTCGCGTCCTGCGCGTCGAGCCCCTCTGCCTGCGATTTCACATCGACGGTTTGCGAGGAACCAGACACTTTGAGGCTGAGGTTCACCGTCACATTCTGATTCACGTCCACCCGTACGCCAGTGCGCACGGTCTTCTCGAAGCCAGACATCTCCGCCGTCACCGAATACACACCCGGAGGAATGGAGCGGTAGAGATAGCGGCCTGTTCCATCCGAAGTCGCATTGAACGCGTAGCCCTTGTCCTGATCGGTCAGGGTCACCTTGACCCCTGGGATCACGGCTCCGGTTGCGTCGGTCAACACGCCACTCACGGTCCCAAAGTAAGCTTGGCCGAGAAGCGTTGCAGGCATCGCCAGTAGGATTGCAACCAGCAGTGTCCGGAAACATCCCCGCTGGCACTTGGATGACAGTATGAAATTAAGAATACTCATCGAGGTCTCCTCCACCTTAATGAATCTTATGCGGTACTTTGTTGCACTTCGCCGGTTCTCCCCCAGACCCCGCAGCCGGGTTCCCCGGACGGGACTTGGCTCTTTTCCTGGATTACGTAAAACCGCCATTTAAAACGTTTTAATATGACTCCTTTTCCCTTTGCGCTGTCAAGCTGAATTCTTGGTGCAATGGAGTGCCGCACGTCGGGTCAAAGGTAT
The DNA here is from genome assembly GCA_003162255.1 of Acidobacteriaceae bacterium. GTDB lineage: Bacteria > Acidobacteriota > Terriglobia > Terriglobales > Acidobacteriaceae > Acidiflorens. The sequence continues at coordinate 18,739 of PMMJ01000516.1, read as the reverse complement.
CTTCGATTTGAGTCAGAATTCGTGGTACTGCGGGGGGAGATGTGACATCTGCCTTCATCTACTATTCGAACTCGGTGAACTTACGCCTGCCGATGACAGAGAGTGGGTTCAGCGAGACCTTGCTTGCGATACTCTGGACTCCCTCCGGATGGCCGAGAGCGCCCTACGAGGTTATGAGAATCAGGCTCTGGTTTTGCTGAGACGTGGATACAAGACCATCTCACTTATGTAGTATTTTCTAAACTTCCCCAAAGAGGTTCAATTCTGGGAGTCGGATAAGGAGATACGGAATTGCGATATTCGGAACGCTCTCGATGCAGCAGCAGTGCCGGAGCCGAGAGATCACCTGCGTGAAATTTATCGCTTGTACAGTGATTTTAGCCACGTCAATCGGAAAACCGTATGGAACAGGATGCTCGGCGAGGGTAACCGCTTTACCGTCGGTGCGCAAGGCAATGCAAAGGCAATGCATAGGGATGAAACGGTTGGCGCATATCTGCGGGAGATGTTGCGCATCATGATGTGGTTTGTTGATGTCATGAACTTTGTATTTGTACCAGTGCAAAGACCTTAACAGCCCGGGGTGCAAGTAGCGGATTTCCTGCACGCCGGGCGACATAGTCGGCTACGCGATCTCACGAAATACTTGGCAAGGGACGCGGAGATTCGGCTTTTGCAAAACCGCGTGTCTTATTTATCCGACACGGGAAGAGTAAGTAAAGGGTCAAAACAAGGCTGCCGCAAAAGTGCGGCACATGCTATGTCCAGTGGACCTGTCGCCTGAATCCGCGCATGCGGCAGCGTACGCCGCGTCTTTGGCGAGACAGCACGAGGCCCGGCTGACCATCGTGCACGTCGTGGAACGCCGGGAAGATATGAAGACGGACGAACAGGAGCGCGACTTTGAGGCGCGATTTCGAAAGCTTCTGCCGGGAGAGTTGCCGCACAACTGGACATTTCGAACTCAACTCGGTCCCATCGACCAAACCATCCTTGATCTTGCCGACCAAGGACGGGTTGGCCTGATTATCCTGGGCCTGCGCTCGTCGCACTCCTTTGTGCACCCTCATGGCTCGCCTCATGCCTACAAGGTCGCGTGTGCGGCTTGCTGCCCGGTGTTGACGCTACGTTGCGGGAAAGAATTCGAGCGATGACGCCGGTGTCCGGCTTTACAGATTGCTGAAAAACTCGAGCTTCGTATGAGGGCATCGCTTTAGCGATGCCGTAAGTTCTTTGAATTCAGATGCCCATTTAGGGGCAGGACACAGAGAATGTAGTTTTTCAGCACTCTGTTTAGCCGCTGAGGGTGCGCACTCTGCACGATTACGAGAAATGCTTTAGCTCCTGATTTCGGACGCATTTCCTGTCGCCTGATCCCGATTTATTTGATGAGTGTGCAATTTTGCACAGACATCCAAATGGCGCCAATGTACATTCTCTCGAATAGAACATGAGGAGATGTGAAGGAGCTACGCGGCTTCCCCAACCCGGGTCGTTTTGCTCCTCTGGTGGCGCGGCAGTAGAGAGTCCGCGCCACCTCTTTTTTTGGGAATTCGCGACCCAACAAATCCGAAGCTGAGGATCGATCAGAAAGGGCGCGCGAAACGTTAGCGGCGGCAAGCGGAGCAGTATCCACCCACTTCGAGCCGCGCCACGAGGATATGAAAGTGGCAATCCCGCTCTAACTGGTTTTTCAACGACTCGAAAGTTCTGCTGACAAACTCGCTGATCTTTCCACACCTTAGACACGCCATGTGAATGTGGTCGCGGCCCAGCTTGCGTTCGTAGTAGTGGCCTTCGCCGTTCAGATGCATCAGGTCGAGCTCATCGATCAGTCCTTGCCGCTTGAGCAGGCCCAGCGTCCGGTAGACGGTGCTGCGATCTACCGATTCGTCCACCGTCCGCGCCTTGCGCAGGATCTGGCTGGCATCCAGATGTTTGGTCGCAGTCTCAATCACGCTTAGAATCGCGCGGCGCGGTCCGGTCATGCGGATTCCACGTTCCGCGAGTTGCATCTGCAAACGGCCTGGAATCTGGGTTTGTGGTAGCGGCATTCGTAGTCTCCTGTTTGAGTCGCAACTGATCGCAGAGAACATGCGACGAAATCTTCGGACGCCCATTGACACTGCATGAAGGCGCGCTTTAGGCTGAGATTATAGCGCGTGTTGCGACTCGGTCGCAATAAGAAACTATCCAGAATAGGAGAGTCAATGGTCGCACGTGTTTGTCCTGAGCTTGTCCGGCGTAAATTTCCCGGTCTCATTTTCCCGGTCCTGATTTTCTCTCTGCTTTTTTGCCTGTCGTCTCCAATCCGGGCGCAGGAGAGTCCTTACATCGTGACCTACGACCATTACCTTGAAGAGCCCGGCAGTCTGGAGGTGGAATATTTTTCCACTTTCGGCACCCAGCGCGGCGGCAACGACTTCGACGCCTTCTGGACAGAATTCGAGTTCGGCGTTACCGCATGGTGGACGACGGAGGTCTATTTGGCCGGACAGACGACCTTCAACGACAGCACGATTTTTACCGGGTTTCGATGGGAAAACCGGTTTCGCCTGCTGCAGCGCGAGCATGTTGTCAATCCGGTGCTCTATGTCGAGTACGAGAACACCAGCGGTGCCGATAAGATTCTGAAAGAGGTCGAAGGTCATGACGTAGAGTCCGACTACGCTCCGCCGAACGCGGTATTGCGGAAAGAGCACGACCACGAACTGGAATTGAAACTCTTGCTCTCGAGCACCTTCAAAGGCTGGAACGTCGCCGTGAATCCCATTGTTACCAAGAACCTGTTGCCGAGCGAGCCCTGGGAGTTTGCGTATGCCGCAGGTGCAAGCCGCCCGCTCGCGCTGAAGGCTTTACCCAACCGCTGCAATTTCTGTCCAGAGAACTTCATTGCCGGAGTGGAAATGTACGGAGGTTTGGGCGACACACAGAGTGCGGGGCTGCACGGCACGTCTCACTATGTCGCGCCCGTGGTCGCGTGGAATCTTCCCTCCGACTGGACCGTTCGTCTTTCGACCGGCTTCGGTCTGAACGACAACAGCCATCGACTGCTGCTGCGCTGGGGGCTTTCGCATGAGTTCTCCGGCTTTGGCGAACTCGTTGAGCGGTGGTTGGGAGGCCGGCCATGAAAGCACGCTTCGCTTTATTTCGTCCAGCCGGACGCATCGGTTGGGCGACGATTGTCGCGATCTTAGTCGGGATCAGCGTCTTCGGAGCCGCTTGGGCCGTGGCGCAGAAGGAAGACGCCGCATCTAAAAACAGAAAGTCAACCTACGCCGCGCTTGCAGAAGCCCCCGAAAAGGCGAGAGAGAAAAGAAATCCTTTCGCAGGCGATGCTCAGGCGGTGGCTGCGGGAGGGAAGCTCTTTGAACAACACTGTGTCCAGTGCCACGGAAGAAACGCGGAAGGGGCGAAGTATGGGCCGAGTTTGCTGCGGGAAGAAGTGCAGCAGGCAACGCCGGGGACGCTGTTCTGGATTCTGACCAACGGAGTTGTCCGCCGAGGTATGCCGGTTTGGTCGAAGCTGCCGGAGCAAGAGCGCTGGCAGATTGTCACGTTCTTAGAGTCGTTGAAGTTGCAACCGGCGACTGCACACTCGGGGAACTTACAACCGGTGAAACCGGTTTTGCGTTGATCCCGATGGCAGCGGTTTTATGGCACCTGCGGATTGCCAGCCCTGCTAAGCTCATGATTGCGAGAACAGGGCTGCGTGAATCGGAAATATGACGTCATCATTCTGGGAGCCGGCGCCGCCGGCCTGATCTGTGCCATGGAAGCCGGCAAGCGTGGCCGGCGCGTCCTGGTGGTCGAACGCGCGGACCGAATCGGCAAGAAGATTCTGATCTCCGGCGGCGGCCGCTGCAATTTCACCAACCTTCACACCAGTCCGGAAAATTTTCTTTCGGCCAACCGGCACTTCGCCAAGTCGGCGTTGGCGCGCTACACTCCGGCCGATTTTGTGCGCCTCGTCGAAAAACACGGAATCTCATATCACGAGAAAAAGCTCGGCCAGTTGTTCTGCGATCGAGCGGCGAGCGACATCACGGCGATGCTGGAGCAGGAATGCCGCGATGCCGGAGTGGAAATCCGGCTCAACACGAAAGTGACCGAGGTTCGCACGAACGAGGTTCGCAGGCACGAGGTGCGTAGGAACAGTGCACTCGAGAACGCCCAGTTCACCGTCCAAGCCGAGGACGCCAGCTTCGATGTGCCCCGCCTGGTGGTCGCGACCGGAGGTCTGTCCATTGCGAAAATCGGCGCCACCGCATTTGGTTACGATCTGGCCCACCAATTTGGCCTGAAGATCGAGCCCACACGCGCCGCCCTGGTCCCGCTCATCTTCAGCGAACGGGATCGCAAGCGCTGGTGCGATCTCGCGGGAGTCTCGACCGAGGTGATTGCTTCCACTCGCCCGACGAAACAGACGTCCCTCTCGTTTAGGGAAAACATGCTTTTCACTCATCATGGACTCAGCGGGCCTGCGATTCTGCAGATCTCTTCTTACTGGGATGGCAAGGAGTCGATTCATCTCGACCTTGCGCCCGGCCGCGACCTCGCCGCTGAATTGCGCGCGCGTGGCCAGCACGACCCGTCGAGTTGGAAATCGTTGCTGCGAGAAGTCCTCCCTCGCCGCTTTGCGGATCGCTGGTTCGAAACCTATCCCTTGGCGGGCAACTCCGATCGCAACTTCGCCGACGCAGAGCGTCAACTGCATACGTGGGAGGTCAAGCCGGAAGGGACCGAGGGTTACGGAAAAGCGGAAGTGACCGCGGGCGGCGTCGATACCGACGAACTTTCTGCCAAGACAATGGAATCGCGGAGAGTGCCCGGCCTTTTTTTCATCGGAGAAGTGGTCGACGTCACCGGCCAACTCGGCGGNNGGTGGGTCCTCGGGAAGGGCGGCTTTACAGGCTGCGGAAAAACTCTGATTCATCCAGGTTCTTGGGAAGGGCACGACTTCAGTCGTGCCGTAAGTCGTTTAGAAGATGTCGCGCTTTAGCGCCTGAGGTGAGCTTGTTGCGGCCTTGCTGAGTTTGTCCGCAGCCTCTTCAGTGCCGCCACGAACCGCATAAATATTGGGCTCTAGCCCCCGAGGGAACTGGTCGCGTCGTCTGAAACCGGTTTATAAAAGCCGCCCTAGTAATCTGCGTTATTTGTGATTTGCTATGTCAGGCAATGGCCAATTGAGTTTCAATTACCCATTACAAATTACCAATCGCAAATTCTAAATTTCCGCGCCTTCCTGCATGAAGGGCATGCGGGCGAGAATTTCCGCGCCCTGCTCCAGTTGCTTCAGGTCTTCGCCGGTGAAGTCTGCGCCCGCGAGCGAAGAGTCCAGCCCCTTGCGCGAAACCTGCACCACTCCGATCACGTTTCCTCCGGGAGTCGCCACCGGAACCGAGATGATCTTCTGAATCGGCATCTGTTCCTGGCTTTGATCTTCCACTTCAACTCCCAGCTTGACCGCTTCAAACAGGCTGACATGCTTCACCCGCATGAAAGCATTCGAGAGAAGAGGAGTGCGGGTCGCTGCCGTCCGCGCCGCAACCGCCGATCCGGTGAGCGGCAATACGCCTGCGGAGCGGAGTTCGGGCGGAAAGATAAATCGCAGGCTGCCTTTTTCCAGGCGGAGCAGCGCCACTTCGTTGCGGCGCACGTGCAGGATATGGGCGAGCTTCAGGCAAACTCGATCCGAACTGGGAGACTCCGAAAGCATGCTCTCTAATTCGCTGACGGCGGCCTTGGCGGCCTTGGCTCCGGCACCTTGATTACCAGTCGATGACATAGTGTGGCCTTTAGGACTTCTGCATCTATCCTGCGGGCAACCGAAACTTTTCGACAAGTTACCAGAGTACTAGCGTTGCTTCCGGCAGCGGCAACGCCAGCTCATCCCTGTCCAAAAGGGTGGCTGTTTTTGCACGGAAAAGAGGATTGACGGCACACTTCCACAGGCGTTCGCGTTATATTTGAAATACATAGTTCGTCGCAAATCGTCGGATAGCGGCAATCGGAGGTACGCGGGTATGTCGCTCATTCATTATATGAAACCGCTTTTGGACTTGGGTATCTGTAAGGAGTATTGTATGGCTCGCAAGACAAACGGTAACACCACCAGCAAGCGCAACAAGAAAAGCGGAGCTGCCGTTCAACCTGCCGCGGTGCAGGTTGCGCCCGAAGCTTCCAATAAAGGGAAGCCGGCCAACCAAGTTCCCGGCAATGTTCCGGTCAATCTGGAAGAGGAGATTCGCCACCGCGCCTACGAGCTGTACCTGCAGCGCGGAGCGACTGCGGACGGCGACGAGAACCAGGATTGGCTGATTGCGGAGCGCGAGATCCGTTCGCGCTACGGCAGATTGGCACGCCACACGACAGCGTAGGTCCGGCTAGAGCAAATTCACCGTTGTTGTATCCCGCTCGTGTGGTGACGGGGCTTTGCCCCGTCCAAGCCGAGCGCAGATCGGCAGTTGCCGGAGCCAGCGCCAAAGCTCGACCGCCGAGGGTCTGGGCACGAATGCCCACGGTGGAGTTACTGCTGCACGGCCTGAACCAACGCTGGCCGCACCTGTTCGCGCTGAATTTCGGAGGCGTCCCACGCGCCGCCAAGCGCTTTCACCAGATAAACGGATGTGGTCATTTGCTGGCCGAGCAGTTGCGTTGCCAGGCGTTCGTTAGCGAGCAACGTGGATTGCGCGGTAATCACATCGAGGTAGGTGGTGACGCCGCCAACATAACGGTCGTTGGCGAGGTCGAGCGCGTGGCGTGAGTCGGCGACCGCCGCTTGCTGAGTTTTCGCGGCTTGGTTGAGCAGTGCGAGACCGGAAAGTCCGTCCTCCACCTGTTGAAATGCCACCAGCACAGATTCGCGATAGTTGGCGACCGATTCGTCATAGGCAGCGCGGCTGAGCGCAAGGTTGGCGCGATTGCGTCCGCCATTAAAAATCGGCTGCAGCAGATCTCCACCCAGCGACCACAAGGCGCTGGGTGCGCTGATCAGTGAAGAGATGTCGTGGCTTTCATATCCGCCACCTCCGGCCAGCGTGATATGCGGATAAAACGCAGTCATCGCCAAGCCGACCTGCGCATTCTCAAACGCCATCTGGCGCTCGCTGGTCGCAATGTCAGGCCGGCGCTCCAGAATCTCCGATGGAACTCCGGTGGGAATCGCTGGCGGGGCGGCGTCGAATGGCGCCTCGGCGAGGCTGAAAGCCGAGGCGGATTTCCCCGTCAGCACGGCGATGGCGTGTTCGTATTGCGCCCGCTGTTGCAGCACGAGCTGAAGCTGCGTCGCCGTCGAATCGAGCAACGCGGCCTGTTGCGCGACTTCCAGCCCATTCGCGACGCCGCCTTCGTGACGACGGTTGACTAGGTCCAGCCCTTTTTGCTGGATCTCGACCGACTGCCGTACCACTCCAGCCTCACGGTCAAGTTCGCGCAGGTTGAAATAGTCGGCGGCGAGTTCGGCGGTCAACACCAGACGCACATTCTCCAGATCGGCCGCGCTGCCCTGCAGCGAAGCGTTGGCCGCTTCCAGATTGCGGCGCACGCGTCCGAATAAATCGAGCTCGTAGCTGACGGAAAACGGGACGGTAAAATTATTCTGCGTAAACGGTGGCAATTCACCGCCAGCAAACGAACGGTTGCTGGAGAGTTCCTGGCGCTGCCCGCTGGGATCGACGGTGACCACGGGAAAATACGCCGAGGACGCAATCCTCGCCTGCGATCGAGCTTGGGAGAGGCGGTCCCGCGCTGCGTCTAGCGACTGATTTGCCTGAAGCAGTTCCTGCTCCAACTGGTCGAGTTGCGCGTCGTGAAATATCCGCCACCACGATCCCTTGGGAATGGCATCCTTCGGAGCGGCCGTCTGCCACGGCCCTTCGCCTTTCCACGCGTCCGGAACCTGCGCAGCGGGACGCTTATATCCCGGCCCTACAGTGCAGCCGAGAGTGCAGAGCAATAGGGCGGCCAGCAGCGCCGAGCAAAATCCACCACGGAGACACCCTTCGGCTACGCTCAGGGCAGGCTCCGACACGGAGGAAGGCCCGTTCGTAGCCTCATTGCTCAGCCGTAGTCGTTTGAAACGGGACAAAATCATGAACTCGCTTTTCTCCGTGACTCCGTGCCTCCGTGGTGAGCCTCTCGCTTTACGAGTGAGTATCTCCCGAGCTCGCCTTGGCAACGCGCACTTTCTGCCCTTCATCGAGTGAGTCGGACGGGTTGATGATGATCTGATCGCTGACGTCGAGCCCGCCAAGAATTTCCAGCGTATTGCCGAAATCGCGTCCAATGCTGATCGGACGCAAATGCACTGTGTTGTCCTTGTCGACGACCGCGACCCGCGGGCCTTCGGCGCGGAACAGCATGGCGTTCACCGGGATGGTAATCCTCGGAACGGAAGTCCCATTCGCAAAATGCACCTGGCCGAATGAACCCGGCAAGAGCTTGCCGTCTTTGTTGGGAACATCCACTTCTGTGTTCAGGGTACGGGTCGCCGGATCGATGGCGTCGGCGGTGCGAGCCACCGTGCCCAGAAATCTCTGGCCGGGAAATTCCTGCAGCGTAACATTCGCCTTCATTCCCACTTTTATGTTCGGCGCGTAGGCTTGGGGAACACTGACGTAAACGCGAAGTGGATCGACGCGCGCTACGTCGAACAGCTCTTTGCCGGTCGCTTGCGCCCCGGAATTGATGAGCGCGCCCGGATCGACATTGCGCCGGGTCAGCACGCCGGAAAAAGGAGCGTATACGTTCTTGAAAGACTCGAGTTCTTCGAGGCGGCGAACATTCGCGTCCGCTGCCGCCACGTTGGCTAGCGCCTGCTGGTAGCCGCTCGCTTGCTGGTCGGCTTCCTGCTGCGATACCGAGTCGGTCTTGCGCAGATTCGCCCAACGGTCGGCGGAGATCTTCGCCAACCCCAGCGCCGCCTTGATCTGCTCGCGGCTGGCCTTGGCCTGCGAGAGTTCCTGATCGACTTCCGGAGTGTCAATCGCCGCCAGCAGTTCGCCCTTCTGAATCTTGCTTCCTATGTCCTTGTACCAGCGCAAGAGGTAGCCGTTGGTGCGGGCAAAAATCGGGGACTCTTCAAAGGCCTGCAAATTTCCGGGCAGCACCAGTTCGTCGCTTCCGGACTCGGATTGGGGTTGGACCACCGCAACGGTCGGAATCGAGACGGCTTCGGTTTCTTTCGCCAGCGCGTTGGATTCGCTGTTCTTGTTGATGAACGTTACTGCGCCGGCGGTGAGCAGGACGAGCAACACGGCGCCAATCAGAATCTTCCCCCGACTTGCCGGGGCCGGGCCCCGATCCGAAGGCCGACACTCATCTGGGCGCACGGCCTCCGTTTCGTTCTGCTCGGAGGTTAGGGGCGGCGTTTGTACTGGCATAATGGCGATCTCCAAAGATTTCTCTTCTTCTACTTCTGTTCCGGCTGCTGCTGTGCCTCGTGACGGCCATGAATCATTGTGAACACACAGGGCACGAAAAATAATGTCGCGACGGTTGCGAAGAGCAGGCCGCCAATCACGGCGCGGCCCAGCGGCGCGTTCTGCTCACCGCCCTCGCCGAAGCCCAGCGCCATCGGCACCATTCCGATAATCATGGCGAGGGCCGTCATGATGACGGGCCGTATGCGAGTGTGGCCCGCTTCCAGTGCCGCTTGCCGCACGGGCGCTCCCGCATTCATGCGGTCGCGAGAAAACGAGACCAGCAGAATCGAATTTGCGGTCGCAACCCCCATACACATGACCGCGCCCGTCAGCGACGGAACGCTAAGCGTGGTGCGCGTAATCAGCAGGAACCAGCAGATTCCCGCCAGCGCTCCCGGCAACGCTGTAATGATGATAAAAGGATCGAGCCACGACTGAAAGTTGACCACGATCAGCAAATAGACGAGCACGATCGCGCCCAGAAGGCCCACGCCCAAGCCGAAGAACGAGGACTCCATGGTCTCAATCTGCCCGCGCACCACGATTTGCGTTCCGCGCGGCAGGTGATCCTGGAACGGCTTGAGCGCCTTCATGATGTCCGATGCAACCCCGCCCAGATCGCGCCCCTGCGTGCTGGCATACACATCGATGACCGGCTGCACGTTGTAATGGTTGACCACGGCGGGACGCGCCGCCGGCGTGAGTTGCGCCAGATTGCCGAGCACCTGCGGCGCAGTCTCGGAACTCTTGCCCGTCACCGGCGTGTTCATCAAGTCCTGCACCGATGTCATGTGATACTGCGGCGTCTGGATGGCGATGTTATAACTCACACCGTTCTTTGGATTCAGCCAGAAATTGGGAGCCGTCTGAAAGCTGCCACTCAAGCTGATCAGCACGCTCTGGGCGACTTCCTGGGCATTCAACCCAACCTGATTGATGCGCGTGCGGTCCATGTCGAGATAGAGAGTGGGCAGGCCCATCATCTGCTGCACGTGCACGTCGGCGGTGCCGGGAATCTGGCGCAGCCGATTTGCGATGTTCTGTCCGATGGCGTAGTTTCCGCCCACATCGGCGCCTACTATCTGGATATCGACCGGCGCGGGCAATCCAAAATTAAGAATTTGCGACACGATATCGGCGGGCTGAAAGAAGAACTCCACGCCCGGGAAATCCCTTGGCAGCTCGCGGCGCAACTGGCGCACGTACTGCGCCGTCGGATGATGGTGCTCCGGATTCAGCGAAATCAGAATCTCCGCGTCGCCCGACCCAATCGTGCCTGAACTGCTGTAGGAGAGATTCAAGCCGGAGTAGGGAACGCCGATATTGTCCAGTACCGTGTCCAATTCTTCCTTCGGAATCTCACTGCGCAGCACCCGCTCCACGTCATCGCACAGGCGCGCGGTCTCTTCCACGCGCAGGCCGGGCCGGGCGCGGACATGCAGGCGAATCAGTCCCGCATCCACTTGCGGGAAAAAATCCCGCCCCAGAAAGAACACCAGCCCCAGCGATAGAAAGCAGAAAGCAACAAAGCCGAGGGCGAATAATCCCCGGTGCTCGAGCGTGGTCTCCAGCAATTGCCGGTAGCTGCCGCGGAAGTCTTCGAACCAGCGCTCGAATTTCCGCTGATATTTCGCCAAAACATTTGTCGGCTCGGCGGCGCGGTGCTCATGCCCGCGCATGATAAACATCACCATCGTCGGGATCAGCGTCCGCGACAACAGATACGACGCCAGCATGGCAAAGCTCACGGCTTCGGCCAGCGGAACAAAAAGGAACTTTGCCACTCCAGTCAGAAAGAACATCGGCACAAACACAATGCAGATACTCAGCGTCGATACGAAGGCAGGCACAGCAACCTGTTGCGCGCCATCGAGGATGGCGGTTTTCATCTCCTTGCCCATAGCCAGATTGCGCTCGATGTTTTCGATCTCCACCGTGGCATCGTCCACCAGGATGCCGACGGCGAGCGCCAGTCCTCCCAGGGTCATGATGTTGATGGTCTCGCCGAGCGCGCTCAGCAGAATCACGGAGACAAAAATGGACAGAGGAATCGACACCGCGATAATCAAGGTCGGACGCCAATCGCCCAAAAAAACCAGGATCATGATGGCGGTGAGGCAGGCGGCGGTCAGGCCTTCGCGCAACACTCCCTGAATCGACGCGCGCACAAAAAGCGATTGGTCGAACAGGGCCTTGATATTGAGATCGCGCGGCAGCGACTGCGCCGCCCGCGGCACGATCGCCTTGATACCATTGACGACCGTCAGCGTAGAAGAGCCGCCCAGCTTATAGATCGACATCAGCACGCCGCGCACGCCGTCCTGGCGCACGATGTTGGTTTGCGGCGTAAATCCGTCGCGCACGTGCGCAACATCGCGCAGGTAAAGCGTGGACGAGTTTGAGGTCTTCACCGGCAGATCGTTCAGTTCGGCGATGGTCGCCGGCGTGCCGTTCATCTCCACGTTGAATTCGGTCGGCCCGATCTTGGCGGTACCGGCCGGCAAAATCAAATTCTGCGCGGAGACCGCGTTGACGATATCGGCCGGCGCCAAACCGTAGGATTGGAGCTTGGCGGAATCGAGGTCCACCTGCACCTGGCGCGGCTTACCGCCATAAGGAAACGGAGTGGCCGCGCCCTGAACTGTGGCCAACTGCGTGCGCAAAAAGTTCTGGCCCAGATCGAACAACTGCTGTTCGGGAAGCGTCTTGCTGCTCAAGCCCAGTTGCACAACCGGCGTCGCCGATGCCGAATAAGTGACGATCAGCGGCGGAGTCGTGCCCAAAGGCAGGGAACGCAGCTGCGTCTGGCACATCGCCGTCACCTGCGTCAGCGCCATGGGAATGTTGACACCAGGCCGGAAGAAAATCTTGATCACGGCGAGTCCGTTCAGCGACTGCGACTCCTGATGTTCGATGTCGTTGACCGTGACCGTGAATCCGCGCTCGGAGTTGGTCACGATCCGGTTCGCCATCTCCGTCGGCGACAAGCCCCCATAAAACCAGATCACGCTGACCACGGGAATGTTGATCTCGGGGAAAATGTCGACCGGCGTGCGCAGGATGGTGATGGGCGTAAGAATGATGATGAGCAGTGCCATCACCACAAACGTATAAGGACGGCGAAGCGCTAATGCGACAATCCACATAAGAAGGACGAAAGCTGGTAACGCTGATACTGGTGGCAACTGCCTGTGTAATGGCGGGGCTTTGCCCCGCCGGGACGGGGCAGAGCCCCACACGACACGGAAACCGCAGCCCCACACTGGCCTGGGTTATTCTAAAACAGATTCAAAACAGTACGTTTCGGATTTAAATTATATTAGACTTTCGCCATGGCTCAAAATCATGCCCAGAGCGCCGGGGCCCAAAACGGAAGCAACGGAAACAGCGAGAAGCGCCCGCCCGGCCGGCCCCGCAGCGAGGAATCGCGTCAGTCCATCCTGCGCAGCACTCTCAAATTGCTCAAACAGGGTGGTGGATTCCCGGAGCTGAGCATCGAGGCCATCGCCGCCGACGCCAACGTGGGCAAGACAACTGTCTACCGTTGGTGGCCCACCAAGGCCGCTCTGGTCGCCGACGCGTTCTTCGCCAGCGCCGAGGAGGAACTCCAGTTCCCGAATACCGGCTCCTTTCAAAAGGACATGAGCCTGCAGATGCGCAGGGTGATTCGCATCTTCCGATCCGAGCGCGGCAAGGTCGTAGCGGCATTGCTCGCCGGCGGTCAATCCGACTCGGAGTTGCTCGAAGCTTTTCGCGAGAGATTCTTATGGCCGAAACGCAGACAGGCCTATCAAACTCTGCACCGCGGCATCGACCGCGGCGAACTGCCCGCCGACAGCGATCTGGACCTCATCCTAGACTCGCTTTACGGACCGATCTATATGCGTTTCCTAATTCGCCACGACAAGCTCGACGAAAGCTTCGCCGACGAAATTTGCGGGCTGGTGCTGCAGGGGCTAAAGCGCCGGGAGCAGCGCTGAAACGACTCGGCGATCCTGTTCGTGAGCGTAATCTGTTAACGACATTTATCTATCCTCTGAGCGCTGAATGATAAAGTGTCCAGATGCGATCAAACCGATCCGTGCCGCCCTGTGTCGTAATTCCTGTGCTCATTTACCCCGACCCCTGCGCAGCGGCCGATTGGTTGTCAAAGGCTTTTGGCTTCACCATCCGTCTCCGCATCGCCAATCACCGCATCCAGATGAAAGCCGGCGATGGCTGCTTCACTATCGCCGAAGGCAACGTGACGCCCAACAACTCGCACATCATTCAGGTTCGCATCGAAGATGCTAAGGGTCACTGCGAGCGAGCGCGCCAGAACGGTGCCATCATTCTGACGGAACCCCAAGACCAACCCTATGGCGAACGCCAATACAACGCTCAGGACTTTTGCGGCCACCGCTGGGACTTTACGGAGACCATCACCGATGTCGCTCCCGAAGAATGGAGCGGCGGTGCATTTCATCTTGAGTGATGCGATTCCGAGCTTTCTTCGAAATTCCGAACTTGGTCTGTATCAACAGACTCGTCTATAAGCGGTTTGAGTTGTTCGCGAAAAATCCCAATAGCGCTCATAACCCCCCAAATCGCCAGAGTACTTGGACAGCTTCTCCCAGCGGTGGGTCGCCGTGCTAAGCTCGACCGTCCCTCCGGGAATGAGTTGTCCAATACGGGGCTGGATTCTCCCGTGTTTCGGTCCGCCGGGTCGCCTGAAAACAAGCTCTCTCGCACACACCTCTAATCCTGCCCCCTAACCCGTTTAATTGCCAAAACTTACCGTTCGATTGCGAAATCCGACCGATGCCTGATCGCCCTTGCGCGAAGTTGCAGCTGCGGGTAGAATTTAAATGCGACCGAAACAGTCGTAGTTTAATCCGATCTTATAGGTCGCCATTCGACCCTATGCTGAAGCTGACCAAAAAAGCGGACTACGGGCTCATGGCCATGAAACATCTGGCGGAACACGCCGACCAGGGATCGTGCAGCGCCAAGGATGTGGCCGAGGCCTACGGCATCCCGCAGGAAGCGCTGGCGAAGATCCTGCAACGGCTGGCGAAGGTCGGCTTGATACGGTCGCAGCATGGCATGAACGGCGGTTACACGCTGACGCGCGATCCGAAGATGATCTCCGCATTCGAAGTGATCAAGGCCATTGACGGTCCGTTGTTCATCACTTCGTGCGTGACGGTTCGCGGCGAATGCGGGCAGAGCAATCGCTGCACGATTCGCGAGCCGCTGCGCAAGGTGAATGAAAGCATCGAGCAGGTGCTGAAGAACATCATGATTTCTCAGATGAAAGAAGAGCCGGAAGTCATCGATCTCCAGAAGCGAGAGATCCAGAAGCCGGCCGAGTTGGTAAAGATTTCGCAATGAGCAGTCCGCATTAAGACGGGAGCTTCGTATCAGGGCATCGCTTTAGCGATGCCGCAAGCGGCGAAAATAAATGCCCCTTCAGGGGCTTTGTGGGAGAAAAGCAATCATGAGCACGAACGGCAAGAACGCGACCCTAACTCATCAGAGTCCGGAACAAAGTCATGAACTAAGTCCAGAACAACGCGCTGTCCCCAATGGGATCAAGCTGCCGATTTACATGGATAATCACGCGACCACGCCGATGGATCCGCGTGTCCTCGAAGAAATGCTGCCCTACTTCATGGAGAAGTTCGGCAACGCCGCCAGCCGCAATCATCCATTTGGATGGGCGGCGGAAGAAGCGGTCGAGTTGTCGCGCGACCGCATCGCCAAGCTGATCGGCGCGTCCGCGAAGGAGATCATCTTCACCTCGGGCGCCACCGAAAGCGACAATCTCGCCATCAAGGGCGTGGCCGAGATGTACCGCGAGAAGGGCAACCACATCATCACAGCGACCACCGAACACAAGGCGGTGCTCGATACCTGCAAGCACCTGGAGAAGTTCGGCTTCCGCGTGACCTATCTGCCGGTGCAGAAGGATGGCCTGGTTGACCTCGACGACCTGAGGCGTGCCATCGACGACAAGACGATTCTGGTCACCATCATGGCTGCGAACAACGAGATCGGCGTGCTGCAGCCCATCGCGGAGATCGGCAAGCTGTGCCGCGAACGCGGCGTGATCTTCCATTCCGACGCGGTGCAGGCAATCGGCAAGATTCCGATCGACGTGAACAAGATGAATATCGATGTCATCTCCATCACAGGACACAAGCTCTACGGGCCGAAAGGCGCGGGCGCGCTCTATGTGCGCCGCAAGAACCCGCGCGTACAGTTGGTGCCGCTGATTGACGGCGGCGGGCACGAGCGCGGCATGCGCTCCGGAACGCTCAATGTCCCGGGCATCGCCGGCCTCGGCAAAGCTTGCGCGATCGCTCAGGAAGAGATGCCGCAGGAATCCTGCAAAATTGCCGGCCTGCGCAATCGCCTCAAAGACAGCATCATGAGCCGGCTTGACGAGGTGTATATCAATGGCTCGGTGGAGCATCGCCTGCCCGGCAATCTGAACATCAGCTTTGCCTATGTGGAAGGCGAGTCGCTGCTGATGGGCATCAACGATATCGCGGTTTCAAGCGGATCGGCATGCACCTCGGCGACGCTGGAGCCATCTTATGTATTAAAGGCTCTTGGCACGGGCGACGATCTGGCGCACAGCTCGATCCGCTTCGGCATCGGACGATTCAACACCGAGGCCGAAGTCGATTACGTGGGCGACCGCGTGGTTGAGACGGTACTGCGTCTGCGCGAACTCTCGCCACTCTACGAAATGGCGAAAGAGGGCGTGGACTTGAAAAGTGTGAAGTGGGCGGCAGAAGCGCATTAGAAGCTGCGAGCTTCGAGCTAGCATGTTCGATCGAAATGGGAATGGCTTCGATTGCTCGAAGCTCGCCGCTCGAAGCTAATGAATGAAATCTAACCAAAGCGTGAGGAGCAAGAAATGTCATACAGCGATAAAGTGATCGATCACTACAACAATCCACGCAACGTCGGCTCCATGGACAAGAAGGATGCCGATGTGGGCACCGGCCTGGTCGGCGCGCCCGAGTGCGGCGACGTGATGAAACTGCAGATCAAGGTGAATCCGCAGACCAACATCATCGAAGACGCGAAATTCAAAACCTTCGGCTGCGGCTCGGCGATTGCATCGTCTTCGCTGGCGACCGAGTGGGTCAAGGGCAAGACAGTTGACGAAGCCCTCGAGATCAAGAACACCGAAATCGTGAAGGAACTGGCCTTGCCGCCGGTAAAAATTCACTGTTCGGTGCTGGCCGAGGATGCTATCCGAGCCGCGATCGGCGACTGGAAGAAGAAGCAGGAAACCGCGAAGCCAGTGGAAGTGCGGGCAGCGCAGTAAAATCGCTGCGAGCTACGAGCCGCGAGCTTCGAGCAACCAGTCGCCGCTTGGGGTTTTGCTCGCTCGCAGCTCGAGGCTCGCAGCCCGAGGCGTTCTAAGGAGACATGGAACAGGCAGTCAAAACCGCAGCACCCACAGTGCCGGCCAAGGGCATCCAGGTGACCGACAACGCGCTCAAGAGAATTCGTTCCGCCATGGTGAAAGAAAATGTCTCGCCGGAGCAGGGCGGCCTTCGTTTGGGCGTGCAGGGCGGCGGATGCTCGGGCCTGANNGTGCGGATTTTTGTGGACCCGAAGTCTTTCATCTATCTGCACGGGATGACTCTCGATTACCAGGAAACTCTGATGCAGCAGGGATTCGTGTTCGTCAACCCGAACTCGACCAAATCCTGCGGCTGCGGAAGCTCGTTCTCGTAGAAGAGATCGTGTGGTGACGGGGCTCCGCCCCGTCCGGACGGGCCAGAGCCCGTCACCACACAACCAGTGGCAAGAGGGCGGGCCGTGCGCTCGCCCTAAATTTTGTATGGCAAATTCAGACTCCAAATCGTCGCTGATCATGCCCAGTTCATCGTCCGGACAAGCGTCCGGAGAAGCAACCCCGAGTTGCTGGTCGTGCGGCACCATGCGCGCGGTGCATTTTTGCAGTTCGTGCGGCAAGGTGCAGCCGCCGGTCCCGGTGGACTATTTCACGTTTTTTGGATTCCCGCGCAAGCTCAACCTGGACGTGGCCGAACTGGAAAAAGAGTTCTACGCGCTGAGCCGCCGCCTCCATCCTGACGTATTTGCGCAGGCGAACGCCGAAGAACGTTCCTGGAGCCTGGAACAAGGTTCCATGCTCAACGACGCGTACCGCACGCTGAAAGATCCCATCAAGCGCACGGAGTACTTATTGCGCCTCGAAGGCGTCGAACTGGAAGAGCAATCGAAACAGGCAACGGAGAAGGCGCGCGCTACCGGGGAATTGAAGAAGCAGGTCGTGCCCCCCGATCTTTTGGAGGAAGTCTTCGAACTCAATATGCATCTGGAAGAACTGCGCGGCCAGAAAAAAATGGGCGAAGACGACCCAGCCTTGCTCGAGGAAATCGGCAAGGCCAAACTGTCGCTCGAAGAAAAATACGACGCGCTGTTGACCGAGCTGAAGACCGAGTGGAAAGAGTGGGATAAATCCGTTGACGGTGGAGCCGCCAACGCAACCGAAGAAGGCCGGCGGAAAATCCTGGCCAAGATGCTCGACGTGCTGAACCGCAGGAATTATGTCCGCAACTTAGTACGGGATATGAATGAGGCAATGGAATAATTGGCAATTTGTGATTTGTAATTTGCACTTTGAGTGCAACGCACCATCAACGATCCCAATTACAAATTACAAATCAGAAATTACAAATGGCTACTGACTACATCGTCGGCATCGATCTCGGCACCACGAACTCGCTCGTGGCCTATATGCAGGGGGATTCCCCTCTCGTCATCCCCGGTGAAGACGGGCTAAATCTTGTCCCTTCGGTGGTGGCGCTCGACGAGAACAACCAGATCGTGGTGGGCAACGCCGCGCGTAAGTATCTGATCGAAACCCCCGAGCGGGCCGTTTACTCGATCAAACGTCTGATGGGGCGCGGCGTCGACGATATACAGGACGAACTGAAATTATTTCCGTTCCGGTTGGCGGAAGATCTTCAGGCGGGAGAAGTTCTGCGGATCAAGATCGGTGAGCGAACCTACACGCCGCCTGAGATTTCGGCGCTGGTGCTGCGCCAACTGAAGCGCAATGCCGAGCGTTTTTTCGGAGCGCCCGTAACTCAGGCCGTCATAACCGTCCCCGCATATTTTAACGACGCGCAGCGTCAGGCGACGAAAGATGCCGGACGCATAGCGGGGCTGAATGTTTTGCGGCTGGTGAACGAACCGACGGCGGCGTCGCTCGCGTACGGCCTGGACAAAAAGAAGCACGGCATCGTGGTGGTTTACGATCTGGGTGGCGGCACGTTCGACAT
>PMMJ01000547.1 GCA_003162255.1 Acidobacteriaceae bacterium | reverse complement strand
GGGAGCGGGGCGGTGAATGGCGTAAGCCGCTTGCATGGGGAAGTCAGCCGGCAGCTCTTTGAACCTCTCTTCCCGCGCTGGCCAGCGAACGAAGTGCCCGTCGGACACGTGACTAACGGAGTGCACATGCCCAGTTGGGACTCGGCCTCCGCCGACGATCTTTGGACGACCGGCTGCGGAAAAAACCGCTGGCTGGGGACGACGGAAAACCTGGAGCAGGACATTCGGCGCGTCTCCGACGCCACGCTCTGGCAATTCCGTACCGGCGCCAGCAAGTCTCTTGTGGAATACGCGCGCGGACGACTATCCCGTGAACTGGCTGCGTCCGGCGCGTCACCCGAGGCGGTTGACCAGGCGAAACATCTATTCGATCCCAACGCATTGACCCTGGGCTTTGCGCGGCGCTTCGCGACCTACAAGAGACCGAACCTGCTGCTGCACGATCCGCAGCGGCTGCTTCGTCTGTTGGCCAATTCTCAGCGCCCGGTGCAACTCATCATCGCGGGCAAGGCCCATCCGGAGGACGAGGCGGGGAAGGCGCTGATTCAGCAATGGGTGAGGTTCATCCGCCAGCCCGAGACCCGCCCGCACATCATTTTTCTTAGCGACTACGACATGCTGCTAACGGAACACCTGGTGCAGGGGGTGGACGTNNGACGTCTGGATCAACACGCCGCGGCGGCCCTGGGAGGCTTGCGGGACGAGTGGCATGAAGGTGCTTGTCAATGGCGGCATCAATCTCTCGGAATTGGATGGCTGGTGGGCGGAAGCCTACACGCCTGAAGTGGGATGGGCATTGGGAGACGGCCAGGAGCATGACCACGATCCGGCCTGGGACGCGACCGAAGCCGACGCGCTGTACGAGCGGCTTGAACGGGAAGTGATCCCGGAGTTTTATACCCGAGACCAGAACGGCATTCCGACTGCGTGGGTTGCGCGGATGCGGGAAAGTATGGCGCGGTTGACGCCACGCTTCTCCGCCGACCGCGCGGTACGCGAATACACTGAGCAACATTACCTTCCGGCTGCAGCTGTCTACCGCGACCGCTCGCAGAACAAAGGCGCGGTGGGCAGGCAAATGGTCGATTGGCAGCACGCGTTGGACTCCAAATGGGACTCGTTGCGCTTCGGAAGCTTGCGGGTCGAAACCAACGCCGATCGCCACTTGTTTGAAGTTGAGATCTTTTTGAACGATCTCGACCCGAACGCGGTGGGGGTTGAGCTTTATGCGGATGGGATCAACGGTGGCGATCCGGTACGCGAGGAAATGAAGTGCGCACAACCGCTGCCCGACGCATCCCACGGTTGCGTCTATCGCGCGGCGGTACCCGCTTCACGTCCGGCGAAAGATTATACGGCACGAGTGATGCCGCACCACGACGGCGTTGTGGTTCCACTGGAAGAGTCTCGAATCCTATGGCAACGATGACCGCGATGCGAGAAAACTCACGATTCCAATCGACCGATTTCGGCGGCGATCAGGAAAAGACCGCCGTCAAGAAGGAAGGCGCCTGATGCCCCCCTCCCGTTCGGACGCGCTAGTGCTCTTCGGTGTGACGGGCGATCTCGCCCACAAGATGATCTTTCCGGCACTCTATGCGATGGCGAAACGCGGTACGCTCAAGGTCCCGGTAATCGGTGTCGCCTTCCCAGAGTGGAGTCTGGCACGTCTGCACAAACGCATAGCCGACAGCATTAAGCGCTCTTGCGGAATTGATAACCAGCGTGCTCTAAAGCATCTTCTGTCCCTGGTCACGTACGTCAGTGGGGATTATAAAGACCCGGCGACGTTCGCACCTATAAAACGGGCGCTGGGTGGCGCTCGGCGCCCGGCACACTACCTCGCGATCCCGCCTTCACTCTTCGAGACCGTGATCAAAGGACTCGGCGCCGCGAACTTGGCCGAGAATGCGCGCGTCATTGTCGAAAAGCCCTTTGGACGCGACCTGGCTTCCGCGCGAGAACTCAACCAGGTCGCGCGCTCGGTGTTCCCGGAAAACTCGATCTTCCGCATCGATCACTTCCTTGGGAAAGAGGCGATCATGAATATCCTCTATTTCCGTTTCGCCAATTCGTTCCTGGAGCCGATCTGGAATCGTAACTACGTGGCCAGCGTCCAGATCACCCTATCCGAGGATTTCGGCGTCCAGGGACGCGGCGCATTTTACGAAACTGCCGGCTGTCTGCGCGACGTGATCGAGAACCACCTCTTCCAAATCATAGCGCTGCTTGCCATGGAACCGCCGTCCGGCAGGGACTTTGGAGCCGTGCAGAGCGAGAAAGCGAAGGTCTTTCAAGCCATGCGCCCTCTGCAGCCCGGCGACTTGGTGCGCGGCCAGTACGCAGGCTACCGGAAGGAGCCAGACGTGGCGAAGAACTCCGACGTCGAGACCTTCTGCGCCGTGCGGCTGTTCATCGACTCATGGCGCTGGGAAGGGGTACCTTGGTACCTGCGCTCCGGCAAATACCTGCCCGATACCGCGACCGAGGTCATAGTGGAGCTAAAGCCACCACCGCAGAGGCTTTTTGCCGACTCGGCGCCAATTCCAAAGGTCGGCCCGGCCAACTACCTGCGCTTCCGGCTCTCTCCCAGTTCTGCCATTGCCCTCGCCGCTCGCGTCAAGCTCGCAGGAAAAGATTTCGTCGGGGAACAGCGTGAGCTCTACCTCTTCGAAGATCAGCCGGGAGAGGAAGCGCCCTACGAGCGGCTTTTGGGCGACGCCATGATCGGCGATGGAGCGCTCTTTACGCGTGAAGGCGCGGTTGAGGCCGCGTGGGCAGTGGTCGATCCAGTTCTTAGGACCCACCACCGGGCTCGCCCCTACAAGCGCGGCAGCTGGGGACCGAAAGAGGCTGACACGATCATTGCTGCAGGCTCCTGGCACAACCCTGGCCCTAACGAGGCATCGGGGTGATGCCGCTACACTCTCCGCGAAGGGCCATCCTTTCTTGACCCAGAGGGGACGTTAGCCGAATAAGGCTCGCTATCGGCTGTCGGCCTCGCCTGATCGCGAATATAGGATTCGTGCCCTGCTTGCAGACACTTTTCCAGATTCTAGACAAAGGCGGGCGGTCTTCCGCAGTATCTGCGCGCCTTCTCTAGCAAGAAGCTGCTAAGTAAAGGGAAAGGGTGTATGGGTGCAGCGGGTTAAGTGCTTTTGGTCGAAGCTATGCTGACCGGAACCGGATCGAGGAAACTTGATTCGGGCAAACCGGCTGCGGGGTGGGCGGCGACCACGCGGTCGCGACCGGCGCGCTTGGCTTCGTAGAGAGCTTCGTCGGCGAACTTGAGCAGAAGATCGACGCGATCGGTGGTTTCATCGAAGGCTGCGACGCCGATGGAAACGGTCAGAGTATCGGCCGCCCGGTCGGAGCGCCGAGCGTGGTATTCGCTGATGCAGCTGCGGATTTCCTCCGCGCGAACCGTGGCCTGGCGAAGAGAACACTCGGGGAGGATGAGGGCGAATTCTTCGCCACCGTAGCGGCAGGCTACGTCGTCGGCGCGCACGCAGCGCAGAAGAGTCTCGCCAACAACGGCTAAGGCCTGGTCACCGGCGGAGTGTCCGAAGTTGTCGTTGTAGCGTTTGAAGTGGTCGAGGTCGAGCATCATGACCGCAAGGGGGCGGCGTTTCCGGCGAGCGGAGTGGAGTTCGCGCTCGAGGAACTCCTGCATGTAGCGGCGATTGTAGAGGCCGGTGAGCGGGTCGCGGATGGCCTCCAGACGGAGCGCTTCGCGGAGGCTCAGGTTGGCCATGGCGAGAGCAATGTGTTCGGCGACGGTGTCGGCGAGTTGGCGGCGGCGAGCCAGAGCGTCGGCGTCAGGAGCACGGTCAGGAATGGGAGACAACCGATCGTCTTCCTGGAGGGAGAACGTTCCGATGGCGTCGCCGTTGGCGATAAGCGGAATGCAGACCGAAGCGCCTTCGCCGAGCAGGTGAGAGCAGCGCGGTTCGGAGCGTCCGCCAGGATGAACATGGGTGCATCCGCGGCGCAGAGCCCAACATTGTTCGGGAGAAAAGATCTGGTCGGTGGGATTGACGCCCCATTGAGCGGCGGAGTCGACACGGTTTCCGGAGGCGCTGAGCAGGGAGATGGCGCCGGAAGCGCCTGGAAACAGACGGCGCAAGCGTTCCGGGATGAGGCGAAAGACCTCTTCGCGGGAGGTGCAGGCATGGAGGAGGCTCCCGAGTTCGCTGACCTGGGTGATTTCGGCAGTTTGGCGGCGGGAATCGTCGAGCAAGCGGCCGACTTCCTGGTGGGAGGCAGTCGCCTGTTTTTGCGCGGCCTTGCGGTGGGCGATTTCCTGTTGCTGGTGGAACTGGGTGAGGGCCAGGCGCAAGGTGAAGGCGAGCAGCGACGCGGCGATGGCCACGTCGGTGAGAATTTCTCCGTGCGCCTGCTTCCAGCGGTCCATCAGCAAATTGATGCAGGCGAGCATGGCAACCAGGACCACGTTGGCGCCGAGAAAGCCGAGGAAATTCGCGGGTTCTGGAGTGGATTCGGGCTCGGGGGAAGGAACCCAAGTGAGGGCGATGAGGCCAGCGGCAACCTACGGAACGGCCCAGCCCAGATCAAACCACGCGCTGACGGAAGAGGAGTAGTGGAGGTAGATCCAGTCGCCGACGAAGGTTGCGACCGCGCAGACGATGAGGAATAGGGCCAACCGCAGGAACAGATTGCGAGTGCTGGGGACACGGGCGAACTGCAGGCGCACCAAAACTGCGATCAGGAGGAGCAAGCTTTGCACATCGCTGAGGCTGATATCGTGCAGGAGCGCATCGGCGGGCAACATCCGCTGCGCGGGAAGAAAGAAGAAGGTGGAGTAGACGAGGCCGACGACGATGGCGACCTGAAAGAAATCGAGAAAGATCTCGGACTTCACGCGGGCGCGCCGATGCGTCTCCGAAAGGAAGAGCATCATCAGGATGGGAGCGCCGTAGAGGGCATAGAGCAGGTTCTGGGCCGAGTTCGACAAGACGGTTTGGTCGAACAGGGTGTCGTAGGTCTGAATGACTGTGGGAATGAGCAAGACCATGAGAACGACGGTGAACAGAAACCAGAACAAGGCGATCGTGCCTTGGGCGCGGCGGAAAGCAATCCAGGCACAAGCGATGGCGAGAAGATTGTCCAGGACGATAATGGACTCGGAGAGGCCGCAACCCGCCAGGCCGGTTCCGAGCACGAGGAAGCCGAGCGCCTGGGTGGCGAGAAGGAGGACGAAGAGAAGCCCTACGAACCAAGGCTGGCGCAGGTTCGCGAACTCGCGCAGGCGGGAGCCATGACGCGGGTCGAGATGGACTGCGGTATCCATTAGTTGCGCAGAGGCTTTAGGTACCTTCAGAAAAGGATCTGCTCTTTCAGAATCGGAGAAGTCAGATGCATACGGAATTGCAGCATTGCCTCAACTCTCTCTGACCTTCAGTGCAGGTTTCGTTCCAAAAGACCTTCTCCCACGAAACAAACCTATGTAGTGGGAGGCCAAGGGCTTAAGTCCGCTTCAGACCAGCGACCATCGTCCCCAGGCAGCCGCCATTCCGAATATTGGACATATGCAGATGAAGTTGGACCAAACTGCGACGGTTCTGATCGTTGGATTATGACCCCCATTCAAGGTGGAGAAGATGAAGGCGTGTCCTAACGACCGACGGACTTGGCGGCAGCGCGACAGTTACCGGCTAACAACTTCGACATAGCCTTATCCTCGGCGGGCCGGGAGAAAAAGTACCCTTGTGCCATCTCGCAATCGAGCTGCTTCAGCAGCTTGATGTGCTCTTCCGTCTCCGCCCCTTCGGCAACAACCTTCAAACCGAGATTGTGGGCGAGCATAATGATGGTCCGCACGATCTCGCGGCTTTCCGGGTCGTGGTCCATGTTCGAAATAAAGGCGCGGTCGATTTTCAAAATATCCACTGGGATCCGGTGCAAGCGGCTGAGTGAGGAATATCCGGTGCCAAAATCATCGATGCTCAAGCGCACGCCAAGTGCCTTCAATTGCGCGAGCACGTGACCAGATTTCTCCGCGTCCCCCATGGCGATCGTTTCTACGATTTCGAGGTGCAAGCAGCTGGGATCAACGCCGGTCTGCTCCAGCACCTTGCGGATCTCGCCGGCTAGATCGGGCTGGGCAAACTCCCTGGGGCTGACGTTCACGCTCATGGTCAGGGGCGGGATGGAAGGAAATTCCGACTGCCAGAATCGGAGATGTTGGCAGGCTTCGCGCAACAGTTGCCGATTCATGGGAATGATGAGCCCAATTTCCTCGGCGACTGCGATGAACTCAATCGGTGAAAGTATGCCTTCGGGACGTTGCCACCGCGTGAGCGCCTCAAAGCCTGCAATTTCGCCGGTCTGCAACCACACGATCGGCTGGTAGTAAACGCGGAATTCTCCCCGTTCGAGGGCCCTCCGCAGATCGGTCTCCAGGCTCAACCGCTTGACTGCACTGGCATGCATGGCGGGGTCAGACACTTCGCAGCGAGCTTTCCCACCCCGCTTGGCGCGGTACATGGCGATGTCTGCATCGCGCAGCAAGTCTTCGGCGTGGGTGTGAGGGCTGGCACTGGCGGCGATTCCGATGCTCGCCGAAATTACTATCTCACGCTGGTCGACTACAAGGGGAGTCGCGAGTTCCGCTTGCAGTCGCTCGGCAACGCGTATCGCTTCAATGGGGTCTCGGATGTCATCGAGCAGGATGGCGAATTCGTCACCGCCGAGTCTCGCGAGGGTGTCGTCGTTGGCGGGTCTGTCGGGCACGCCGCTCGTGCGCGGGCGCGATACCATGTCGGCTCGCCGGACAGAGTCCTTCAACCTTTGCCCGACTTGAATCAGCAGCTCATCGCCTGCCGCGTGCCCCAGGCTGTCATTGATGATTTTGAACTCGTCGATATCAATGAGCAGCACCGCGAATTTGTAGTTCGGGTGCCTCTTGGAAAGAGTGAGAGAGTGCTGCAAGCGGTCCAGAAAAAGAGCGCGGTTGGGCAGATTGGTGAGCCCGTCGTGAAATGCATTGTGTACCAGCATCTCCTCGGCTCGCTTCCGCTCGGTGATGTCGCGATTCACGATCACCACTTTGTCGGTCTCGCCTTTTGCGTTTCGGATTACGCACGCGGTTGATTCCAGCGTGCGCCAGGAACCGTCTTTGTGACGTATCCGGTATTCCACCCGCTCTCCCTGACCGGTCAAGCGGGCTTTTTCCGCGGCCTGTAATACTCGCGGGCGATCCTCGGGATGAATTTGCTCCATCGAAGAAGTGGCTTTCAGCTCTTCCGGAGAATACCCAAGCACCTTTTGATAGGAAGGGCTGTTGTACAGGCGGCGGCCAGCGCTGTCTACGAGCGCGATCATGTCAGCGGCATTCTCACTGATGAGGTGAAAAAGCTCGTCCCTCTCAGCCAGCTGGCGCCGAATGCGATGCAGCTGTAAATGCTGATAAATTGCGTACAAGTCGAACAGTAATACAAGACCTGCCAGCGCGCGTACCCATTCCTTGAGATCGAACCAGTACGCAGCGTCGGTCTCCCGGGCAAACCAGGGAAACGTGAACGAGACGATCCCCAGCGTCAATGCCAGTGTTACTGCAACCGCGAACCCCCACAGCCACCATTCATGACCTTCGATCCGACTTACTTCAATCGGAATCGCTTCCGAGCTGATCTGGCTCTCCGGTGGGAATTCCTGCTGATTCATAACTTCCGACACTTTTCCTGCGACTCTATCGGATTCTAGCCTGCGGGGGAAAATTCGAAGAGTTACGAAAGTAGGAAGTTCAGCGCGGGTCCAGTGTCTGGCGAGGAGTTCGTCTCCGCAATCTCGTAATACTGCCGGCTTGGAAACGGAGAGACCGAACAATCCCTGTAAGCTTGCGGCAAAAGAACCGTTTGCCAAAGGGGATGGAACCTCTCGACGTGTTCAGATCATGGACACTCTAAATCGACAGTTAGTTCGGCAACCGCACGAAGCGCCGTCTTGACATGTTGATAGACACCGTATCCATGGTGCCCAAGATTTATACAGTTGTCACGGAGATGTGCCCATAAGCCGTTCACAGCGTTCCACTTCTGTCTTGGCTTGCGCGGTGCGACTCCATTCCGATAACCGATGGAGTAAGTTTGGTGTCGTGATCGAGACGTCGTGCTACGTCTAGCCCACGGTTAAGGCAGCAGGTGCATCTTGGCCTTCTCGGGTGGCGCTATCCTGGCCAGCATGTTGTAAAGTGTCGACCGTGCAATCCCCAGCACTTCCGCGGCACGGCTCTTGTCGCCCCCCACTTGCTCCAACACCCGCAGCAAATGACGCCCCTGAACGTCCTCCATCGACAGCAGCTGGTTGTCATCCGAACGTTCCGGCACTTTCCGGAGATGCGGTGGCAGGTCTTTTGCGTCAATGACACTTCCCTCGACCATCATGCAGGCATTCCCAAGCACGTTCTCTAATTCTCGGACGTTACCTGGCCAATGGTAACGAGCCAATAGTGCTTGGGCGCGACGTGTAATCCCAGATATATGTCTTCCGTATTGCATGGAAAAGTTCTCCACAAAATACCTTTGCAGTAAGGGGAGGTCTTCCTTTCGGTCCGCCAGTTTGGGTAACGAGATTTCAGTCATGGATAGTCTGTAATAGAGATCTTCGCGGAACTTATGCTCTTGGACTAAAGCGCGCAGGTCCCGGTTGGTCGCAGCAATAACGCGAACGTCCACCTTCCGAAGCACGGGCGATCCCACTCTCTGGACTTCTTGATTTTGAAGCACTCTGAGCAGCTTGGCTTGGCCTGCGAGTGGCATGTCACCGATTTCATCCAGAAATACGGTTCCTTGATGGGCATACTCAAAGAGCCCGATCTTATCATGGGCAGCGCCGGTAAATGCTCCTCGCACATAGCCGAATAACTCGCTTTCGAACAAGGTCTCGACCAATGCCGAACAGTTACAGATGGCCATCGGTTTACCCGATGCGGGGCTCAACCGGTGAAGGGCACGGGCCGCGAGTTCCTTTCCCGTTCCCGTGTCTCCAGTTAGAAGCACCGTCCTGAAATGGGGGGCTATCCGGCGAATAGTGGCGAACACATCCATGATGAGCGGACTGCGGCCAACAATACCCTCCAATTGGAAGGCATTGACCAGCTTCTGGTCGAGATCCAATGCCAATCGCCGGAGGCGGCGTTCTGCGATCAACTTGGAAATTCGGTCGGCGAGAGCGCGGATATCAAGGGGCTTGGTCAGATAATCGGCCGCTCCCTTGCGAATCGCTTCGACGGCAGATTCGGCGGTGTAATACCCTGTCATCAGGATCACTTCCGTCGCTGGATCGGTTGCTAGAATTTGTTCCAGGAGAGACATTCCGCTTATCTTTGGCATCATCAAATCCAGAAGTACGATCTGGGGACGCTGTTCCAGAAAGAGGGCGAGGCCAACCTCCGGATCGGCGGCCGTGATAATCTCAAGCTCCTGTTGCTCCAGAGCCGACTCGATCAACCCTAGATTCTGAGATTCGTCATCGATCACTAGCAACTTGAGGCCGGCTTCGGTGTCGGTCTTCATGGGTGTGCTCCTCTGTGCTTGTCGGTCTTCCCTCGCGATTCTCCCAAAACCTCTTGTATTTTCTTCGCAAGCGCATCCCGCGTGAACGGTTTTTGCAGGAAAGCCACGCCGGGTTTCAGGATTGCGTGGTGCACGATCACATCTTCGGTGTGACCCGACACATACAACACTTTCATTTGTGAACGCATGGCCAGCAATAACTCAGCCAGTTGCCGGCCACTCATACCCGGCATGACTACGTCAGTGATCAAAAGCTGAATCGGATCGGGACATTGTCCAGCGATGCGTATCGCGTCGGCGCCATTAGCGGCCTCCATCACCCCATATCCCATGCTCTCAAGCAATCGATGGCTAAGTTCCCTGAGCGATTCTTCGTCCTCGACCAAAAGGATCGTTCCTGAAGCTTGCGGGAAGGGGGTGGTCGCCTCAGGCTGGACCGGGTTCAGGATTTCATTGACTTGGGGCATGTATACGTTGAAGGTTGAACCTTTTCCAACCTCGCTGCAAACGGAAATACAACCGCCGCTTTGCTTGATGATTCCGTATACCGTCGCAAGACCAAGTCCGGTGCCCTTACCCACCCCCTTAGTGGTGAAAAAGGGCTCGAACATGCGCGCTTGAGTTCTCTTGTCCATTCCGATGCCCGTGTCCCTGACAGCGAGCAAGACGTAATTTCCGGGTTGCGCTTCGATGTCGTGGTGTTGACCGCAGTGCTGGCCAAGTTTTGCGTTCGTGGTCTCGATGAACAGTTTGCCGCCATGGGGCATGGCGTCGCGAGCGTTAATAGCCAGATTGATGAGGACTTGTTCGATTTGTGTTGGATCGGCCTTCACATGGTCGAGTGCGGGATGCAGTTTGGTGACTAGTTCGATATCTTCGCCGAGCAGGCGAATGAGCATTGTGCTGGTGTCACTGACCACGGCGTTGAGATCGAGAACCCTTGGCGTAAGTACCTGTTTTCGACTGAATGCCAGCATTTGACTGGTCAACAAAGCGGCTCGTTGTCCCGCCTTTTTGACTTCTCCAACTCTGTGCCACAATAGACCATCCGCAGGAAGCGCTGCCAGCAGCAAGTCGCTGTAGCCGATGATCACCCCGAGAAGATTGTTAAAGTCGTGGGAAACTCCTGCCGCCAGTCTTCCCATAGCCTCCATTTTTTGGGCTTGGCGGTACTGCTCCTCCAGGGTTCGCCTTTCTGTGATATCCTCCGCGATCCCTTCGAAGCACGGTATTTGGCCTTCATGGCCCTTGATCACCCGTCCACACAAACGGACGACAATTATCGTGCGATCCTTGCGTCTCCAATTAAGCTCAAGGCCGTCGACTTTTCCAAAACGCCGCAAGGTTTGCAGAGTCGAGGTACGGTCAGCGGGATTATCGTAGATATCGCGGTCTAGGTTACGCGCGAGGAGTTCCTCTTTGGAGCCGTAGCCCAACATCGAGACCAACGCTGGATTGACGTCCAACAGAGTTCCTTGCGAATCCGATCTGAACAATCCATAGGTGGCGTTCTCGATAAATTCACGGTGCTTCTCCTCCGAATCCCGAAGCGTTTGTTCCGCGCGTTTGCGTTCTGAGATGTCGAGGAAAGTCACGACTGATCCGACTTGACGCCCGTTTTTCTCTATCGGATACGACCAATATTCGGCCGGGAAGCTCGTCCCATCGCGGCGCCACAGCGCTTCGTCAACGACGTGAGTGCTTTTGCCCTCTCGACGGGCAATATCAATCGGGCATTCCGCCAAGACGGAAGTAGTACCGTCAGCCCGAGTATGATGCACGAGTAAGTGCATGTTCTTTCCCAACAAGTCCTGGGGATCTCGATAGCCCAGGAAGCGGAGGCACGCCGGGTTACAGAAGGTGCAATTGCCCTCACCATCCAGCCCGTAAATTGCCTCTGCGGTGGAGGTAAGAATAAGCCGTAGTTGTTCCTCGCTATTTCGCAAGGCTTGCTCGGCCCGGTTTCGATCGCTCACGTCTCGCAGTACATGAATGCAGCCTTTGAACGTTCCATTCGTGTTTTGCAGAGGCGTGCTGGTTACGTCGAAGGTCCTGCCCAAGCGAGACTCTTCAAAGTCATTCCGCTGAGCTGCGCCGGTGGCCAGGAGCCGTTCATGTGGACAGTCTGGCGGGGCGTGCGGAAGACCGTGCAACACCTCGTAACACGGCTGGCCGATCAGTTCGGAAAACGGCATTCCAAATATTTCGCTGGCGGCTTGATTGGCGCGCTGCACGCGACATTGGTCGTCGATGATCAGTACCGCGTCTGGCACCGAGTCGAACGTCAGTTCCCACTCTTTCTTAGCCGCCAGTATCCGAGCATAAAGCCAGGCTTCTTCGTCCCGGTGTACCTTTTCTCGCAGGGTCTGGCCGACCGCAATCGGGAGAAGCTCAAGACGGCTCTTGAGAACATAGTCGGAGGCTCCGTGCTTGATGTATTCAACTGCGGCCTCATCTCCCAGGGTCCCCGTGACCACGATGAAAGGAATTTCCTTCTTGGATTGATGAAGCATTTCGAGCGCATCGAGCCCCGTCCACGAGCGCAGGTTGTGGGCACAGATGAGAAGATCGTAATCGGCCCGCTGTAGGCGCTCCTGGAAGGGTACTGGCAAGTCGACGATATCAAAGGAGAGGGAGTAACCAGCACGCTTCAAAGTGGCGACGATCAGCTCCGCATCCGCAGGCGCGTTTTCCACAATCAGGAGGCGAAGCGGACGCTTCGATGTAAGTGGAACCTCCTCTCCCAATGCGCTTTTCTTTTTGGCAGCCATCCCTTATCCCCCTTGAACGCCCGCTCGGGGGGGCGGCTGATTCACTCCTAACCAGAACTGGGCCAGTTGCTTGACGGTCTCGCGGAATTTTTCGAAATCGATGGCAAATGCTGCACCCGCGAGGAACAGCACGCCCAGGATGTTCCCAAACACGATGACGGCTTTTATCTGGAATGAAATTGCCTGGGCGGCCTGATATCGGCGAATCAACTGCCGACTTTCTTGCTCTTTCATCTGCATGACGAGAAATATGATCCCCAGCAGCGACCGTGTTTCCATGCCTCCGCGCACCGTAGTCGTTCCTCTCTTGCTGCCGGGCGTGAGATTCTCAGGAAACTCAGAAAGCTCGTTTGAAACAAGCGGCCGGAGTTCCTGCAAAGCCTGCCGTTGCCGCGGATTGTCGGAGGTCAATTGACCCAAGTCGTTCAAGTCGTCTCGGATATCGACGAGATCGGCCTTGTTCGATGAAAGATAGTGTTCGTCACTGATGAAGGTGAAGGTGAAGCTGCGCTGGTTCGTTCCTGCGGAGATCAAGTGCACGAGCACGGTATCCAGCTTCTGCAGAACGATGTGCGCGTGCATGACCCGGCTTTGATCTTCGTCTACGCGAAGCATGGAACGGTAAGAAATCGCTCCCATCCAACCGAGATGCGCCAACGCAAGTCCACACGACGCTACAAGTCTCGCCCCGAGAGTCATTGCTTGAGCCCCCCTCAGAATGGTCCACGTGCGCCCATCCTGAGGTTGTGGGCGTTGACATAAAAGCCATCTTCTGGAGCCGTGTGCTATATGTCTGCATAATAGCGTTGTATACACTGGGTTGTATGTAATGGCATTTCCCGAAGCGTGTCGGTCATTTCCCCTACGTAGCGCGGTACTTTACCGCAAGCCGTGCTGGGGCTGTGCACAGGTGTCGTGGCCTAGACGACGGTTTGCCGACAGAAAGTGCGCAGTCCGCCGTCGCAACGACGACGATGATATTGTCCCGTAACGTTGGAGGACCGGGGAACCTTGCCGACGGCGAATCGTAACGATTGAGGAGACCCTCATCGCCTTTGTCGACGTGGCCCCCAGAACCCGTCGGCAACAAGGACACAGCGCAGCTCACAACCTTGGTTTACTGCCTGCGTTAGGCGGCGCGACTAGCCGCAATATGGTGGGCGGTCGAGATCTCCACTCGCAACGTTTCCTGCATGGGCTTGGTTTCGAGCACCGATTTCAACGTCTGAACCACTGAGTCGTAATGCCCGCGGTGGTAACGCTCCGCGCTTTCCTTTGTGTCCCAGAAACTGAGGCACACGACCCGCTGTTGGTCATCGCTGGCCCGGAGAGCAATCAAGTCTACGAAACCCGGCTGCTTCTGTAAGATAGGCAGTACTTCAAGGCGCACCTTCTTGACTGCTTCTTCGCTCATGCCCGTTTTCGCTTGGCATTCGACAATGCGTGTGAACATCGATCCATCCTCCTGATTTGTAGAACTTGTCAGCTAACTATCCAAGTCTTGCTCTGTCCGCCAATCCAAGTACGCCTTGGCGGTCTCAATCGCCTCCTCCAGGCTCCTTTCCGTTTCCTCATAGACCTCGTGTCCGTGCCGAAAAACGACCACGTGAAACTCCGGCTGGAGGTGTTTGTCCATCATGGGTACGACGGCTACCAAGCAGTGTCCCGACCTGCAACGGGCCTCAAAGGTAATCATGTTCACTAAGTAACATCCTGGCCAGAAGTTGAGAAAATGGCGCAGAGCCGTAATTGTGGGAGGAACACTACTGGGCTTGTAACTCTGCGCCGCAGCGCCCCAGCGTTGTCTACCGTACCTTGTGCGAGCAACGCCGTCTATCCGGCTTTGGCCTGACAAATGTCGCCAATTGCCCGACGGACATTTCCAGGCAAAAATGGGGGTTATATGAGAATTAGCGGGCTGGTAGTCTAAGAAACGAGCCTTAGCATCGCTTCGGCCTCGCAGTCACCTGTCAGCACGCTCGCAGCCAGTTTAGCCTTCGCCTGATCCGGGGTCAGGGGCGTAATTCTTGGGGTCTCGTAGGGCTTCTTCCGGAGTTGGTCAGGCGGCTGACGTACTTCATGTTCAGATGCTTCGTTGGTCTTCATGGCTCTTGATCACCTCACGATTGCTGTTCTGGGGCGGCACTCGTAAGTACCACAGTCCTCGATACTTCGTGCGCTTAGCCCACCCCTCTTCTTCCAGCAGAATCAACGCCGTGACGATGTTGCGAGGTGTTTCCCTGAAGCGGAAGGCTAATTCTTTTACCTCGATGCGGACTGGCTGATGCAAATACTGCTGATAAACCATTTGCCCGTGCTCTATGATCGCTTCTCTCAGTTGCCTGATTTCTTCCGTGTCTTGTCTTGCATCAAATGGCTCACCGCGAAACATCGCTGCTAGATTACTGAGGAACGGTCGCGATTTGCGCAGATCCATATTCGACTCCAACAGGTCAACTTGAGAACATGAGAACAAGTGAGCCCACTCTTCGAACGGTTGCCCTCCGGCAGAAGCGTCGCCGAGTCCACACTCTACTTGGTTTACGAGCATAGCACGGCACCCCGATCTGGGGGGAGGTTAGCGAGAGACTGGAGGCTCCACGCCGAATTGGCCCCGTGTCGCACACCCTACGGTTTGTTATCAAAGCTGTCTATCGGGATTTTTCCTGACCTCTGTCAGGCAATTGACGGACAGAGGTCGCCGCAACATGCAGGTGGTTCGGCAAAACGCAGGAAAGTCTGCAAGAGGTCGTGGTTGCCAGGGCTAGGATGCCTGCTGGAATTCAGCGTTGAACATGCCCGTCTGGAGTGCATAACGGACGATGTCCGACCGGGTTCGCAGCCCCAGCTTTTCCCGGCTTCGGGCCCGGTAGGTTTCAATTGATTTTCGACTTATGTTCAGGCTAGAGGCAATCTCTTTGAGAGTGTAGCCGAAGGCGAACATTCTGAGAACTTCATCTTCGCGCCGGCTGAGCGCCTTAGTGCCGGACTCTGCTTGCCGGGCAAGTAATTCGAAAAGTGCATCGCTTAACTCGGGATCGACATATCTGCGGCCGTGGGAGGCGGCACGAATGGCAGTGAACAGCTCTCGAGGTGTGGCGTGCAGAAGAACGTATCCGAGCGCACCGGCTGCCAGTAGCAAACCCACGTAGGCATGGTGAGTCTCACGACCCAGAACGACTATTCCGGCGCCAGGAACCGCTGCGCGAAGCGAGGCGACGAGTTGCGCACAACTTGGTTTTGTGAGTTCAGCGAACACGATGACGACGTCGGGTCCGAGCTTGCTCGCCTGCTCGATAGCGTCCCTACCGCCTGCTTCCCCTGTGACTTCGAATCCTGCTTCGGAGGCGAGCAGGTGCCCTAAACCCACGCGAGCGATCGCTTCGTCACTGATCACGAGCAGGTTCGTCGTTTTCATAAAATCCGGAAAATCATGATAAATATATGACTTGAGAGCCAGAGAATACTATTAAGCATTGGGCAGTCCGGGATAGCAGAAAGGAGAATGCATATAGTGCTTTAGTTTAGGAGGCTTTTGCCTGTGGGATACGGAGCCTTTCAACCATCCTTACCAATTCGGCCAGAGAACGTGCCTCCATCTTTTCCATGACGCGGCTACGGTGAGCCTTTACCGTGTTTTC
>PMMJ01000309.1 GCA_003162255.1 Acidobacteriaceae bacterium | reverse complement strand
CGCCGCCACCTTGCGACCGGACAGCGATCCGACTCAAATCCAGATTATTTCGTTCTCATAACCCTCCAGCGATCTCTCCATGAAAACCAACCTTGTCGCCCTCTTCCTGATCCTCGCCGCCGCGTTGTGGCGCCTCGCGCTCGTCTCCGTGCCGGCACTGTCCAGCGTGGCGCCAATTACTGCACTCGCGCTTTGTGGCGCGGTGTATTTCCGCGACTGGCGGTGGTGGCTCGTGCCGTTCGCCGCGATCACGCTCTCCGATCTTTGGATCGATCATTACTACGCGACGCGATTTGGCTACACTTGGCCGTTCAGCGAAATGTTGCTCCGCGCCGCGTGTGTGGCCGCCGCGGTGGGCATCGGTTGCCTGGTCGCGCGCCGGCGGACCGCGTTCGGCCTCGTCGCGGGAACGCTTGGGAATGCGATCCTATTCTATCTGGTGACCAATACCGGGGTCTGGGCGCACGACGCCTATTACGCAAAGACCTTGGCCGGATGGTGCCAGGCCCTGACGGTGGGGNNTTGACCGTGGGGCACCCGGAATTCCCGTGCACCCTCTGGGTCTTCCGCAACACGCTGCTGGGCGATCTGCTCTTCACCGGTCTCTTTGCGTTTGCGGTGAAACCGGTTTCCTCGCGCAACACAATCGCCCCAGTCTGCGCTTCCCAGTAGGGCCGAGGTTTGGCGGATGCTCTTTGTTGGTAGTTTGCATCGAGACTTTTTCCGCACGCGCTCACTCGCGCGATCGACTCACCAAGATAAACCAAGTCAATGTCCGCGGATGAAGGCGGGCAGTCGCGCACCGGAAGAGAGTAAAACCTTATGGAATTGATACACGCTCTTTCCAAAGTCATAATGCTCGGCCTTTTGACTGGATATTGCCGTGGAGCGGAAAATGACTTGGCGTTGGAAGCAAGGGAAACAGCCGCTCTCGATGGCGGTTGGTTCCGGTCAAACCTGGCAAAGGAGCCTTCTCCTATCGACGAGCCATTTCCGGCACTAAATGGAGGCGCTTTTTCCGGAGTTGCGGTCCCCGAATCTCCCGACCCGTTACAGCGGTATCGTTGGAGCCATCTCAATGCGAACGACGATCCGCAATGCTATGTGCTATGGCCTATTGCCGTGACAGCCGACCACGCGGCTGCATTCAAGGTCGAGCGATCGGGCGAAAAATCACAGAATTGGGCTATTGCGGTCAATGACGCGGGTTCACTTCGTTTTGATTTCGGGGTCGAAAGCGCGGCCTGGTTGGAGATCGACAGCCCAGATCTTTCTGGCGATGTTGAATTGAGCATCAGCGAATATGATGCCCCCGCTTTTATAGATGTAGTTCCTGGACACACCATCAAGCCGATGACGCCAAAACGTCATGGGAAAACTTATCGACTTGAATTGTGTGCGGAACTTTATGAAGGCGTTCGTTACGGATGGGTTCACGTCAAGACGTTCGATAAACCATTCCATATAACCGGAGTTCGCGCGGTCTGTCGGGTCAAGCCAACCAACTATAACGGTTCTTTTTCTTGCAGTGATCCACTTCTGACAAGCATTTGGTATACGGGCGCTTACGACGTCAAAATAAACTTCAACAAGGATTACTTTGGTGCCTTGCTGATGGGCCGCGGCGACCGATATTCTTGGACTGGTGATGCCCATTGCGCACAAGCTGCCGCGCTCGTTGCATTCGGGAACTGGACTTCAATTCGGGAAAATCTCGATCGCACGCTGGGCGACGGCGGCAACGGGATCGAATCCTATGTACTGTATTGGATTCTGAGCTTCGTGGACTACTACCGTTATACGGGAGACCGGAGCGTCGCTGAGATATATGCCCTAGGAATTGCCGAAAAACTCGATCACGCCAACTCGATTTATGACAACTGGATGCAACTGACCCCTGTTGCTTCATACTTTGGACAAGACGAGCGGGAAGGGGCGAATTTTGAAGATCCGGTCAATGAGGAGAACATGAACACCTATCGTATGATGTTTATACGATGTTGTCGTGCGTTTGCTGCTGCAATGGACTCCATTGGCCAAACCGACCTGCGCGACAAGTACAACCGGATTGCAGAGCAGCGAATTGCCGGGTTGCGGGAATCCCGGCGTTGGTACAATCGCTTCGGCGTATTCGCGTGCAGCCAGGCGGTCAATGCCGACATTCCGACGTCTGCCGAACAGGACGAAATCTTTCACAAAGAGCTAGCTGACCGTGTGACCCGTCTAGCCCCCAGTCCATTGAGTGAATACCAAATCATCCAGGCTATGGCCCGGATGGGTCACTGCGATGAAGCTTTGGAGGCCGTCCGCGACTATTGGGGCGGCCAGATACGATGCGGGGCGACTTCGTTTTTTGAGGGGTACAGTCCGGAGTGGGATTTGAAGCTCGTTTCAACGTCTTACAAATTGCCTCATTCATCCAGTCTGGCCCACGCTTGGGGGGGGTGTATTGCCATGTGGCTCACCGAACAGGTTTTGGGTGTTCTGCCCTTGTCACCGGGCTTTGCCACATACCAGATCCTTCCTCACCTCGGGCGCACGCTGACCCGCGTTTCAGGCACCGTGCCAACGCCCTATGGGGCTATATCTGCGAGCTTTGATGTCACCACCGGCTGTTTCGAGCTCACTGCTCCGAGTGGTACGACAGGTCGGATTGGCATTCCCAAGGTGGAGCGCCGCATCATCGCGATCGACGGNNGGATCGGCAGGGCTGCAGAAGATGCCAACTATGTCTACTTCACTGATATCCAGCCAGGCCCGCACAGATTTGTTGTCCAATATCGGGGCGAAACCCCGTCATTTACACCCGCATCTATTCACCTCCCTCCGGCCTGCCGGAAAGTGGACAGCACAACCAGTGGCAATTGGGGTGGAGTGTATGGCCGTGACGGTTTTGTCCTCTTTAATTACGACGGTCCAAACAAAGACCGTAGACAACTTCCCAGCTACATCGAGTCGGTC
>PMMJ01000350.1 GCA_003162255.1 Acidobacteriaceae bacterium | reverse complement strand
TCTTGACATCCTCTCTCATAGGATGAGCGCTATCTGTTAACCACAGATGCCCTAGACTATTCTGGCACGCCTCCAATAAGATGCGCGTTATGAAACGCTTGCCATTGTGTGTTGCCTTATTGTCTTTCGCGTTGACCGCGTCAACGTATGCGCAGAGTGAACCTAACTGCCTGCGCCCAAGCAATGAACTATTGGTTCAAGTAATCAGGGATGGAGACTTGGGCAAAGCCAGCGCGATGGTCAAATCTGGAGCAAAGCTCAACATTCAGGACCAGTGTGGAGCGATCCCGCTCCACGAAGCCATCCGCTGGAATTACACAGATTTTGCCTTGGAGCTACTGTCGGCTGGCGCTGATCCGAAGTTTCCCGACGGTGGTGCTGAGGCTCTCATAGGGACGGCCTTTATGTGCAATCCGAAGGTGGC
This sequence comes from Acidobacteriaceae bacterium, assembly GCA_003162255.1. GTDB lineage: Bacteria > Acidobacteriota > Terriglobia > Terriglobales > Acidobacteriaceae > Acidiflorens. Next base: position 18,124 of record PMMJ01000350.1, on the reverse strand, counting down.
CAGCGAACTGCTGAAGGGCGGTGTACCCGTAAATGCGACGAAATGGGACGGCGAGACCGCATTGATGGAAGCTCCTTCCCAGAGATGTAAGGATGGAGCGATGGTGCAACTTCTACTTGATGCGGGAGCAAATCCGAATGCAAGAACCAAGACGGGCTTCAATCCGCTTTTAGCCGCTGCTATGACCGGGGACGCGATTGGCGCTGAGAAGTTACTAAAAGCAGGCGCTGATCCGAAAGCTAAGGACAACCGGGGTCACACGGCGGAGGATGAGGCCTGCTACCGCGGCGAGCAAGGTCACTTTCGGGTGTGTCAACTTATCAGGGAAGCATCCCGAAAACAATAGTGGTGAAACATCCCGACTACACTCATGGGCCGGATCGTGAGCACGCAGGTTTAAAATTACGAAGGTCTAGATTACCGAGATCCACCCAAGACAGCGGGCCCTGTAGAGCGCGCTACTTCCCGCGTGCTAGCGGGTTTTGACGTTACCAGCCTCATGTACTCAGTCAAAGTGACGAAGCGGTATCCCCGCGCTTTGAGACTGCCGATCAACTCCGGCATGATCGCCGTCGTTGTCGACAACTCATGGAACACCATAATGTGGGTGTAGATTCCCTTCGCCTCACGCTGTTGCACCTGCTTCAAGACTGCGCCCGCCAAAGAGGGTTTAGGACATTGGGTCGAGTTCCCCCTGGTGCACAGGTAATCGAGCGAGTTCACGTCGCGCAGCGCAATGGAGTTCGACGCCGAGATGGTTAGGACGCGATAGCCGTGCCGTTCGAGGTCCAGGCGCGCATCGTCCGAGATGCTCCAGTCTGGGGGCCTGACGTACCTTGGCTGTGTGCCGGTAACTGCCTTGATCGCTTGGGCGGCGCGTTCCACGTCGCCGACCACCCACTGCTCTCCCTTTGTCCTCTCTGCACCGCGCAGTTCGATATGGGTGAACGTGTGGTCTTCCAATTCGTGGCCGCGCTTAACCATTTGCTGCGCGGCGTCGATGCAGGTGACGCCGACATTCTGTTCGTGCCGCCGTTCTCCCCAAGTCCCGGGCGTAAGCCGCCACCCCACAACAAAAAACGTGCCCTTCACACCATTGTTATCGAGTGTATCGAGAAGGCCTGGAGCCGGATGGTCCCCCTTGGTGCCGAACAGGACATACGGCCGAGGGCCATCGTCGAAGGTAAGGGCAATCAGCTTGTCGGCAGACAGAGGGATTGCCAAAGGGGCACGCGTTTCCGAGTATGTGCAGGACGTGCGCGCCCATAACAAAATCACGGCGGCTATGAGGATATGTACTCGCGGCATAACTACCTTTGATCGTGCCACTTGGCATTTCGGCCGTCCATATCACTTCGGGACAGTGACTTTTCGATTGCATCCGTTTTTCCTGTATCTTCTGCTTATCCTCATACAATATTTGCCGCGCTCATTCGTCTACACCAGCAGATGGATGATGCGCTGACCAAACGGTGGGCGATGACGGAGCAGGACGATCGAATCTCGGGAGCGATCGCTCAGGAGCAATCCCGGCTGCGCGACTTCATCCGCAGGCGCGTGCCCGACCGTGAGGACGCGGAAGACATCCTGCAGGATGTCTTCTACGAACTCGTGGAGGCCTACCGCCTGATGAAACCGGTGGAGCAGGTTACCGCCTGGTTGTTCCGCGTAGCGCGCAATCGAATCACGGACCTTTTTCGCAAGAAGAAGCGGGAGGCGCTGAGGAGCGATCCGGCTGCGATTGTGGAGGATCGGGAAGTGCTTCAGTTGGAAGAGTTGCTGCCGTCGCCGGATGCCGGGCCGGAGGCACTTTACGCGCGAAACGTGTTGCTGGAAGAACTGGAGGCTGCGCTTGACGAGTTGCCGGAGGAGCAGCGCGAAGTATTTATCGCCCATGAACTGATGGGGCACAGCTTCAAGGAGATTGCGGCGGAATCTGGCGCAAGCGTGAATACGCTGCTCTCGCGCAAGCATTATGCGGTTCTTTATTTGCGCGAGCGATTGCAGGCGATTCACGACGAATTTTTGAAATCATGAGGTGAAGGCTATGGGAAGAGACTGGGCGGGTAGCGTAGTGAATAGGGTAGTGAAGATGATGATGTTTGCCGTAGTGTTCTTTCTGGTGTTTGTTCCGCTGTTTGGCTATGTGGTGATGCGGCTATGGAACTGGCTGATGCCGGCTCTGTTCGGCTGGCACATGATCGGCTTCTGGCAAGCCATCGGAATTTTGGTCCTGAGCAAGATTCTTTTCGGCGGATTCCACGGCCGCCACGGCGGCCATATGCACTGGCGGCGCCGCATGACCGAACGGTGGGAGCAGATGACTCCCGAAGAGCGCGAGAAGCTCCGTCAATCCATGCACGGGCGCTGCGGACCGTTTGGGCCGCCCGCGGAGGCACCCAAAACGTAGGGGGGAAGCCCTTCCGGCTCGGGCAGTCTTGTCCCTTAATCGTCCCGCCCCTCTTGGACTATCCGCACCAGAGCGCCGTGCTATAATCTAACTAACTGGTTAATTATATGAAAGCATCGGTCGCTACGGCTCGATTGCATCGTCCCAAGGGCCACTCCAGCCGCGAACGGCTTGCTCCTCGGCTGGGAACGCGCGGGCATCCCGAGGCGAGCCGCGCCGCGATCTTGAAGGCGGCGGTGGCGGAATTTGCCGAAAATGGGATTGCCGGAGCTCGGACGGATGCCATCGCGCAGGCGGCGCGCGTCAACAAGGCGCTGATTTATTACTACTTCGAAGACAAGGACGCTCTGTACGACGCGGTGCTCGATCATGTGTTCGGCGGGATGCGGGCTCGATTGATGCCGGTGCTGGAAAGTAAATTGCCGCCGCGGAAGAAGATGCTGGAATACCTGGGCGCGTATTTCGACTACCTCGCTGCCAATCCGCTATTTACGCGGGTGGTGCAAGGCGACTGGATGCAGTCTCGCACAGGCAACGTCCGGATGCGCAGAATTGCCAGGAAATATTTTCGTCCGGTCTTCGAGAAGCTGGCGGACGTCTTGCGCGAGGGGATTCGGGCGGGGGAATTCAGGGCGGTGAGCCCGATGGATTTTCTGCCATCGGTAGCGGCGGTGATTGTCTTTTATTTCAGGGCGGCGCCGCTGATGAAAACGTTGACCAAGGTGGATCCGTTGTCCGAACAGAGGATACGGGAACGGCGCGTGTTTGTGCTGGAGTTCATTTCGGCGGCGCTGTTTCGCTAAGCGCCCCGACGCGAGTACGCGAAGAAAGGCCGAGGGCTTTCCGGCGATCCGTTAGGAGATTGATGTTAGGAGATTGTTGATGAGTGCGCGGAATCGATTTTTGATTGTTATGACGGTCATTTTGGTGATTGCCTCGACTTACTACTTCTTCTCTACTCCTGGCGGGAAGGATCTGGTCTTGGTGGGGACCGTCGATGCGAACCAGATTGTCGTTAGTCCGCAGATTCAAGGGCGAATTCTCAAGCTGCTGGTGGAGGAGGGGACGCAGGTAAAGCAAGGCGATCTGATCGCTTTGCTGGATCCATCGGAACTGGAGGCAGAGGAGCGGGCCGCGGCGGCAACGATTTCCAGCTTGCGCTCGAAGGTTAGCGAGAGTGAATACACGCGGCAATCGACGAAAGGGTCGACGACGGGAGACGTGGCGAACTCGCAAGCGCGTCTGGAGGCGGCGCGGGCACAACTGGCGCAGGCGGAGGCCACTTTGACTCGGGTGCAGAGCGATAGCCGGCGGACGATTGGACTAGCGCAGGCGGGCGTAGCTTCGGATCAGGATCGAGTGCAGGCCGAGATGAATCTTAAGGCCCAGGAAGCTAGCGTTCAGGCGCTGAAAGATCAGGTTGCGGCAGGCCAGGCGGATCTGAATTCGGCGATTGCCCGGACAAATCAGGCTACGGCGGCCGAGAGTACGGTGGCCTCGTCGCGAGCGCAGGTGGATAACGCGGTAGCGGCATTGAAAGAGGCGGAAGTGCACCTCGGATATACGAAGATTTATTCGCCGGTGACAGGGACGGTACTGGTGCGGGCGGCGCGCGAAGGCGAAGTGGTGAGTGCGGGTCAGGCGATTGTGACGGTGGTGGATTTCAGTGACACGTGGGTGTTCGCGGCGATTCCGGAGACGGCGGCCGATCACATTGGCATCGGGGACACATTGCGGGTGCGGCTGCCGGGGGGCACAGTGCTTCCGGGAAAGGTTTTTTACAAGGCGGCGGAAGCAGATTTTGCTACCCAGCGGGATGTGGGGCGGCGCAAGCGGGATATAAGGACGATTGCTTTGAAGGTAAGGCTGGAGAATCCCAAAGGGGCTTATGTGCCGGGGATGACGGCGGAGGTGTTAGTAGCGCCGGCACAACTGAAGTAGGAAGAGTCAAGTTTGAGGGTGCGCGGCATGAGTGATGAAGTGAATAAGGCGAGCGGGAACACCACGAACGGCATGAGTGTTGTCGCGTCGGAACAGAGCTTGCGGGGCGACGTTGCGGCGGACGCTCCGAATGCCATCGAAGTAGAACATATTGTGAAGCGCTACGGCGAGTTCACGGCGGTGGACGATGTTTCCTTTGCCGTGAAGGAGGGAGAAATCTTTGGGCTGCTGGGGCCGAATGGAGCGGGGAAGTCTACATTGATCCGGATGATGACCACGCTGATTCCGATCACGGCGGGGTGGGCGCGGGTGGCGGGGCACGATGTGGCTCGCGATCCGAATGCGGTGCGGCATACGATTGGCGTGATCCCGCAGGCTTTGACCAGCGATCTGGATTTGACGGTGGAAGAGAATCTCAACATTTACGCCAAGTTATATGACGTTCCGAAGAAGCGGCGCACGGAGGCGATTGCTGAGTTACTAGAGACGGTGGATCTCACTAAGTGGCGGGACGCTCAGACTAAGACGCTGTCGGGTGGGATGCGCCGGCGGCTGGAGATTGCCCGAGGCTTGGTACATAGTCCGACGATTTTTTTTCTGGATGAGCCCACTACGGGCCTCGACCCGGTATCGCGCGTGGCGGTCTGGGAGATGCTGACCGACATCAAGGCGAAGCGCAAGCTGACGATCCTGATCACCACCCACTACATGGACGAAGCGGACCGGCTGTGCAACCGGATCGCGATTGTGGATCACGGGAAACTGGTGGCTTTGGATACGCCGGAAGCTTTGAAGGCCAGCGTGCCGGGAACAAATGTGATTGAGGCGCAGTTCGAGCACCCTCCGGACGATTGGGAAGAGCGTCTGCGGGGATTGCCGGACGTGACGTCGGTGCAGAACGAGAGCGCGGGCATGTTCCGGGTGCTGACCGCCAATGGATCGCGCACCACCACGGACCTGGTGGAGATGGCAGTCAACGCCGGGGTCGCGGTGAGGACGCTTACGGTTCAGAACACGACCTTGGACGATGTGTTTGTCTTTTACACGGGGCGGCAGTTGCGGGATGAACTGGTGAAAGCGCCAGCATTCGTAATGCCGCCGCGGCCGGGGTTGCAACCATGAACCGGATGATGGCCATTATCGAGCGCGAGATGCGAAAGTTTTTCCGGTCGCCGGCACTGATGTTCGCGTCGATGGTGATGCCTCTGGTGCAGTTGATCGTACTGGGGAATGCGTTTGGCGGAAAGATTCGCGACGCGAAGATGGGCGTAGTGGATGAGGACCATGGCACGCAGGCGATCCGAATCGAAGAAGCGTTTGATGCCATCCGGGCGAACATGCGCACGTTTATTCCGATCCCTTATGACAACGAGGTGCAGGCACGGGAGGACGTGCGCAACGGGAAGATTCAGGGCGCGGTGATTATTCCGGCGCAGTATTCGAAGATGGTGTACGAGAAGAATCATCCGCGGATCGCGCTGATTGTGGATAACAGCGATAACTTCATGAGTTCGACGCTCGAAGATGAAATGTCCGGCTTGACGGATGCGTTGAATCAGCCGGACGTGTCGCCGCGGCTGTTGCAGCAGACGGCGCTGGAGGTCGTGGAGCTCTATCCGTATATCGAGTACATGAAGTTCCTGCTGCCGGGATCGATTACGCTGGCCATGTTCGTGTCGGTGATGATCGGCGGCGGGATGCTGTATATAGACGACAAGGCGCGCGGAGTACACGAGGGATACTTAGTAACTCCGATTACTAAAACGGAGCTGGTGCTGGGGTTGGTGGGGGCGGGCGCGATCAAGGCGGTGATGACGGGGGTGGTGATTACGGTGGTTGGGTCGCTGTTGGCGGGAGTGGGGACGATCTTCAATCCGGGGACTATCTTGGGGCTGGTGGTAATGATCGCGCTGACCTCGGCGGCGTTCAATACGATGATGTTTTTGCTGATGGTAAGGATCGAGGACCCGCTGGTGCCGCGGGCAATGTTCGGGATCCTGAATACGCTCCTGTGGTTTCCTAGCGGATCGGTTTATCCGGTGCAAGCGTTTCCTCCGTGGCTGCGGGCGATTGCGAGGGTGGATCCGTTTACCTTCGCGGTGCATGGATTCAAGTCGCTGTTGCTGAAGGAAACGGGGCTGGGAGCGATTGTGCCGGACATGATTTATCTGTCGATTTTTGCGGTGGTGACTTTGGCATTGGCCTTGCCGTTGTTTAAGCGGACGCTGTAGGAGAAACACGTCGTTGGTCGTTAGTCGTTCGGCTGGGCGCGCGAGATCGAGTTTTTCCGCAGCCTGTAAACCTGTGAAGTCGCCTTTCCCAAGATCGATGCTTCCTACAAAATGACCTCTAAAGACGATTGCGGTGCGCATTGTTGCCGATACGCGCTGCTCCGCTTCGCCCGGCTGGACGGGCGAAGGCGCCTGTCCCCACACGCCCGTCCCCACATACCCTTTTTTTTTATTCCTGCGGAGCGGCGGGGGCGCGGTCGCGAAAGGTGCGGATGAACGAGACAGGACGTGGAGCATCAGTGGAGAGGCGGAAGACTAGGTTGGTGGTGATGGAGCGCGTCCTGGGACGTAATTCGGCACGGACATGCAGGCGGAGCCAGATGAAGCGGCCGATGCGGCTAAGTCGGACTTCTTCGGGACTGAGCCGGGCGGTGTAGCTGGCGGCGATGCGCGCCATCTCGGAGAGCTCGTGCATGGGTCCGAATTCCACGTCGCTGGGGCGGGGCAGTTCGCGCATGGCGTCGAGTTGGCGGGCGACACTCTTCCGTTCGGCAACGCAGGGTTGGGTGCGGCAGCCGAGAATTTTTTCGATGGCGTAAAGGGCGCCGTGGTCAACCCGTTCTCCGAAGGCCAGGTTGAGAGTGTTGGTCGGGGCAACGTAGTTGAGGGGCACCATCTGAAAGGCTTCGAGAATGGGAAGTGGAATGCTGCCCAGGGACTGAATGGTAAAAGGATCGAAGGAAGTTGCGACCGGGCATCCCCATTGTAAGGCGAGGGCGTTCGTGACTTCCTGTTCGGTGGCAAAGCCGAGTTTTTCGATCCACTCGCCGATTTTTCCGTAGCGGGCTCGGCGCTGGGCCTCGAGGGCGGCGCGAACTTCCTCATAGGTGAGCTTGCCGCGGGCGACCATGAGGAGGCCGAGGGGAATGCGGTTAGGAGGCGGCGACGGTGGCGCCATTACGCGCAGGCGGGAGAGCTGGTTGACGAGAGCGGTCTCCAGGCATTGCGGCTGGCAATAGAAGGCGCCCTGGAGGAAAGTCCCGTTGCGGCGGCGACGTTGGCGCCAGCGCTGCCAGAGCGATTGCGGGCCGGAGCAGGTAGCGAGCGCGCACGCAGGCTCGTCGGATTCCAAGGTGTGGCGCTTGATCCAATTCGCCGGCCAGCTTAGCGGCTTCAAGAAATTTCTCATAAGGGCAACCCTCTTTTGGAGCAATCGTCGTTAAAGCAAAAAAACTTAAGCCAAAAATCAAACGACGTTAGACATCAGACCGGAGATCCCATGGCCGGTGAGGGATCGACGACGTCGGTGATACGTAGTCCGTACTTGCCGTCGACGATGACGACTTCGCCCTGAGCGATGAGGCGTCCGTCGAGCAGCAGGTCCACGGGGGAATGAAGAGTGTTATCGAGCTCGACAACCACTCCGGCGCTGAGGGCCAGCACGTCGCGCAGCAACATGCGGCGGGTTCCGAAGCGGAGTTTGACGTCGAGACCTACATCCATGAGGCGGCTGTAACTGGAGGCGGGCGAGAACAAGGGCGGCGCCAGAGGAGAGGGCGGCGCCGCTGTTTGGGCCGAGGGCGCGGCCTGCACTCGGGGCTGGAGTTCGGCGGCCAGAGCGGGGCTGATTTGAATTTCCACGCTAGTGGACCCACCCCCTTCGTCGCCGGCTTGGAGGTTGACGATGGCGTCCGAGGACCAGGAGGGAGCGGCGGAAGCGGAGAGATGGAGCTGCACTTCGCCGCCGGCAGCCGCGGCCAGCGCGGTGGCGGCCAACCCGGCGATCTGGCGCAGCAGTTCTTCCAGGGCTTCCTTGTTGTCGGTAGTGATGGGTTCGGCGGCGATGCCTGCGGCGGCGGGCTCGGTTTCGCCCAGGAACTTCCGGGCGAGTCGCGTGCCGGAGGCGGCAGGCAGACGAAGGGTCATCTCGCCATGTACAGCGCCTCCGGCGACGACCGTGTACCAGACGTCGGAATCGGCGACGGGCAGGGCGTCGGCGGAGACTTCGAAGACGGCGGGGTGCCCGGAAACTTGGGAGATCACGCTTTGCAGACAGGTTTTCCAGGCTTCACACCAATTACGAAGTTCAGCGCGAAGCTCGGTGCGAAGTGCGGGGCAAGGTTCGGGGACCGGGTTCTTGGCGGGCGTGTCGGTCATGGCTCACCTGCGGATGGAAGCGGGGCTTCGAGAGAGAGCACGCGGGCGGCGCAACGCGAGCCGACGCGCACCGGAGTGGCCGCACATAGGAGAACGTCATCGACCAGCATGACAGCCGGGGCGGAGACGCTTTTGGAAAAGCCTAGGATGTTGCCGGGAACAAGTTCGGTGAGGTTCTGCAAAGGCACTTGCAAGCCCGGCATGGAGAGTTCCACGGGAAAGAAGCAGTCCAGCAGCTTTTTCTGAATTCGGAGGCGGTCTTCGATGGGACTGCGGGGCCGCTGATAGCTGAAGTCGGCGGAAATCTTTCTGAGCAACGCATTAGAGACGACGGCGGGGACGGCGAGGTTGAGGGTGCCGCGGGTTTCAGACATTTTGATTTCGAAGCTGAGACAAAGATTTTTTTCTTCAGGCGGCATGAGGCGCTGGGTTTGCAGGATCTGCTGGCGCTGTCCGAAATTGAATTCGAGTGCAATCGCGTTCCAACTGGTTTGCAGCTCGCGGCACATGATGCGGATGATTCCTTCGAGAACTTGTTCTTCGATCTCGGTGAGGTCGCGGGTAGTTTCGCTGTTTTTGCCTTCCCCTCCAAGCAGGACGTCGATGGTAGGAGAAAGACGCAAAGGCGCGGGCCAGCGGATGCTCGGAGTCGCGCGCCGTATCTCGTGGGGTTGGAAAGGAGGTCGACATGAACGTCACGTTGCAACAGCGATGCCAGCCCGGCATAAATTGCCTTAGATCGGTCTTATGAGGGATACGGATGAAGACGACCTATCGCCCGACTTGGTGAAAATGAGTTCCTCACTTCACCAGACTTATCGTTCCGCAACGAAGCGAAAGCTTTAACCGCAGAGAGCGCAGAGGACGCGGAGCAAACGGGAATAAGAGCTCAAAACACAGGCCGCCGAAGTCCTTTTCAATCGCACACTCCGGGCCCCGTGTCCAATACAGAAAAAAGAGATTCTCCGCGAACTCTGCGCCCTCTGCGGTTAAAGCCTTCGCTCCCCGGCTCTTCATCGGTCGGCCTAATGCGAGTTGCGAAAGTTCGTGTCCGCAAGCAGCAGGTGCTCGGGGCCAATCACGGCTTGGTCTTCGGAGAGAATCAGCGCGCGCTCGATCACATTCTGCAGTTCGCGGATATTGCCCGCCCAAGGCTGCGTCTTGAGCAGCCGCAGCGCCTCGTCGCCAAATGTCGGCGCCGTCAACGGCGCGGAAAACTTCGCCAGAAAATGCGCGGCCAGTTGTGCAATATCTTCGGTCCGCTCGCGCAACGGCGGAATGTCGATGGGGAAAGCGCAGAGGCGGTAGTACAGATCCTCGCGGAACCTTCCCTCCCGCACCAGGCTCGGCAGATGCGCGTTGGTGGCGGAGATGACCCGGGCATCCACGCGCACCACTTCAGCGCTGCCCAGGCGCTGCAGTTCTTTCTGCTCCAGAAAACGCAGCAGCTTGGGCTGGAGGCTCAACGGCATTTCGCCGATTTCGTCGAGAAAGAGCGTGCCTCCCTGCGCCGTCTGAATTCTTCCCGCATAGGATTGCATGGCTCCGGTGAAAGCCCCTCGGGCGTATCCGAAAAGTTCGGCTTCGAGCAGGGTCTCGGGAATCGCGGCGCAATTGACCGCAAAGGCGCGCCCGGCGCGCGAACTCAACTGATGAATAGCGCGCGCGACGACCTCCTTGCCGCAGCCGGTGGGGCCGGTGATGAGGACGGTGGTGTTCCGCCGCGCCAGCAGGCGCGCCAGACGGTACACCGGTTGCATGATACGTGAGTTGCCGATCATTCCGGGCAAGGGAGCTTCGAGGATGGAGTGAGCCTCGCGGAGCGCGGTCAGACCTTCATCTTCGTCCTCGATCTTTGCCAAGCTTCGCCCGGCTGGGTCCGTTTCCGAGCGAAATCGAAGGAGTGAGTCCGCCCCGGCGTGGCTGTCGCAGGGATCTACCGTGACCCACATTTTCGGAAGCAGACCTGCTTTGCCTTCGGACGTAGTGGGCTCCGCATCGCTTTCTGGGTCGAGCAGCACGACTTCGATTTCGGGATAGCGCTGACGCACCGTATGGCTCAATTCCTCGGCATCAAGGTCGGGCAGGCGGCGATCGAGAAAGAGCACCTGCCAGAAGCCACTCTCCAAATGAACCAGGGCTTCGGCTCCTCCTGTGGCCTGCTCGAAATGGCGGAGGGGGGAACGTAGACTTTCGAGAACGCGCTGGCGCACCACGTTGCTCGGACTGGCCACCAGGATGTTGTCGGCGTAACTGCGCGGAATCGGGAAACTCGTCATACCCCCGATTTGAAACGGATTTGATTAGAACGAGATTAGATGCACATTAGAAGACTCTGTCGAAAAGAACCCATAGTGTAGAGCGCTAGGCAAATTGTTCTTTACAAGCGGATGTTTTAGTAGTTGTCGGGCATTTTCTGCAGGGGTGGTTTATTTCCAACTAAGTTCTCTTTGGTTCTAGCGCCGTGATTCGCATCGATCACTTCTCGACGAATACCAGCTCGCCGTTTTCGACTTTGAGATCTTTGACGTTATTCGGCAACTTGAGCTGATCGCGCTGCTCGGCAAGTCTTTTCTGCAACACTTCGTTGACCAGGGACGCGGGCACGGAAAGATCGCCGACCTTAACCTCGGTAGCGTCGAAGGTCGCGTAACCATCCTTCGAGCCGAGATGTCCGGCCAACGTGAGGTAGACATCTTTGCCGGCGATCTGCGTCAGAAATTGGCCGCGCACAATGTCTCCATCCATGGAGACTTGGTAATCCTTGATATTGGGAACCGCGCCGGGAAATTCCATTGCCCCGCTCGGGGCCGGAGGATTCGCTGGCGAAGAGTTGCCGGCAGGCAAGCTCCCGGAAGCATTGGCGGGCGCAGCCGCCGCTGCGGGCAGCAGTCCGGCCGCTTGCGCGAGGGCAGCCGACAATTCGCCGGAGTTTATTCGGACTTCGCTCTCGCCTTCTCCGGGGGCCTTGGGCTGCGCGAGTTGGTTCACTTTCTCCTGGAAAGACTGCGCATTCGCGGCAGCCGCAGCGGGCGCGACCGCGGGTGCAACCGGCGCGGGCCGCTTTAACACTAAGATGAGCGTGAGAACCGAGATGGCCAGGGTTACGAAACTGATGATCCGCTGCAGCTTCACGAAGACACCTCCGCCGTTGCTATGTTTCTATGGTACGCGTGGGGCGAGACTGGGTTGAGATGACGTTGGTGCTATCGCGGAGGGGATTGGGGTGTGGAATTAGTCTAGGGATTGTCCAATTGAAGCACTCGGCAGGAAGGGCGAGGATTCTCGCTCCAACGAACCTCTTCATTCTACGATGGCCAACACGTCGCCAGGATTCACCGCCATCCCTGCGCCAGCCAATATCTGTCTCACGACTCCTTTTTTTGGCGACTTGATTTCGTTCTGCATTTTCATCGCTTCGACCACAACGATTCCCTGTCCGGCTTCAACTTCGGAATTCTCCGCGACCAGCAGACGCACGATGCGCCCAGGCATCGGAGCCAGAACCTTCCTCGGCCCTTTTTCGTCTCCCGCAGTCGTCTGGCGCGAGCGCAAAGAACGCGGATCGCGCAACTCCACCGCGAAGCGCGAACTGCCCACCCACAGGTGGAGATCGGTGGCCGTCTGCTCGCGCTTAATTTCGTAGGCGCGGCCATCGACCAGCAGCGACAAAACGTCGCGGCGCGGAATGACCGCGTCGATATGGACCGGTTGTCCATCCAATCGGCACTCCCATCCGGCGGCGGCTTTTTCCAACTCGAGCCGGTGCGCTTTGCCTCCCGCTTTGCCTCCGACTATGACTTCGTACACCATAAGATCAGCGCAGCGCTTCCGAGCGTCCGTTCTGTCTCCAGTTGGATGGAGTCGAACCCGGCCCTCCGGCGCCACCATTCTTGCCAACCGACGCCGCGGGATCGAGCACGGCAAACATTCCGGCGGCAATCGCAGCGATGCTCTCCATCGCTTCGATCTCGCGCTCCGGTGCGCTCGACACCACGGCCGGGTTGCCTTTCGCAATCAACCGGTCGAGGTATCCAGTATCGACTTTCGCCGCCCGAAAATCCGCGTCGCCGAGAATCCGCTGGAAAAGAGAAATGTTGGTCTTGATCCCGGCCACGAAATATTCGTAGAGCGCTCGTTCGAGCCGCATGATGGCTTGCTGCCGGTCGCTTCCATAGCCGATCAATTTGGCCAGCAACGGATCGTAATCCATCGGGACATTCCAGCCCTCGTACATGCCGCTGTCGCGGCGGATTCCCGGTCCCGACGGCTGGAGCAGCACCGTGATCTTGCCCGGGCTGGGAAAATAATTGTTGTCGGGATCTTCGGCGTAGATGCGGCACTCGATGGCGTGCCCGCGAATCCCCACGCCGGACTGTGTGAAGGGCAGCTTCTCGCCCGCCGCGATTCGTATCTGCAGATGCACAAGATCGAGTCCTGTAGTCAACTCGGTGACCGGATGTTCCACCTGCAGGCGCGTGTTCATTTCGAGGAAGTAAAACTTCTTTTGCTGATCGACCAGGAATTCCACCGTGCCGGCATTGGTGTAGCTCGCCGCCTGCGCCACTTTGACGGCGACTTCGCCCATGCGCCAACGCATATCGGAATCGACCATCGGCGAAGGCGCTTCTTCGAGAACTTTCTGGTGCCGGCGCTGGATGGAACATTCGCGCTCGCCCAGCCAGACGGTGTTGCCGTGTTCGTCGGCCAGCACCTGCATCTCGATGTGCCGGGGATTGACGATCGCCTTTTCGATATAGACTTCGCTGTCGCCGAATGAACTCTGCGCCTCACTCTGTGCGGCGGCGAAGGAAGCATGAAGTTCCTGACGGCTGTGCACCAGACGCATCCCTTTGCCGCCCCCGCCTGCCGCGGCTTTCAGCATCACCGGATAGCCGAGCCGCTCGGCGGCCTCTTCGCCTTCTTCGGAAGAAACAAGGCCACGGGAGGTTCCGGGCACAAAGGGGACGCCCGCTTTTTCCATCTGCTGACGGGCGCTGGTTTTCGAGCCCATCATTTTCATCGAGTGCGGAGTAGGCCCGATGAATTTCACGCCCGCATCGGCGCACGCCTGGGCGAACTTCGCGTTTTCCGAGAGGAAGCCGTATCCGGGATGGATGGCCTCGGCGCCGGAGCGTTTGGCTACGTCGAGGATCTTGTCCATCCGAAGATACGACTCGGCTGCCGCCGCCGGACCGATGGGATACGCTTCGTCGGACTTGCGGACGTGGAGCGCGCCGCGGTCGACGTCGGAATAGACCGCGACCGTAGCGATGCCCATTTCGCGGCAGGCGCGAATGACGCGCACCGCGATTTCTCCCCGATTGGCGATCAGAATCTTCTTGAACATTTCTATCGCGCGCCACTCGGGCGCTATGCGGGAATGATTTTACCTGTGGGAGCAGCGATGTGCATCGTGCAAAATCGCGCGCGATCGGGACGCCGCATTCAGTCTGGTAGTGACGCGGCTTGCCGCGTCTCCGGAGGCGGGGCTGGGAGCGCTCGGGTGGACGGGCGAGGACGCCCGTCCACCCACGAGCTAACCCATTTACTTGGGCTGATCCATGACGATGTTGCCGCCCGAGCCCGGCTGTTTTTCAGCCTTCTCTTTCTTAACGGCCATGGTTTTGTCCACCCACTCGTCGGCGGTCTTCAAGTCGGCGGCGCGGGCTGCGGGGTCGTCGCACTGTATATCGGCGCGTTCCCGGAACATCAGGTTCATGTAGGCCATGGCGTCGTCGTAATCGGGACGAAGCTGCAACGCCTTGTTCAGGTTATCGATGCCTTCCTGAACGTTGGCGGTATTGGTTTCTTTCAGCTGAGCGCAGACCTTTTTGTCCTTGGCTGGCAGGGACTCATCCGGCTTCATGCCGAGTTTGGCGCGCTCTTCCTGACGGGGCACGTAGGTTTGCGTCCAGTCAATAACCGCCACCGAGTAATATGGCTCGGGATCGTTGGGATCGATCTCGGAGGCCTTTTTGTAGTACTCCTTGGCCAAGGGGAAGCTTTTCATCTGCAGATAGAGATAGGCGATACCCTTGACGCTGTTGATGTTCTTGGGATCTGCCTGCAGCACCTGCTTGTAGGAATCAATCGCCTGCTCGGCATAACGATTATTGTCCGGAGTGTCAGCGCCCGGAATGTACTGCTGGGCGTAAGCTGTCGCCAGATAGAGGCGGGCATTGAGCAGTGTGGGGTCGAGTGCTACAGCTTGCTGAAAGTGATCGATGGCCTGTTCGAATTTCGAGTTCTTGTATGCCTGCACGCCTTTGTTGAGATGGTCTCGCGCCTGAAGCTTGCTGCAACCGGTACTGGAGAGCATCACCAGTGCGGCGGCGAATACCACCAGGAGTCTCTGAGTCGTTTTCATTGCTTTATGAATCTCCCTTGCCGCGGAGTATAAAAACTTGATCCGAGGCGGCGCGGGAAACCAAAGGTCGAACCTACGAGCCGGCCCGCTTCCCGCCTCATTGCGATGTCTTCTGAAGCTCGGTGAGTATTCTAGCTCCCCGCTTCGATTTTTGCTGTAATCAAACCTACTTTGTCGACGCCGGCCGAATGCGCAATATCGATGACGCTGGCAACATCGGCGAAGGGCACGTTGTCGTCGCCCTTCACGAACATGACCTTCTCGGCGCGAGTCTTAAAAATATCCTCTAGGCGCCCCTGCAGATTATCCCAAGTGGCCTCGTCCTGATTGATCTTGAGCCCTGGAGGGTTGCCGGCGCCGTGATCGATCAACTGGACCACGATGGTGCGATCGGGCGTGTTCTGCTGTTTCTGATTGGGCGGAGGAGGCTGAGGTACTAATGCCTCCAAACCCTTGGGCGTCAGCGGCGTAATGACCATGAAGATGATCAGCAGCACCAAAAGCACGTCGATTAGCGGCGTGACGTTCATGTTCGCGTTCTGACCCCCTTTGGGGCCGACTGCCATACTCATAATCGATCTCCTCTGCTGCTTATTATTACCTTCTTATCATTGCGTGCTATTGCCCGCCCTTTGGTGCCGATGGATTAGTAGTGGCGCCCGTCGGCGGGGCTATGGCTCCGGACTTCTTCTGATCCGTCAGGAGGCCGAGCTGGTCGACGCCAGCCGCGCGCACATTGTCGACGACTTCGACTACCCAGCCGAATTTCGCCCTCATGTCCGCCTTCAGAAAGACCCGTTTGTCGGTCCGATTCGCCAGCTTATCCTTGATCTTGTCCGTCAGTTCATCCACCTTGACAGGATCGGTGCCGAAGAACACGTGGTCATCGCGGGTGACCGCGACCAGCAGCGCGTCTTCCTTGTCGGCGTCGTGCATATCCGTGGGATTGTTGACCTTCGCCATATCCACGGGGACGCCGTGTTGCAACATGGGCGTGACCACCATGAAGATGATCAGCAGCACCAGCATCACGTCCACCATCGGCGTGACGTTGATGTCGGAGCTGACGTTCGCCCCTTCGTTTCGCTTTGCTAATGCCATGGAATTCAGTCTCCTGCTTACGCGTGCTGTGGCCGGGGCTGGCAGCGGTGACGAAGCGGAAGAGTCGGCGCCGGTGGTAAAACCGGCGCCTCTTCAGCAACTCATGTTTTGCAGCCCGTTGTTCTACAACGCTGGTTCTGGCCCTCGCTCTCGCGAAGGCCCAAAACCGTGGCCTTTAGGACCGGCGCAAGCTCCGGCGCTTCAGGAAGTAATCGATCAGTTCGCTCGACGAGTTATCCATCTCCACGTCGAACGCTTCCACGCGTCCGGTCAGATAGTTGAACATCATAACCGCCGGAATCGCCACGAACAGGCCGACTGCGGTGGTTACGAGGGCTTCCGAAATGCCGCCCGCGACTGCTGCCAAGCCGGTTGCCTTTTCCTTGGCGATGCCGTTAAAGGCGTTCAGAATGCCGACCACCGTTCCGAACAGTCCCACGAAGGGAGCCGTCGAGCCGATTGTCGCCAGACCGCCCAAGCCACGCTTCAGTTCGGCGTGAACAATGGCTTCGGTGCGCTCCAGTGCCCGCTTGGAAGCTTCAATCGTCTCCCCGGGAATCTCACCCGGGCTATCCTGGTGGGCCCTGAATTCCATCAGGCCAGCCGTGACCACCTTGGCCAGGTGGCTTTTCTTGTTGCGCTCGGCCACTTTGATCGCTTCGTCAATCTTGCCTTCGCGCAGCGCTCCGGCAACGGCGGGAGCGAACGCGCGGGACTGATTGCGGGCGGCGTTGAAGGCCATCCAACGGTCAATCATCACGCCGATCGACCACCCCGACATGATGAACAGAACGATAACCACGACCTTCGCCAGAATACCCATCTGCTTCCAAAGCGAAATCGGGTCCCAACCGACCGTGCCCTCGTCAAAGAGCCAGGCGGCGAAAAGATGGAAATTACAGAGTGCGACTGCTGCGAGGTTCACTACCATGAGTTGCTTTCCTCCTCAGAAACTATTTCGAGATCGTTACTAACCGCTTAAAATTCTTCCGCCTGCCGGACTCACGCCCGAACAGCAACCCAGCGGCCCAAAGCCACATCCTTGGCGGATGCGCTGAGTCGCGGGCTGAAAACACTGCGGAAGCCCTGCACCCGCTTCATGCAGGACAAAGCTGGCCCGGAGAGTCTAGCTTCCGGACAAGCTGAAGTTCACAACCACCTGCGTCTCCACCGCCACCGGCTCGCCATTGAGCAGGTAGGGCTTATAGCGCCACTGCTTCACGGCCTCGATCGCCGCCGGCGCCAGCATCGGGTGCCCGCTGATCAACTGCAGGTTCTGAATCGTCCCGTCCTTGCTGATTTCCGCCTGCAGCACAACGGAGCCCTGAATGCGAGCCTGTTTTGCCAGCTGCGGATAAGTGGGGGTCACCTTCCTGATCAGAAGACCCGTGGCCACACCGGTGGACACGCGGACGCGCACCGGGGCCGCGATTTTCGGAACGGCGACCTGGGTCGAACTCAGGATGCCGCCGATCACGCCGCCCGCCGAGCCTCCGGGGATGCCACCCGGGACACCACCCGGGACGCCGCCACCACCCAAATCCGGCGGCGCTTCCTCTTCTTTGATCATTTGAACTTTGTCTGGAATCTTGGTGGGCGTGCGCAACTGGCCGTTGACCATTTCGCTCGCCATCTTCACCACTCGAACCGGAGCGGCCGCCGGCGGGGGCGGTGGCGGGGGTGGGGGTGGCGGGGCTACCAGGAAAGTCATAAGCTGCGTCTTGGGCAGCGCGTCGGTATAAATCAGAGGTATTAGGATCAGAACGCCGACGAGCAGAACCTGCAGCGTGAAGGAAAGAATCGTGGTGCTCAACCGTTTCGTCTTGAATCTGTTGCCTGACTCAATGAGGCTGTCTTCAAACATGGGCTTCTCCTACATCGAACCGTACTAGAGCTTAGACACCGGCCACATCC
>PMMJ01000550.1:257-17915 GCA_003162255.1 Acidobacteriaceae bacterium | reverse complement strand
ACCAGTGGCATCCCGATCGCAAGAAGGGCCACGCCGATCCGGACACGCCGCCCGTTAAGGTTACGCTTACGGGTGGGGAGAACACGATGTACACTCTACCGGCGGCCTCGCTCACGATCCTCCGGGGCAAGCGTTGAAATGCTCGGCTCGAGGTTTTGATAATCCACTAGTCCTTAGTACCCGCCAGCTTGCCGCGCAGTACCGTGATCGAGGCTTTGGGGAGAGTAAACGTGGTACCGGCGTCTGCCGCCATCGTCATACCCCGCGGCGGATTGTCCGGATCGGGATGGCTGTTTACTCCATCGTTGATCCAAACATATTGTTCACTGCCGAAAGTCACGAACGTGACTGGTCCTGAAAACGACGCAGTCTGCCTGCCTCTGGAATCTTCAAACGCCACGCGTACGGTGTGCGAGTTGGTCTCGTCGCGATTCACCAGCATCAACGACCAGTTGCCGTCGGGGCGATGGACCGCATAAGTCGTAACCAACTGGTTGCCTTCGTTGTCCTTTATGTCGGTTGACGATTTGAACATGGTGTGCACGCCCGACCGATGCTGCACCCATTCCAGGTTGATCATGTGGGCCGCGAAATAGGGCGATGTATATCCCTTGATGTCGTAGCGCTCGTTGGAAACGAAGTTCGACCACGAGGCCCAGCCCAGGCAACTGTCCTGGACGCCCTGGGGCTGAATGGGTGAGTGATAGAAGGCTGCGCCGCCACCTTCAAAAAACGATCCGACATTGTCGGCCAGCCACAAGGCCGCAAAGATCGTGCTCATGGGCCCGGTGAGCTGGGCAGCAAGATGGTTCTCGGTGACCATGAGCGGCACGTCTTTTGGAACCCCATCATCTTTCCACACCTGCAGAATGTGCTTCATCAGTTGTGGTTCGGTGTAAAGAGTTTTCCAGGTGATGGTGCAGGGCTCGAACGGATAATGCTCGAATGACACAAATGAAAGGTCGGAGAGCCGATCGTGCGACTTGAGATAATCCACGAATCGACCCATCCAGGACGTCCTGCCCTGCGCGTCCGGCCACACGTTTATGTCTTCGTTTACGCCCTCGAAGACCGGTCCACCCAGCTTGAGCTTGGGATCAATACTGTGAATGGCCGTAGCCCATTGCAGGTAAAGCGCAGCATAATCCTCTGGCATCGTGTTCTTGCCATCGGGTTCCTCGCCCATTTCGATGTATCCGATGCGGTAGCCGCGCTTCTCGATGTAGGCGACCTGCGCCGCGGCATCTTCGGGAGTGCCGTAAAGCATGGTTACCGGAATCATTGCCGGGAGGTTGTTGGTCAGCCCACTGGTAAAGAAAAGATCGAAGCCGCTGTGCTGGTAATTCCCTGAATCGTTCACGTCCTCCGCCGAATGCCATGGATCAATGGACGAAACACAAAACGTAATCCGCTTTTCGAGAGGATCTTTTGCCGCCTCCGTGAAGGCCCCGCTCCTGTCGATGGTGCCCACAGCAATCTGTTGGATGGCATAGCCGACACAATTGCGTACATCGTCCGATCCATGCTCATCACATGTGTTCGAAGATTCCGTCATCACGACACGCACAAAGCGCGTGAACACGGGTGTGTCGGTAAGCTTCAGAATGCTCGCCCCACCCTGTGCATTATTCAACGTCCCTGAGGGAAAGATCTTCCATTCACCCTTGGGCCCCTTGTCGAAATCGAGCGCATCTGCGCCCACCCAGTATTCCACCCGATAACTTGTGGCATAGGGACTCGCCCAGGCAATACGCGCGGCGCTCACCGGCTTTTCAGCCTTCAGGTCCACCACCACCCACTGCGGATGCAGCGCATCACTTTCGCCGGTGAACTTGCTGGTGAGATACGGATTGCTTTTCCAGTAGGAAAGGTTCGGACCCGGCACGGGACGGTCGCCGCCGCTCGCAAAACCGCGGTGGGGCAGAGCATAGGCAAGAATGTATCGGATGGGCTCCTTCAGTTCCGAGCTGCCGGTGAAGTACCCGCTGCGGTGCGCAGCATCGCTCCAGGTACCATTCTCCGTCCAATGCCAGGCTGCCATGCGAAGCTCGGTATTGTTGCGATAAGTGATCGGGCCCCAGCCGGCGGAGAGAGACTCCTGGATAATGTGTGGCGTATAGACCCTGTCAATGTCCAGGCGGGACAGAACGTCAATCGAACTGCCCAGAGCGCTATCGGGATCGAACGAATTGATGACATGGCCGGGTGTCGCGTCAACGTGAACGGTAGTAACCGGGAGCCCGGATGTTGGTGTACCCTGGGCCGAGGCGGTTCCAGGAGGCGCGAACAAACAAAAGAGAACGATCGCGGCGGCAGCTCCATTGAACAATTTTCCGGCGGACATTCCCGATACCGCACTTTCATCCACATGAATCAAGGGCATCGGGGCTCGATCGGCCACAATGTCCTCGCACTGTCGATGCTGCATACCAAATCCACTTTCTGGAGCGAATGATAGCACTCACGCGTCACACTTTCCCAGAAGATGAATTCCGTTTGTGTTCTAATACCCCTTCCGCTGACTTGTCACTGACCAGGGGAGGAACTTTCATGAAGCGGCTGTGCGCATTTTTTGTAGTCGTTTGTGTGGTCTCCATCATCGCAGCGCCTGTGAGTTCAAGGGCTGCGTCACAGCCCGACCGCCAGGTTGCAATCACGATCGACGACTTGCCTGCCGCGTCCTCCAACCTGATATCCGCGGCTGAGATCGTCGAGCTGACTTCCAGGTTGCTGGGCACGCTCCGCGATCAGAAGGTCCCGGTGGTCGGGTTCGTTAACGAAAGGAAACTCTACAAATTCGGTGAGGTTGACGAACGGATCAAGGCTCTCAAAATGTGGCTCGACTATGGTTTCGAGCTTGGCAATCACACTTACACCCACATGTCGCTCAACCAGGTGGGGCTGAAGGCGTGGGAAGACGATGTGATCCAGGGCGAGAACGTCACCCGGTTGCTGCTCGCCGAGCGCAATATGAAGCTCAGATACTTCCGGCATCCCTTCCTGGACACCGGCCGCGATCTCGAAACGCGGCGCGACGCTGAAGCATTTCTGGTCGCCCGAGGTTACCGCATCGCTCCCGTCACCTTGGACGCGTGGGACTGGATGTACGCCGGGGTCTACGAAGATGCCAAGAAACGCAGCGACAGCGCACTGGAACAGGAACTGGTAAGCAGCTATCTCTCCTATAGCGACCAGGTGTTTGCCTATTCCGAACAGCTTGCCAAGCAGACGATCGGCTACGAGCCGAAACAGATTTTGTTGCTCCACGCCAACCAACTGGAGGCGGACCATATCGGTGAACTGATCGAACTCATGCGCAAGAGAGGCTATCGCTTCATCACGCTGGGTGACGCCCTTAGCGATCAAGCGTATGGCCTTCCCGACACATTCGTCGGCGAGGAGGGCACAGGCTGGCTCGAGCGCTGGGCCATCACCCAGGGCAAGCCTCCGCAGGAAACTCCAGTGTTTCCGCAATGGGTCATGGAGCGGTCAAAAGCTCTGCACCAGCCGCAGCCCTAGACCGCCTGAGGGGAATCTGCGGTCAGCTTGAGAACGACATCGATCGGAATACACATCAGCTCCGGAGAGAGTTTCGTCTTGTCGCGGAACTCGCGGAAGAACCATGCCGTCTTTCATTTTGGGCAGAATCTTCAGGGCAATCCCACCGGCCGCATCAACTCCACCGATGGCCTGACGCCGTCCGATTTCTTGCCCCAGCAGCGGTGCATCCGTATCAAGTAAGGTGCTGCAAATGTCCATGCGAGTCGCTCCCCCCTCACCGACTGACTTCAACTCTGGGAATCGTGTACTCGCCGTCCACGGCAACCTCTTTTCGACCACACATGCGCGAATGGGAGCCTCACTTCTTCAGCGCGAAATGGTTTTTGGCAATCCGGTTCTCGACCTCGTTATAAAACTCGGCGGCCCGCTCGGATCAGTCGGCCCGGTATGCGCGGTCAGGATGCTCTGCTGCTCGGGTCGGAGACAGAAACAGACACTATCTTGAGATCAGCACAACAATGCTGCGCTCCCGCACCCGCCAGGAACTGCCAGCGACTTTGACTTCCTCGCCGGGATCGACGATATCGCGGGGAGAGGGCTCAGCCGTATCGATCGCTTTGAACCAGCACCTCCCGTCGAGCGGCGGCAGTTCGAAATCGAGGCCATCCCAATACATGTTCAGAATGACATGAACATCTGCTTCACCATAGAACCCGCCCAGGGTCATGCCCAGCGCACGAGCATACGGATCGGACCAGCCGGGGCTGTTCAATTTGCAGCCGTGCCAGGACACATCTGCTAACCCTCTCTCATTGACTGCCCCGTTGAAGAAATATCGACTGCGCAAGGTCGGGTGCTCTTTCCGGAATTGAATCATCCCTTTCCAGAAGCGGAACATATCGGGACGCTCGTCGACTAGATTCCAGTCAAACCAACTGACCTCATTGTCCTGGCAGTAGGCGTTGTTGTTACCGTTCTGGGTGCGCCGGACCTCATCTCCCGCCACAAACATGGGAACGCCGCGAGAAAGCAGCAGGATGGCTGCGAAGTTCCGGATCTGTCGATTGCGCAGCGCCTCGACTGCGGGATCGGTGGCGTCACCCTCCTCACCGCAGTTCCAGCTCAGGTTGTCATTGATACCATCCCGATTGTTTTCGCCATTCGCCTCGTTGTGCTTGCCGTTGTAAGAAACTAGATCATTCAGGGTGAAGCCATCGTGGCAGGTGATGAAGTTGATGCTGTTGACCGGTTGCTGACTGCGCGCTTGATACAGATCGGAACTGCCGGCCAAACGGGAGGCCACGCTACCAATCAGTCCGGGATCTCCCTTGACAAAGCGACGGATATCGTCGCGATAGCGCCCGTTCCACTCCGACCATCGGTCACCGGGAAAATGGCCGATCTGATAGAGCCCCGCAGCGTCCCAAGCTTCGGCGATCACCTTGGAATTAGCCAACTCCTCGTCGAGTTCAATCTGCCACACCACGGGCGGATGATCGCACGGGAGGCCGTCCTCGCCACGCGACAGAATCGATCCCTCATCGAACCGGAATCCATCCACATGAGCCTCGCGAACCCAGTAGCGAAGAGATTGGACAATCAATTTTTGAGCCAGTGGATGATTGCAATTGAAGGTGTTGCCACAACCCGAAAAGTCGGAGTAGAAACGCATGTCCGACGGCACCAGAAAGTAATGGACGCGATTGTCTACTCCTTTGAAGCAGTACACCGGTCCCAAGTGATTTCCCTCATCGGTGTGATTGAAAACGACATCCAGGATGACTTCGATCCCGGCTTTGTGTAAGGCCTTGACCATGTCGCGAAATTCTTTGAGATGTTCGCCGGTTTCGGGTTTAACGCAATACGCGCTTTGGGGAGCAAAGAAGCCGATCGTACTGTAGCCCCAGTAATTCGTAAGCGGCTTTCCGTCCACCACTCGGAGCACGTCCTTCTCGTCAAAGTCGAACACCGGCAGCAGTTCCACGGCGGTAATGCCTAACTCCTTCAGGTAGGGGATCTTCTCGATGATTCCAGAAAACGTACCGGGATGGGCCACGCCGGATGACGGTGATTTCGTAAACCCACCGGCATGGAGTTCGTAGATGATCGTGTCCTCCATCGGCCGATTCAGAGGTTGATCACCTTCCCAGTCATAACCTTCGGAATCGACGACGACCGAGCGCATCGAAGTCGCGACATTGTCTTCCGTTCCGCACGCGTCAGCGCGTTTCCACAGATTATCCGTGTTGCCCCTGGCAAACGGATCGATTAATACCTTCTTGCGATTGAAGCGATGTCCGGCGCTAAGATCGGAGGGGCCGTCCACGCGGTAAGCATAGTGCATGCCGGCGGTTAACCCGCGAATGTGGATGTGCCAGAAGTGGAATGTCTTGTTGACGTAGGGATCGAATCGAAAGGTCTGGAAGGGCACGAGATCGTCCGACTTGAACAGCAGCAGTTCTACTCCAGTTGCATTCTTGGAAAAAAGCGAGAAATTTACGCCGTCGGCATCTGGCGTCGCACCCAGCGGGTACGGAGATCCCTTTCCCGCCTGAAGAGCGGCTTGGAGTTCGATGATGGATGCAACGTTCGCCATATGGTCGTTCCTCCTCGCTTAGGGGCATGGTGCCGGCTTACCCTATACCGTTCTTGCGTTAGGCGGACTGTTCGTCCTCGCGCCAGTAGAAGTAAAGAAGCACCGCCATCGCGCCGGCCAGGGGATGCCAGAGCAATCCGTGAGGCTGGAATGCACTGTTGGGATCACAGAGGGGACCTCCGGTTTGAGACAACGTCCAGAAGATCGTAGCGGCAATAATGCACGCAACGGCTGCTATCCAGAGACCGACGGTTAAGGGCTTGCCCTGCATCACAGTTCCAGTGCGGACCCAAACGATTACCTCGAAGGTCAAATATGCCGCCACGAGAATGAGAATCAACACCAGGGAGTTATATTCCCACTGCCACAGCGAACCCACAATGGTGAATGCCAGTACTGTGATCGGATAAAACACCCAAAAGAACCACTCCGCATTCCACAGGCGGTGGATGGTGTAAAACACGATAAAGGCTGCGTACACGAACATCGATAGTATGTCCATGGTGCCACCCCAGGCTTTGAGCGAGCCATGGAACCACATACTACCGAGTCCGAGAAAAAGCACGGCGAAGATATAGACGTCCGGCAGCCAACTGTCCGAACGGATAGGGCTGGTGGCATTCCCGTTGGCACGATCAAGATAGACGAAGACTGCGACCAGCAAGGACGTGAGGATCGAATAAAGATTGAACCAGGTGTTCACTGGCTGGCGTACTCCGGGCGCGCCCGACTTCGCTTCGGCGGCTTTGAAAGCCTCGCAATAGCAGGCATTGTTTTTGTCCAACTTGCGGTCCTTGCATGGATTCGTAGTCGTGGGATCATAGATACAGCAGTTCTCGGTGCCGGGCCATCCAGCGGCAACAAAAGCCAGAAATGCGCCGAGAACGACCACAATCCCAATTGCCCAAACCACGAATCCCCGATACACCATTTGATCCCCCAGTTGGCAAGACGCAGGCAATACAGGTTGGTATCGACGCAGAAATCGGCCGAATCAGTAGACTGGGAAGCAGCGGCCGGAAGACGGGCTGCGCAAACCCCATAACGTGTCCATTCGGATTCTTTCCTCGCTCCAGCAGGCTTTGCTCTGAGCCTACCGCTTTGGATTGGGCGACGCCGGAGTAAGGTTCTCGGGATCTCCTCCCATCTGTTGCATGAAAGCATCCACGTTCTTCACCCAGTAATCGCACCCCTCGGTACAGTACTTGGTTTGTATCTTCCTGACGTCGGTCAGCCCTTTCATCACGTAGTTTCGCTCCACATACTTGCTGACGGTCTTAATGCCGCTGTCCCATGTATCGAAGGCGGAGTTGTTGCAAACGTCCGTGCCACAGCTGTTGTTGCCATAGCACCAGAACCAATTCCATGCATTTCTTGTCGCGGTGACCGGGGTCTTGTGGCACTTGCCGATGGCAAAACTGGTCTCGGCGCCGGAAATTGCCACGATCAAACGGGGATCAATCGTATATTGCTTGCCGTCGGATTCAAAAACTGGGCCCCGCCCCGTGAGTGGCGATGGCGTTTTGGGGCTGGGCTTGCGCGCGAGATACTGATCAATGGGGTCGTTCCAAGTTTTGGCAACCGGCGCTGGTGAAGTCGTACCCTGCGACCCTGAGGTTGCCGTTGTGACGGGCGATGGTGCTGAAGGCGGAGTTCGCGGCGCTGTCGAATTGCCTCCCGTCGCAACCGGAACCGAGGTTGCCGCTGGGGCAGACGGCTGTGCTGGGGTCGGAGTTTGCGGCGCTGTCGAATTGCTTCCCGTCGCAACCGGAACTGGGGTTGCCACTGGGGCAGACGGCTGTGCTGGGGCCGGAGTTTGCGGCGGCGTCGAATTGCTTCCCGTCGCAGTTGCCACTGTAACCACGTTCAGTGAAATCACGACTTGCTTCACGCCAGGCACTTGACCGGCAAGATGGCCCGCCGCCAGCTTTTCGCTTTCCTGGTTGACCTCGCCCGTCAGGGTCACGGAACCATCGGCGCATGCAACGTGGATATCACGTGCCTTCAACGTGGTGTCCTGGAAAAACCGGGCTTGCACTTCCTGCACGATGAGCTGGTCATCAGGTTTCCGGCTGCACGCCGAAAGCAGCAGACAGCACAAGAGCAGAGAGACCAACCCTCTCCGACTCTTCGCTCCACGAGTTACAGAGTGGCGTGATGGTATTAGCATGCGGATCCCCTTTGTCGTTTCCGAAAACTAGTGTTGGAAACGCACCGACTTGAGTATGTACTCAAAATCGTCGTTAAAATTCTTCTCGTGGGAATCGCCCTGATGATAGGTCAGAAAGAACTTATAAAGTCCGTCCGCCCGGGCCAAGTAGATCGCCACATTGGTATAGGAAAAATTGGGGGCATACACGTCGGTGTAGAACACCCGCGTTGCTTTTTGCCCATCCACTTTGAAGGTATGCGAGTCAATCGTCTTTTTATCCGCGTCTGCCAACTCGCTAGCGATGACTTCGGAAATCTGGCGATTAGCGACTGGGAAACGGGCGACGTCGATATCCGCGCCACCGGGCGGAATGATGCCCCCTCGGACGTAGGAACTACCGAAGTTGTTGAAGCTAATTGGGTCATCATCCAGGTTAAGGCGCGGGTTCTGTTGCCAATCCTCCGGATAGCGCAGGGTTAAACTCAGCCGTTGCACGGTGTGGCCTTCATCTTGCCCGTGCGCGTGATGAAGGTGTTCAAACAGAGACACGCCGACAATCGCAGCGCCGATCGCTCCGGCCGCAATAGCACCCGTATCGCTGCCACCACCTGAACCCGTGTGCACAGGGGTCCCGCCTTTGCCGCCGCCTGGACGGACTCCGCCCTTGCCGCCACTCGGTGTGCCGACCGGTTGTGTTCGCGTAGAGCCAACCTGGCTTCTGGTGGATGCTGGCGGGCTCGCCGTTCCGGCCGGTTTAGTGTATCCCTGATTGCGATTCTGGCCGCTGGCTGACGAGTTACCACCCAGCAATAGTAATGATGCTAACGCAAGCGGAACAACATTAATCAATGGGGCCCCTTGAAGCATCGACGCCACCCCCATCTCGACCCATTTTGAGATTCGGAGAAGTTAGTCCAACTATCGCCGGTTGTCAAGGGATTACTCAACCGTTTTTTTTGCTCCTTCCAGGGCAAATGGGATTGGACATTGCTCACGTCCTCAACCCCACTTTTCACAAAATCTTACACAAAATCATTGCCCTGCCCTGTAACGCTTGCTATTATGCCCCACACTATCTGAAGAGGACGACTTTCCATATGGGGGTTCGCCGACAGCATTCCCTTACCGGGGGCTGTTGGCGATGAGCGAGCCGGAAGGGCGTCCGCCTGGTTGCGTTCGGGTCGCGACACAACAAACTTGATTGAGATAAAGGAGGAGGTTGATATGTCCATTGGGGAGATTATCTTCATGGTTGCGGTTGTAGGTGTCGCCGTTCTGATGGCGATTCTGAAAGACAAGGTGCCCGCCTGGCTGGGATTCGTTCTGATGCTGGTGGCGAGCGCGGTGGCCATCGTGGGAGGAGCAGTTACCAGCGAGTTCAAAGCGATTCCGCTGGGAGTGGCCGGCGTCATCGGCACAATCATCGCGTGGGTGACCGGCGCCAAGAGCAGCGCCTCGGCGGACGATGACACACTGGGAGGCATCGCGAGCAACATTGGATTTGTGCCGTGGTTGATCATTGCGGCGGTGGTGGCAGGAGCGGCTGCTGTGACATTTGCCATCCCGGAGGCGCCCGCCAAGTCGAGCCAACCGGGGAGCCACCGGCGCGCCCAGATACCCCGGGCTGGGTACGGCGGAAGATTCCAGCAGCGCGCAGTCGCCGCCGACTCCGCCGGTTACACGGTCCACAAACCTCGGACGATCGATTTGATGAAGACGGCTTCTTGAACGGACATCATTTCCAGAGGTGATCCAAATGATCGAGCGCATATTCAATGACCCACTTGCGTGGGGGATCCTCGCGGGTTTCGCGGTCCTGTCTTTCGTGATTTCGCTGATCTTCAAGAACGGGTTCGATGGCGACTCATCTCCGGGCACTGCGCTATTACGTGGTCTTGAAGGGGTTGTCCTGTCCGTGCTTGGCGGATTGATGGCGCGTGCTTTCATCAGCATTCTGCTCGGATCGGCGGACGATTCGGCGGCCGCTGGATTGGCAGTCGGCTGGGGCTTTTTCCTGATTCCAGGTATTGTCGACACCATTCCGTACCTCACTCACAGCAATCCCGTCCTGACCACTCCTGAGAGCCTACTGCTGTTTGCGACGGTGGTCGGCGGAATGTCGGGAGGGGTGAGCGGCCTCTGGCGTATCTATTCGTGGACAGGCCTGGGCTGGATCGGGTTCCCACTTGACGTCACCTGGGCGCTTGCCGGTAACACGGTTGGCTGCCTCCTCCACGCGATCAATTTCCTGGGCTATTGGCTCACGCGAGCTTTCACGGACTCCCCGTGGGGTATTCATAGTCCTGAAATCCGGGAGAACGCTCACCGTTATGAAAGCGGCTTCGGGTTGAGATACCACCCCCGTTATGCATTTACACAAGGTTGCGTCATGAGCAACCTGGAGTATGGCCCCAGCAATGACCTGTATCGCCACGAGAAGACGCATGTCTGGCAAAATCGCGCCTTTGGTCCGCTGTACACACTGACTTACTTGGGGTGGATCGTGGTATGGGTGGTTCCGGCGGTGATCGCCGGGATCATCGTGGAGGGTATTGCCGGAGTGGCTCATGGACCTAACAACTGGTGTTATTTCAATAACCCATGGGAGACCTGGGCGTATGCGGTTCAGGGTGCTGAGCGCACCAGTATCGATGGCGTCAGTGACGATGATCGGAAGATGATTTGGCCGGCTAAATACGTCATCGCCTGGTCAATTCCGTTCTTCGCGATTGCCTCTGCATTGGCCGTTTTGATCGTGGTCTCGGCCTGGACCGCGCCGCCTCCTCCGTCACACAAATCCAAACAGCCAGCGCATCGCCCTCACGCACAGCTATTTTTTGATGGTGTCGCACCCGGTACTCATGAGGACAAGGCAATTGAGTGGAGTCGGCCGTGTCTATGCCACTTGTTGGTTAAGTCTGAATCCCATCCCACGGAGAAGGAAGTCATCATGGCAAGCGTGCAAACTCTCAAGTCAGCCCGACAGGTCTGGGTTGGAAGTACGGTGCCTAAGGAGCCTGCATGACAATTCTGGCGATCCTTCTACTGCTCCTTGGAATCTGTCTGGTTTTCGACGGCGCCTTCACTCGGGGATTGTTCGTTACCATCTTGCCCAGTAGCTCGATTGCAGCCGTATCATTGGTTCGAATTACTGAAGTGGTCATCGGAGGAATGGTCCTAGTTATTGTGGGACTGGCGTTCAGCACATGTTGACATCAGGGCGGCACGAGCGACTGCGGATCAGGAGGCAAATGTCGTGAGTGGTTTGAGTGGTTGGGCGCGAATCGTAACGGTCGCAACCATCATCGCCTTTTTTGTCGTTGCCTTCCTCGGTCTTGTACTCAGTAGAGCGGTGAGCACGAACCCCGGGCCCCAGCGGAGCGACCAGTGCGAGTTGCTGGCGACCGTTGCCGACCCACAAGCCACGGTTCTTGAGCCGCAGAATACATGGTCAAACTTCGGGTACTTGGTAGCCGGGTTGTTCATTCTGTATCGCAGCCGAACCCTGCTCGGGGCCGCCGTCGGGTTAAATCTGGCGTTCGAATTTCTTCTCAGCAGCCTCTATCACGCCAAACTGACAGACGCGATGCAATATGCCGACGTGGCTTGGATCTATGTCCTGCTGCTTTCGCTGATTGCCTATGCCATTCAGAGCCTGCTCTTTTCTCAATGGGCGGTTGAAACCGGATACCCGGCCTTCAGTGCTCCTGTACTAATCGCAGCGGGGATAGCCGTCATAACGGTAATCATTGGAGTGGTCATGGGGTTACACAAAAATGATATCTTCGACTCGACGTGGATGACGCTGGTCCTTGCGTTCCTGCTTTTCGTCCTGCTCGGGGCGGGACTTGTGGCCGCCGGAATCCGGGGTGCCGGCGCGATGTCGATCGTAATGCCGATAGTTCTGGTTATATCAGTGGGGATTCCGACCCTGTTCTTCAAGTTCTCAGACGGGACGAGTCACCATCTCTTTAACTGGTGTTGTCCTAAGGCGGTCCTGCAGTCCCACTCAGCCTGGCATATCGTGAGTGCGGTTCTAATTCTCGTGGCATACGATTTTTTCGCCAACTTCGCGGGGGATGGCAGGATTTTTTCGTTTGCCAAGCCCGCGCAGGAATTTACGATCACATCGGAAAGTGTTTGAAGTGCCGTAACCTTGGGACGTAGACGTCAGAATACGCTAACTACTGCGAAGTCAAACCGGTGGCTCCATTGCAAATCGGGACTCTAGAGGCTGCAAAGAGAGTCCTCCGAGAGGGGCCGGGGAGGCAAACGATCCTATGCTGGACGGCATGCGGAAGCCCTTCTTGATCGTGTCCTTGATCGCCATTTTTCTGGCGGTGCTGGTCGAACTGGGCTCAATTGCGGTGTTGGGATTGCCGCCATCATCGACCGCCACCGCACTGGGGGTCTCGGCCACCGGTAAGGCCATTCCCGCAATGGCGTTTCTGGATGGACTCATCTTCTATGCGACGCTGATTATTAGCATTGCATTGCTGATCCCGGAGCGAGTACAGAGCAAGATCCAGGGGATCGTCACGCTTGTGTTTTCGCTTCTCCTGGTGCTGGGGTGCATCGTAGTTATCTTTGCCGACCTCGCGCTCCTCATCCTGATGGTTAGCCTGCTGCTGTCCGTTCCTTTTGGAACGATTGCCTATTTTGCCGTCTGGGCAAGTTTTGACACCGGCGGCGCGCGCCTGGCGCTTAGCCTCCTGATGACGCTGAAGATTATCTTCGCTGCATGCCTTGTCCTGGCCCATCAGCGATTTCTTCAGAACAAGGGATTGGTCCTTATTATTATCACTTCATTGGTTTCTAACCTGATCATCGCCTTCCTGCACGGCTTCGTTCCGGGGTTCCTGGTGAGCATCACGGATGACATTGCCGCAATCATCATTTGTATTCTGGCCATTATCTGGGCAGTGGTCTACCTAATCGGCGGGATTGTCTCGGTGATTAAGGCGATCATCTAAACGCTGATTGAGACAATTCTCCGGCCGTCGTCACCGTCGAGCGGTGGCCTGACAGCAAGTTTCCAAGTTGTGCTCCATCCTACTGGAGTTCGACGACACACGGTTGCGGCGGAGAAGCATCGCGGGTGAAAGTAAGAGTTCCTCCCGATTGCAAAATCGTGAATGATACCTGCGTCAGGTTATCCCCACTGCGCGGCCATTTCTGGTCGTTAAGTTTATCTCCATCGCCGTCCGGGGCCTTATATTCAATCCGCGCGCACCCGCGCGCCGAAGCCGGCGTCAGGTGGAACTTGGCGTTGCGAAATTTGTGGCTGTCATCTTTCGGGACTGCGACCCGGATCGGTGTGGCGGGGTTCGTGCTAGTCAGGTCAAAGGTCTTTTTCGCGAGGTCAAGCTTGGGGGCAAAGGGGGCGAGCACTCCATTGAATGCGCCCAGCATGGGGTACTGGCCGGGATTGAAGTTGTCCTCATTTGTCTTCGGCGCGCTTGCGTTCGTGCTTGAGCCCCAGACTGCAAGCACGATGAACAACACGACGATCAGGACTAACACGATGACGACGATCTTGGTTCCGGTCATAACGCTGCGCTCGCTTTCCGCATCAGTGCTGTTGGTTCAGAGCCCGATCTCACTTTTTGTTTACCATCAACCGGACAGCATTACCAGCGAATCTACATTTAGCGATGGGTACGCAGAACGATGAACTGGGAACAGTTACATCGACCGTTGAACCTACTGCGACCTGTGCCGGATACTGTGGGTTTTGCGCAGTAATGAGCTTGGCGGTTTGGTCGCCATGCAAGACCATGACCAGACCCGCTCCTTGGACTTTCTTCAGCGCATCTCCCACCAGCAGATTTACAACTTGTGGAACCTGTACGGTTTTGGGAGTAACCCAAAGATCGACGGCCGCGCCAGTCAAAACTGAACTCCCCGAGTCTGGAGATTGCTGGAATACTATCCCGCCCGCCACATTAGAATTAGCTTGGGGTGTAACATGCCCGACGCTCAAATGCTTGCCGGTTAGTATCGTTTGGGCTTCATCAAAGGAATGGAGGGTTACCGCAGGCACGGCCACCATCTCCACGCCCACCTTCACGCTTACTGAATCTCCGGGTTTCGCCTTGGTGCCCGCATCTGGTGTCTGCGAGACGATGTGGTCCGCATCCTCCGGTTTGCCTTGGACTGTCCCCACGTCGCCGGTATCCAGAGTTAGATTTACCGCGGTAAGAGCCGAGGTCGCTTCGGGGATGGTTTTCCCTTTGAGATCCGGTACTGTCGTTGCCTTGGGCTTGGCGACTAGATAAATTCCAACTCCCACACCGACCAAGATCACCAGAATAACCGGGATCAGCCAGAGCGGGAAGCCACCGCCTCCATTGGTGGGTTTAGGAACGGTGAAACGAACGGCGCCCCCAGCATCGCCCTGATCGGGCTGATCGACCCAAACCGCGTCCAAGCGAAAGGTGTAGTCGCCGGGGGCACTCTTTGGCGGCACGGCAATCTTGACTGCGAAAGTTTCCTCTTTGTCCACGTCGAAGTGCCGGTCGGTCTTGCCGTCAACCTTCACCCAACCTTTTTCGACGGGTCCGCTGGGGGGTTTGACCTGGGGAAGCGAGATGAGAACACCACGCCCGTCAATCGCACGGGAGCTAACATTCTTAACCGTGTACTGCACGGTTCCACGGCCCTGGCTGTCGAGTTTCACGCTCGAAACGCCATCCGGCAGGTTCACATTAAATAGCTTGGCCATCGTCGTTTCTCCTCTTCACGCAGTTGCGGGGAACAGGTTCGGGGCCGCAACCTGCGCGGCCAAAATCAGCGACAAGGCGAACAGGACGACGATGATGGTCCAGTTCACCAGGTTGTTCCAGGGCTTGTTGGCATACTCACCCAACAGTTCCTTATCGTTCAGAAGCAGTTGCAGGAAGATGATGGCCGAGGGCAGCATCACTCCCGCCAGCACCTGCACGCCCAGAATGATCAGTTGCAGCGGCGCGCGCGGAATCAGCACCAGTCCCGCGGCGGCCGACACGCATACCAGGTAGACCACGTAGAATCCCGGGGCTTTGCGCACCGGGAGCTGCAGGCTGTGGGGCCAGCCGCGAATTTCACCGTACGCCCACGCGCTCGACAGCGAAATGGCCGTCGTCCCCAGCACCGCGGCGTTGATCATCAGCAGCAGAATGGCGTTCTTGAAGAACCCATTGGTGAAGCTGCCGATATCCACGGCCATTTGCGCCGGGTCTCGCCACGCGAACCCATGCACGTGCGAAGCATTGCCGGCGATCATCATGCACCCCGCCACGGTGATGGTGATGCAGGCGCCTAGAAGTGTATCCAACCTAGCCCATTTCAGGTCGGCAAAGCGCAGGCGCTTGTCGGCGATGCAGCTCTGCTGGAAGAAGAGCTGGCACGGCGCCACCGTGGTCCCCATGAAGGCGATCGTCAGGAACATCAGCGACGGGGTCAGGCCGCCGGGCGGCATCGAGGGAATCAGCGTGCCGCGCGTGATCGCGCCCAGCGGCGGATGCAGCCGGAACGCGATCCAGAACCACGCCAGGTCCAGCACGCATAGAAACACCACCGTCCGCTCCCAGCGCCGGTAACTGCCCGTGAGCACGATTACTATGAGGGCCAGCGCCGAGAGCAAACTCCCCAGCGCGGGTCGATCCCCAGCTTGGCCGAGGCCAGCGCGATGGCCGCGCAGCTCGCTCGACCAGTTCGGCCGCCTTTCCTCGGAAGCGCTCGATTTCATCCGCCATAGTCGTTCTCCTGCTCGACGGTTTCGATCCGATGTCTATGGTTCCCGATGCAAGCGGATCGTGCCGACCGGGACCGGCCCCGCGGTCCGCGTACGCCGCTGCACGCAGGTTCACTCCAGAATCTTGTGCTTGAGATTCATGACGTCGCGATAGGGCACGACGCCGAGAATGGCGTCGTTCTCGCCGGTAATGGGCAGCGCCCTGAACCCGTATCGAAGGAACATGTCCGAGGCCTGTTTCATGGTACTGTCCGCATTGAGGGCGATGACGTTCTCCACCATGAGGTCCTTCAGGGCCACGTGGTCCTCGGCCGCGAACATGTCCCGGATGTCAATTACTCCCACCAGTTTGTCCGCCTCATCGACGATGTAGAAGTACATCACCACGTCCATCGACTTGGCCGCGAGGCGGAACCGTGCGCGCGCCTGCTCGACGATCATCTCAGGCGGACACTCGAAAAAGTTGGACGTGGCGAAGTTCAGGATCGTGGTGTCCTGCTGCTCCATGATTTCCTCGACCTTCGCAACCATCGTGGGATCGAGCAGTTGCAGGATGGCACGCTTCTGGTCGCCCGGCAGGACGGAGACAATATCGGCAGCCTGGCCAGGGGTCATGTCGCCGATCAGTTGCGCCACCCATTCCTTGCTCAGCGTGAACACGACGTCGCGCTGGACGGCCGGGTCGATTTCCTCCAGGGTGTCGGAGGCGTGTTCCGTATCGAGACCCTCCATCAAGACCACCCGCTGCGAGCTGTCCAGTTCCTCGATGATGTCGGCCAAGTCCACTGGGTGGATGTCGGACAGCTTCTCCTTCAGAACGCTCAGCTTTACGTGGCCCTGCAGGGTGCCCAGTTGAGGCGGCAGGGGCTGGACATACGACCACGGAATGAGCCTCTTCTCCGAGTCGCCATGGCGCCGGTACAGGTAGTTGGCAACGGCCCTCAGTCCCACGCGGCACAACAATCCGTAGCGGCCGATGTCGACGTCGGCAACGTAGAGCCTGCCGCCCGTGCGAGCCAGGCGGATGTCGTACACCACCTCGACCTCTCGGTNNGCGAGCGCTCGTACATAGGTTTCGAGCTGGTCGACGTCCAGCGCGACCTCCCGCGGGCTGATAGACCGGACCCGCGCGAACGGAACCAGTATCGAAGGGTCGCCGAAGGGACGAGTAATCTGGAAATGGGTGACTTCCGCCACCTTGCCCTGGTCCACGGCCACGATGTCGCCGACCTTGCCGATCTTGCGGCTCTTGACATACGCGCGCGCTCCTATGAGTTGGGAGAGGAAGAACGTTTCTTCAATCGGGCTCCTCGTTGTTCCGTTCACGGCTCACCTCCTCCTACAGCGAATGAATGAACTTGAATACCAGAATCGCGATCAGCAGCACCAGATAGCCGCGCAGCATCCCCAGACAGATTCTGACCAGACGAGTGGTCTTCAGATGCGGGGTGGCGTACCTCCGGTTNNTTCCTGAAAAATGTCACGACCATGATTCTTCCTCCAGCGCCGTCATTTCAGAAGATTGGGGAACAGCGCGCTGATTCCGTACAAAGTGGAGACGACGATGATCATCGCGGTGATGCCGATGTTCGCCACGTTCTGGAACAGCGTGTTCTTGTAACTGCCCATGGTTTCCTCGTCGTTCAGCAGCAGGATGAGAAACACCAGCGCGGC
>PMMJ01000550.1:0-235 GCA_003162255.1 Acidobacteriaceae bacterium | reverse complement strand
CCTGGACGAACAGAGTAATGAGCACCAAAGGCGCCCCGGGGATGAGCACGACCGTCCCGGCGAACGCCAGAACGGCTATATAGTAAGCGTAAAACCAAGGCGCCTCCTTCAGCTTGTGGTTGAGTGAGTGGGCCCAGCCGAATACTTCGCCAAAAGCCCACGAACTGGCAAGTGAGATGCAAATGGCCCCCAGGAACCCGGCGTCAAAAAGGCCGATTGCCAGGCATGCCCCCAC
>PMMJ01000330.1 GCA_003162255.1 Acidobacteriaceae bacterium | reverse complement strand
GTATGTCCGGATCGCAGCCTCCTAATTGGCAATGGAATACTGCTGGTCCTCTGTGGACATGCGCACATATTGCGCTGCGGGAACTAGGGGCTTGGGTTCCATGAGAGTCTCCAAGATAGAAATGCAAAGGCCGTCGATCCGAATGCGGGCGGGCGGCCCCAATTATCTCAGCCACGAGAGCGAAAAGCGCCCCCCTAGGTATCTTGTTGGGTGTAAGGATGAGGTTTGAAGTTCTGAAGAATGGCTTTCCGCAGATGGCGCATCACCTGGTGAACCGGATGTTCTCTTCCGCCAGACGGTGCAGTTTCCTATCGAGCATGTCTATCGAAGAATTTGCCGACACTTGTCAAGGAATCGCCCGACAGACAGGTTCAGCAATGTGCGTTACCGTACAGTGTTTTGTACTGTGCGTGGCGCAGAGCCTCCAAGTCCTTGATCCCTCCCAGATCCGGCTCTGCGCCGCGTTTCTAGCTTTAACCGGGAATGTTGGAGCGCGGACATGATGACTCTTCAAGCCAGTTGCAGATCGGGGCACTATGTCACGGCGGTCATGCCCGTGATCGACACGCCCAACCGATCAGAGTACCAAGTGCTTGTATTTCGGCAGGGACACGAGGTCTACCAGCAAACGGAAAGAAGTCTAGAGGACGCCATACGGACTGCCAGCGCCTACCTAGATTGGCAGAACGAGCAGGATTTCGACAGCTAGATTGGTTGAAAGGTTGATCAGCACTTCGTCTCGTAGCAGACCGGAGCGACACGGATGGCACGCGACGGGCTGCACGGAACACACAAAGAGTGTCACGAATTAAGTTCATCCACCAACAGTTCCGAGCCAACGCATCGTACTACCAAGTTGCTTTATGTCTGTAAAAGAGAGGGGTTATGTCGCAATGGATATGAAAGATGTTATGAATCAAGTCCGTGAAGATATTCGGAAGCAGCCCGACAGCCACTTCTCCGAGGTTTACCTTCGGACCGTTGAACGCGGAGTCACTGCCACCGACGTTCGCGCTGCCCTCTACGAGATGCTGAAGCGGGATGAGGTCAGGATCAAAGACGGTAAGTTTAGGATGATTGCGCCTGTGGAACGACGAAAATCGGCCTGAGGTACGAATCTCACAAAAAAAGAGGCCCGGCGTAATCCTTATATTGCGATTTCCACAACGCAGCATTTTGGCTTGTGGAAGTCAATGTGGGAGCGTTGTGGGTGTTGGTGTTGCTATGTTGATGGAAGACTTCTTCGATGCTGTTACCCGCGCCTTTGCAAGAAAGGCGGATAGAATTCCCTTACCGTCTCGTCCGGACCTCAAGAGTCCATTGGAACTGCCCCTTCCGACACCGGAGAGCACGCAAGCGACTTCCCCGTCAGATCGGCGTCGTCTGCCAGAGCGTCGTTTACCACAGGGGTAACCTTCTCGGCTTTCCCTCTGACCTTCGGTGCGACCTCCCTCCCAAGATTCTGCTTACAATGAAGTATGCGTCTTTTAGAAAAACCTGACCCAATAGCAATCACACGTCTCGGCAAGCAGCACAGATTACTGGTTCGAATACATCAAGCAAACCTTGCCAACAACCCCACCAGCCAAGGGATGGCATCAGTAATCATGGTATCCCGACGATTCCGTGGTTGGAATTAGCGGAAGGGGCGAACTGGAAGCACGCTTCTTACTCA
This sequence comes from Acidobacteriaceae bacterium, assembly GCA_003162255.1. Lineage (GTDB taxonomy): Bacteria > Acidobacteriota > Terriglobia > Terriglobales > Acidobacteriaceae > Acidiflorens. The sequence goes on along the minus strand of PMMJ01000330.1, from coordinate 4,204 downwards.
GTAATTTCCTGCTGCGGGCGGTGGTTTTCTCAAAGCCAAAACGTTGGTCCAACAGTTTCACTTCTGTCGAAATTCTGGACATCTATCCATAGTCCAGACAAGCTTCCGCTCAACGTGATCGTCTTTCCATGAACTTGCAACGGTGGTCTGCTTGCAACCTGTTCGTCGGTGGGGAATCGGCGTGCCCGGCTCCAGCCCGCGAACGTCACTCCGAAACCCCGAAGCCAAAATGAGCCTTACTGATCTGATGTCCCGGCAGTCTCAAGTTCTCAGGGGTTTGCGGGCCGGACTCGTGGCGCTGTGCGCGCCGCGTTCGTGGAGCGTCCATATCCGGGTGCTAAGAGTGGCATTGACCACTGGCTGCATCATGTTTTGTCTTGAAGCAGCCAAGCAGGCGATCCATCCCAAAATCACAATCTGGGCCTCTCGTACCATCACGATTCTGTTCACCATGCTGGTGGCTGGCCTTATTGGCTTCGCCGTTCTTAGGAAGGAAGCTGAAACGCAAGCCGCGTTGCGCCAGTCAGAGATAGCGTATCGGCTTCTATTTGACAGCAATCCGCTTCCGATGTGGGTCTTTGAACGCAAGACTCTTAAGTTTCTGGCCGTGAATGAGGCCGCATCTCGACAGTATGGTTTTTCAAGCCATGAATTTCTGACGATGACAATCGCGGACATCAGGCCAGAGGAAGACATCCCTGCCCTGTTGGAAGCCACCGCAATCCCGACGCAAGGACTTCAGGAAGCCACCATATGGAGACATCGGAAGAAGAACGGCACAATCATAGATGTCGAGATTGTCGGTCATAACCTAGATTTCCACGGAATCGAAGCAGAGTTGATAGCAGCGCGCGATGTTTCGGAGCGCAAAAACGCTGAGGAAACGATAAAGAGGCTAGCATCCATCGTGGAGTTCTCGCAGGATGCCATTATCGGGAAGAGCCTAGACGGTGCGATCACCAGTTGGAACCGAGCAGCCGAGAAGATGTATGGCTATACGAGCACTGAAGTCATAGGCCGAGACTTGTCGTTCTCGTTGTCCGCCGAAGGACAAGCCGAACTACGAGTCATTATGGAACGGGTGCAAGAGGGGCTCGCCATCGAGTGCCTAGAAACACAGCGACTCACCAAGGCAGGCTCCGTATTCGATGTGTCACTCTCCATCTCGCCGATAAAGGATGTAAGCGGCCGAGTCACAGGAGCGTCGACAATCGCTCGGGACATCACGGCTCGCAAACGTGCTGACGAGCAATTGAAATTGCAGTCAGCAGCCCTAGAAGTGGCTGCCAATGCCATCGTCATCACAGACTACGAAGGCAAGATAGTGTGGGTGAATCGGGCGTTTACTGCGATGACTGGCTATAGCAAAGAGGAAACATTGGGTAAGAATCCTCGTCTGTTGAAATCCGGAGAGCAAACCGAAAGCTACTATGCCGAGTTGTGGTCAACCATCTCGTCAGGCAAGGTCTGGCAAGGCGAGATTGTCAACAGGCGGAAAGACGGAACAACGTACACCGAGGAGATGACGATCACGCCCATAGCCCAGAGCGTCGGCCAAGCGAACTGGTCACACTTCGTCGCTATCAAGCAGGACATCACGGAGCGAAAGCGGGCCGAGGAGGAACTGTACCGGGCACACCAGATGCTTCAGACTATCCTGAACACCATTCCTCAACGCGTCTTTTGGAAGGACCGAGACTGCATCTACCTGGGCTGCAATCGGATTCTTGCGACTGATGCGGGTTTGAACAATCCGGCCGAGATCATCGGTAAGAGCGATTTTGACCTCGCTTGGAGGGAGACGGCTGAAGTGTATCGCTCCGATGACAAGCTGGTCATGGAACAAGGATCGGTAAGGCTCGGCTATGAAGAAATACAGGACCGGCCGGACGGACGCCGGGTGTGGCTCCGGACCAGCAAATTGCCCCTGTGGGACCGGAAAGGCAAGGTGATAGGCGTCCTCGGAACCTACGAAGACATCACCGAGCGCAAGGTCGCCGAAGAACGGGTCCAATACTTGGCCTTCTACGACGCGCTAACGGGACTGCCCAATCCGACTCTTCTGCAGGATCGATTGACCAAGGCGCTCGCCAGCGCNNGACCTCGACAGGTTCAAAGACATTAACGACTCACTCGGGCACTCGGTCGGCGACCTTCTCCTGCAGGAAGTTGCAGAGCGGTTTGAGAAATGGGCACGGGAGCAGGACACGGTGGCTCGGGTCGGGGGAGACGAATTTGTCATCGTGTTGGCGGCTGTAAAGGACGGAGCCGACGCAGCGCTTGCGGCTGAGCGGCTCATGCGTGCAATGAGTGCCGGATTCGTTGTTCAAGATCGCTCTCTTAGCATTAGTTGCAGCCTCGGCATAAGCGTTTTCCCCGAGCACGGTGCGGACGGCGAAACCCTGATCAAGAATGCCGATGCAGCTATGTATAGCGCCAAAGAGAGTGGACGGAACAACTTCCGGTTCTTCACCGACGACATGAATGCTGAGGCTGTGGAGCGATTGAACTTGGAGAGCAGCCTGCGACTGGCACTCGACAAGAAAGAACTCTTTCTGATGTACCAACCGCAGATGGATATTGCCACTGGAAAGATCACGGGGTTAGAAGCGCTCCTCCGCTGGCAACACCCGGATTTGGGCCTCGTGCCGCCCGATAAATTCATACAAATTGCCGAGAACTGCGGCTTGATCGTACCCATCGGCGAATGGGTGCTCAGGACAGCCTGCTTGCAGGTCCGGAAATGGCAAGACGAAGGGATTCCCGCCGTGTCGATCGCAGTGAATGTATCAGCAGTACAATTTCGCCAAGAGGACTTCTGCGAACTCATCCGGAGGGTGCTCCACGAGACGGGCCTCGCTCCCCAATACCTCGAACTGGAACTGACGGAAGGTCTCTTGCTGGCGAATGCAGACGTGACGTTCTCAGTTCTTCAGGAATTAAAGGCCATGGGGTTAACACTGGCGATTGACGACTTCGGGACTGGCTATTCCAACTTCAACTACTTGAGACAGTTTCGGGTCAGCAAGCTCAAAATCGACCGCTCGTTTATCCGAGATGTCGCCGTGAATCCCGATGACGCCGCGATCACAACCGCCATCCTCAGCATGGCAAAAAGCCTGAATCTCAAGGTGATTGCCGAAGGCGTCGAAGACGAAGCGCAAATGTCATTCCTGCGGGCGCATCAGTGTGATGAGATTCAAGGCTATTACTTCAGCAAGCCGTTAGCGGTGGACAAAGTTGCTGGCAAGCTACGCAGCAACAGCCCCGAACCGCGCGCCCGAGCACAAGCGAGCGGGGGACAGTTGTGACCGAAGACGTTATAACGCGTTTATCTCGTTGTGGCAGCCGCGCAGCCATCGACGCCCGTTGCCACCCCCGATTCAAGCTTGAAGTCGATATCAGTATTCATTCCCGGACGTGCGGTATGTTGAGTGGCTATACCGTAGACCTCAGTGAATCCGGAATCTCAGCCATGCTGAGACTTGAGGTACCCTTGGGCGAGGTCGTGGAGTTGAGATTTGCTCTTCCGTCCGGACCTGTGATGATTCTTGCGATCGTTCGCCAAAGAAATGCGTTTCGCTACGGCTTCGAGTTCGTTNNTGTTGAACAATCCTGAACATCGCACGATGGTGGATAAGGCTGTCACAGGTCACGCTTTACAAGAATTGTCCATTGACCCCGATATTAGTCGGGACGTGTCCGCGGCCAGACGCACTCCCGACAACCTGTAATCCTGCTTCCCAACCGCCGTCAACCGTGTGGTTGGCCGTACGCATATGTTCGAACGAGCGTCCCACGACTCTATGAGTCTGGGGCGCTTTCTTTTTTTCACCCGGTACCCGGCTGACCGTCCTCTTAACCTGCTGATCTGCCCGCCTGTTCGGCACGCCTGCCGAAGGCTCGGCGAGGGTTTCGGCTCGATAACCGTGTGGCTGCTCCAAACGAGGAATCTTACGATCATTTTCCTAGGTTTGGGCGCTGATTGTGACCCCCAAAAGTGCCCAATATTGAACAGACTAGTGGACAATGCACTTGATAGAGTCGGCCCAAGGGAAAGTTCAGCTCGCACAGGCAGAAAACAGAAGCGAGGAAGGGGACAAGCTCACAAGCCCATCTTTGTCGTCTGAATAACAACGCCTTGGGGTGCGACATGACAGACAAATCTGACTCTTCATTCTCGGTCGTTCGGTTTAACGAGCAA
>PMMJ01000051.1:2757-2900 GCA_003162255.1 Acidobacteriaceae bacterium | reverse complement strand
CCGTCGGAGAGACGCGCGACCTGGACCACGGCGTGGACCGCGTTGGAGATCTGCTGGCGAATGGCACGCTCGGGAATATTCAGGTTGGCCATGGAAACCATGTTCTCGATGCGGGCCAGGGCGTCGCGCGGCGAGTTGGCGTG
>PMMJ01000051.1:0-2744 GCA_003162255.1 Acidobacteriaceae bacterium | reverse complement strand
TTCGATGGTTACGATGCGCTCGGAATTCGGGATGTATCCGGACAGGACGTTGAGAACCGTGGTTTTGCCGGCGCCCGTTCCTCCGGAAATGATCACGTTCAGGCGGCCCTTGACGATAGCTGAGAGCAGTTCCAGCATGGGCTCGGTCAGGGTCTTGTTCTCGAGCATGTTGCGCGCGGTGATGGGATCGCGGCCAAAGCGGCGGATGGAGAGGCAGGCTCCGTCGAGCGCCAGCGGCGGANNGGCGGAATGATGGCGTTGACGCGGGAGCCATCCTGCAGGCGGGCATCGACCATGGGCGAAGATTCATCGACACGCCGCCCGATGCGGGACACGATGCGGTCGATGATCTGCATTAAGTGCTGATTGTCCTTGAACGAGAGGCCGGTGATTTCCAGCTTGCCGCCGCGTTCGACGTACACGCGGTCGAAGCGGTTGACGAGAATATCGGAAATGGTGGGATCCTTGAGCAGCGGTTCGAGCGGGCCCAGACCGAAGATCTCGTCGAGGATCTCGCGCGACAACTGCTCGCGCTCGGCGAAACTCAGCGGGACGGCCTCGCTGTTCACGGAACTGCGGATGAGGATGAGAACTTCTTCGCGCGCCGAATCTCCGGCCGCGCGGCCAAGTTTTTCCAGGTCGAGGCGGTCGAGGATCTTGCGATGCAGGTCGGCTTTGACCTGCTGGTACTCGCTGCGCTCGAAGGCTTGTAGATTGGGCATAGCTTCTAAGCCGTGCTAATTGCTGCGAGCTTCGAGCTTCGAGCAAGCAGTTTGCTGGTCGCTCGTAGCTCGAAGCTCGTAGCTCGTAGCTCGTAGCTTCATCATACTGTTTTAAACAGCGACCAGGCCGTGCGCTTTACTTCTAGATCGTCCTTGGTCAAATATTCCGCCAGCCCGGAAATGGAGCGGGCAATTTCGGTGTTTCCCTGCTGCATCAAGGGAACGCCGCGATCGATCGCGGTCGAAACCGCGAAGTACTGATTGGGAATCCGCCAGAGCACGGGCGCTCCGATGGCGGCCTCGGTCTCCGTTTCATTAAAACCAGCGACCTTGCGATAACGGTTCAGCACCAGGGCAAAGCGGTCCCGCGAGCCGCTCTCGCCGAGATACTGGGCGACTCTTCCGGCGCTCCATAGGGAAGCGACATCGGCGTGGGCGATGATCAGAATTTTCTCCGACAGGTTACTGACCAGGCGAGTAGCGCTGTCAAGCCGGGAGGAAGCGTCCACGACGATGTAGCGAAACAGGCCGACGATGGTGTCAAAGAGGCGGGCAAAGTCGGAAGCGGAGGGTTCGATGGCGCTGGGAGCCGCGGGTCCGGCCAGCAACTGCAATCCGCGATCGTGACGGGCCATGAAGCTGTCGAGCAGCGACGAGTCCAGGCGGTGCAGGTTGGTGATGGCGTCCGAAACGGTGAAGACAGGCTTGAGATTGAGATGCAAGGCGCAGTGACCCAAAGGCGCCAAGTCCACGAGGGCCGCGCTGTGGTGAGCCGACTGCAAGGCAAGAGCCAGATTGACAGCGACGGTGGTGGCGCCGCTGCCGCCTTTTGCGTTCACGATGGTGAACACTTTTCCCCGCGAACTTTCGCGCCCGGGCTTGCGGCGGCTTGCGCTCAGGCGGACGAAGGCTTCGAGCAGATCGGTGGTGGTGGTGGGACGCTCAATGTATTCGCGGACTCCGGCCCGCATGGCACTGACAATCAGCTGCGGTTGGGTCATGGGGCCGACGGCGAACACGGCGGAATCGGGAAGCTCCTGATGCAGCAACTCCACCGCCCGCAGCGCCGAGGTGATGCCATCGGTGGCGATGTCGACCAGAATCACGTCGGGGGTGAAGGCCTGAGTTCTGCGGATGACAGGGTCGTTGGCAGCCAGAGGCATGGTCGAGTTGCTGCACACGGTGTGCGCCACGCTGGTGCCATCCACCAGAACCTGGAGCACCGCGCGCTGATCATGGTCCGTGGCGAACACGGCTACTGATAATTCCGGCATGACTCGTTACTCGCTGACCTTTCTAAAATACGCACTCAGTGAGGTCGGGTCATCTCACCATCGGGTCATCGGGCCATCTGAAACCCCGGCCACCTGAAACCGATCACCCGATCACCCGATCTTACTTGCTACCCGCGGGCTTCTTGCCGTCGAACTTGTCATGATCCAGATACGGTTCCGGGGCCACAGGACCCTTCGGCGCCTGGACGCTGGGCGCAACCCGGTGCACCGTGCACAGAACCATCAACTCCGAGTTGTTCTTCTGGTCGCTCTTGCTTTTGAAGAAATTGCCGAGGATCGGGATATCGCCCAGAAACGGAATCTTGTTCGCAACGTTTGTGACCCGGTTATCCATCAGTCCGGCGATGACGAAGCTCTGGCCATCTTGCAGTTCGAACTCGGTGTCCGCTTTGCGCGTGCTGATCGCGGGGATGGTGGTTCCGGCAACCGTGACGGCATCGGCGAAGTCCAGCGTACTCACCTCGGGAGCGACGTGCAGGTGGATGTTGCCGTTCGGCTCGATCAAGGGAGTGAACTTCAGCCGCACGCCAAACTCGCGAAACTGAATGGTGACGGTGGCGATTCCGCTGGCGTTTTGCTGCGCCACCGGAAAGGGAAATTCTCCTCCGGCCAGGAAACTTGCTTCCTTGCCGTTGACCGCGATCAGGTTGGGTTCGGCCAGAATCTGAAGCAGGTCGTGTTCCTCGAGCGCCTTGATGGTGGCGCCGATGTTGAGATCGGGCCGGAA
>PMMJ01000327.1 GCA_003162255.1 Acidobacteriaceae bacterium | reverse complement strand
ATGAGAGCGGCCATTTTCTTGGCGTGCATGGGGTCGACGCGCGTATCGGTATCGCCCGTCATAAAGAGGATGGCGGGATACTCCACGCCCGGCTTTACGTGATGATAGGGCGAGTACGCATAGAGCCAGTCGAACTGCTTGGCATCCTCGGCAGAGCCGTACTCGGGAATCCAGAGCTTCGCGATTTGAAAATTCTGATAGCGCAGCATGTCGAGTAGCGGAACGGCGCACACCACGGCGCGGAACAGGTCGGGCCGCTGAGTAATCATCGCACCCATCAAGAGGCCGCCGTTCGATCCACCTTGAATCGCCAGGTGTTCTTTGTCGGTATATTTCTGTGCGATGAGATANNTCATCGAAGACGTTCTGTTTCTTTTCGAGCATGCCGGCGCGATGCCAGTCTTCTCCGAACTCGGCGCCGCCGCGCAGGTTGGCGACCGCGTAAACGCCACCGTGCTCCATCCAGAGATACATGCTGCGGCTGAAAGCCGGCGTCAACGAGATGTTGAAACCTCCGTATCCGGTCAGCAGCGTGGGGTTCTTGCCATTCTTCTCGACTCCCTTTTTACCGACGACAAACATCGGAATTTTCGTTCCGTCCTTCGAGTTGTACCAAACCTGCTCGACGTCGTAGGCGGAAGGATCGATGGAGGGCGCGTCCACTTTGGCCCAAAGCGCGCTCTTCACGCCGGCCAAATCGACGCGGTAAATCGAAGGTGGCACGGTGAAGGACTGGAATCCGAAAAAGATTTCGTTGCGGTCATAGCGGCCGGAGGCATCGAAAACGCTTCCGATCGCGGGAAGCGGAATGTCGGCGAGTTTCCTGCCGTCGAGCCCAAACAGCTTCAGTTCGGAAGTCGCATTGTGTTCGTACTGCAATAACAGCTTGCCGCCGGTAACGCTCGCGCTCTGCAGCACGGCGTCCGATTGCGGAACGATCTCCTTCCAGTTCTCCCGCCTCGCATTAGCCGCGTCGGCCACAAACACGCGATAGTGGGGGGCGTCTTCGTTGGTGGTGATATAGAGCTTGCCCTCAAAGAATTCGGCGCCGTAAAGGAAATCTTTGCCAGTCGTGATTTCGAGGGGAGGATTCTTCGACTGGACATCCTGCAAATACATCTCCGTCTTCGTCAAGCCGTCGCCAACATCAACCAGCAGCCACCGGTCATCTTCCGAGAGGTTGACGTTGGGCCACGACTGAGGGTCGAGGCCTTCTCCGAAAATCAGCGGGTCCTGTGCCGGATCGGCGCCGATCGTGTGATAGAACACGTGCCGGTTGTAGGCCTCCTGCCCTTTGGGAACGGCTCCTTTTCTGGGATAACGAGTGTAAAAAAATCCAGAATTGTCGCGCTTCCAGGCGAGACTGGCGGCCGATGTCCGCTCAATCGAATCGGGCAGAACTTTGCCGGTTGCGCTTTCGACGATATGGAGCGTGCTGTCTTCCGATCCGCTGGCGGATGTTCCGTACGCGACGTATTTGCCGTCTTCCGACGCATACCACCAATCGAGGGCGATCGTCCCGTCCGCCGCGAGTTTGTTGACGTCAACCAGCACCCGGTCTTTGTCGTTGAAGCCGCCGTTCACACCCTCGCGCACATAAAGAACAGGCTGGTCCTGGTTGCCCTCGCGGCGGGTGTGGAAGTAATACTTGCCACCCATCTGCGGAACTCCGACGGTGCCAATCTCCAGTAATTGCGAGAGACGCGCATTGATCTTGTCGCGTCCGGGGAGCGGGTCGAGGAGGAAGCGGGTGTAGCTGAGTTCCTGCTCGACGTAGAGCTTGGTTTCGGGATCGTCCGGATTTTCCAGGTAGCGGTAAGGATCGACGATTTTGTGTCCTTGGACAGTATCCTCAACCGGCGCAACCTTGGCCTTCGGGGGACCGGAAAGAACAGTGGAATCGCCGCCGCGAGAGTCCTCTGCAAAAACCAGGGCAACTGTGCCAGCAAGAAGAATCAGGAAAAAAGTCAGCAAACGTGAACCTCCTCGCATATAGACCTCACTCCTGTTGTGGACGAAACGCCGAAGACTAGGTTAGCAGAAACGTTGTACGCCCTTCGGGGTTGGGCTATATGAAGAGGGTTTGTGCAGGCAGACGGCGTCTGTCTAGCATTTCCTCTTCCCTCATTTCTGCCCGCGTCCACAGAAGCCACAGACGCGCGGCAGAGCCGACATCCCCTTCAGTTCGACACTGGGTGTGAGGTATTCGTCGCGAATCGGTTCATGCCTCATCAGGTCGGTGCTCAAGTACTTCTTGTTGTCGTCCGGAAATACGGTCACGACAACCGCATCGCCCAACATCTCCTGCACTTTCACGGCCGCCAGAAAATTACACCCGGACGAGATTCCGACTCCTAAGCCCAGCGTCGATGCCAGTTTCTGCGCCATCAGGATCGAATCGCCGTCGGACACAGCAATGACTCCATCCAACGCCGAGAGGTCAACGATCGGAGGAATGAATTCGTCCGAAATCCCCTGGATGCGATGTTTGCCGACCTTGTGCCCCGCGGAGAGCGTTGGGGACTCCGAAGGTTCTACGGGATGGACGCTGATCTCGGCATTCTTGCTTCGGAGAAATCGACCCACGCCCATTACTGTGCCGCCAGTGCCAACTCCGGCAACGAAAGCGTCGGGCACGCGTCCGGCAGCTTCCAGTTGCAGCCAAATCTCNNGTGAATGCTGCCCAGAAATCCGCCCTGCTCGTGGCTGACGGGTACGATCTCCGCGCCGTAGCTCGCGATCAAATCCTTGCGTTCGCGACTCATCCAGTCCGGCATGAAGATCTTGACGGGGTGGCCGAGAGCGCGGCCAATGGCAGCAAACGACATTCCGGTGTTGCCGCTGGTGGCCTCGGCNNCCGAGCGCTGCTTGAAGTATCGAACGTTGGCGGTGAAGTCATCTCGGCTGCTCAACTTTCACTATGAGAAATCCATCGGGCCAGGCACCAACATACCACTTCGCGTTTGCTTTGAAGGTGCCGCTTGTCACAAACGTCGCTGGAACCAGACCCCTCCTGCTTACGTATATCAAAACAGGACGCGCGTCCGCGCTTTCATTTCCGGTCAAGGCGCGTCGAACCTTAAGATGTCATTTCGCGATCTCATCCAGGACGTTTTCCGGACACTCTGGGCGCACCGAGTGCGTACACTGCTGACCATGTTCGGGATTACCTGGGGGGTGGTCTCGATCGTCCTGATGGTCGCCGCCGGCGAGGGCCTGCGCGTCGGCCAGGCCAAGCAGGCCGAGACTCTGGGCCGCGACCTGATGATTGTCTTCCATGGCCGCACTAGCCTGCAGGCTGGCGGTATGCGGGCAGGCCGCTTGGTGCATTGGGTCGATTCCGATCTTCCTCATATCCAGGAAGAAGCCAGCGATTGTCAGTATGCGATCCCGGAGCTTGAACAGGACACGGTGCGTTCACACACAGCTTACAATGCGGCCGCGTTCACGGTCACCGGCTCGACCCCGGAGTTTGCCGAGATTCGCAGCCTCGGCGTCAGCGAGGGCCGCTTCTACGATCAAGATGACATCAGCGAAAGCCGGCGCGTGGCCTTCCTCGGTTCCGACGCGAAGAAGCAGTTGTTCGGCAGCCGTCCCGCCGTCGGGCAGTTCGTCTACCTCAACGACATCCCCTTCACCGTGGTCGGCGTGATGTCGTCCAAGAAGCAGGACTCCAGTTATGACGGGTGGGACATCAACAAGATCTTCATCCCTTTCTCTGCCATGCGGCGCGACTTTCCCGACAAGCCTCCGGGCACGTCCCAGACTTTCGACCAATTGCTGGTCGTCCCGCGCTCGGTCGAGCACCACGAAGCTTGCAAGGGAGAAATCAGACGGGTGTTGGGAAGATTGCATGACTTCGATCCCAGCGATAAAGAAGCCTGCCCCATCTGGGACACTATCCAGGAAGCAAAAGCCTTTCGCACCATGACCGACGGCATGAAGTACTTTCTGGGAGCGGTAGGCATCGTAACTTTGTTCCTTGGCGGCCTCGGCGTCATGAATGTGATGCTGGTCGCGGTTCGCGAACGCACCCGCGAGATCGGAGTCCGCAAAGCCATCGGCGCTCCGGCGCACAGCATAATGCGGCAGTTCTTCCTGGAAGCAGTCATCGTCGCGCTGGTCAGCGGCGGCGCCGGTCTGCTAGTCGCATTCGGCCTATGCGCGCTGGTCAATCTGCTGCCGATGCCGGAGTTCTTCGCCGGCCTGCTGCCGACATGGCAGACGGGAATGGTGGCCATGGCAGTTCTCGGAACCATCGCCATCCTTTCGGCCGTGTATCCGGCCCGCCGCGCCGCCGCGATTGATCCCATCGAAGCCTTGCGCCATGAGGCGGGCGGCTAGCATGATTTATCAGATCCTCAGCGAAGCCTGGCTTGCGCTGCGGCGCAACCGCACGCGCAGTGCGCTCACCATGCTCGGCATCGTATGGGGAATCGCCACCGTCACCCTGCTGATCGCCTATGGCGGCAGCTTCCGCGAAATTCTGGTCGGTGGCTTCGACGCCTTCGGCAAGGGCGCGGTCATCTGCTGGCCACAGCAGACCAGCGAACAGCCCGGCGGTCAGCGCGCCGGCAAGAAGGTCGTCCTCGAGCAGGCCGACCTGGACATGATCAAGGAGACCGCCAACTATGTGCGTCACGCGTGCCTCGAGACCGTGCGGCGTCCTGGCATCGCCTACGGAAACCGCATGGTCGGCACTGCGCCCGTTCGCGGCGTTTGCCCGGAATACGGCGACATGCGCAACGAACAGCCGTCGGAAGGGCGCTGGATCAACTCTCTCGATGAACTCGAACGCCGCCGCGTCGTATTCCTGGGAGCGCGTGTGCGCGAGCAGTTATTCGGCGGACGCCCCGCCGTGGGCGAGACGGTCGAAATTGCGGGAGTGCGGTTTACCGTGATCGGCACCATGGATCGGAAGATCCAGTTGAGCAACTATTTCTCCAGCGATGACGAGTCGACGTGGATTCCCTACTTCGCGGCGAGCGATCTTTGGAACGCTAAGTACGGCGACGTGCTGGTGTTTGAACCCATCGCGCCGCAGTACGAGGCGCGCGCCGAGGCACAGGTTCTGGCGGCGATCGCCACGCGCCAGCAATTCTCGCCCACCGACAAGAAAGCCATTCAAATGTTCGGCCGCGAAGAGTTCCGGCCCGTCATCAACGGCATCACCATCGGACTGCAAGTGCTGCTCATCTTCATCGGCATTCTGACGCTCGGCATCGGGGGCGTCGGCGTCATGAACATCATGCTCGTCTCGGTCGATGAGCGCATTCGGGAAATCGGCTTGCGGCGCGCGCTTGGCGCTCGGAAGTGGCATATCAAGGCGCAGTTTCTTGCCGAGACGCTGCTCATCATGCTGCTCGGCGGCGCCATCGGGATCGTGGTGTCCTACGTGGTCGCAGTTGCAGTCGGAACACTTCCTCTGATGGGTGCGCTCTTCGAGGACGATTCCGGCAAAGCCGACATCCACCTCAAAATTTCTTTCTTCACCGTCATGATTTCAACGCTGGTATTGCTGCTCGTCGGCGTGCTGAGCGCGCTGATTCCCGCGTCACGCGCCGCGAACCTGGATCCGGTCGAGGCTCTGCGCTACGAGTGATCGGCGGTGGCGGGCGCCCGGCTCTCCATCCGCTTCCAATAGCGGCGACGAGCATGAGTTATGAGCCGGGGACCTCGGCCCAGAATTTTCTATGCTGGACTCGTGCCTCTGAAATCCATTAAGTTTGAGAAGAGGATATTTTATGGCTGAGACGCCTTCTACAATGCTTCCGTTGGGCACCAGCGCGCCCAACTTCAACCTTCCGGATCCCAGTGGCAATTTGGTGTCGATAGCAGACTTCAAGGATGCGCCGGCCCTTCTGGTGGTGTTCATTTGCAATCACTGCCCTTATGTGAAGCACATCCAGAAGCAATTTGCTGCTCTCGCCAAGGAGTACCAGGCGCGGGGCGTAGGTGTCGTCGCCATCAGCTCGAACGATGTCGAGAACTATCCGGAGGACCGCCCTGAGAAGATGGGGGAAGAGAGTAAGCAGGCGGGCTACACCTTTCCCTATCTCTACGACGAAAGCCAGCAAGTGGCCAAGGCCTATCGAGCCGCTTGCACGCCCGATCTTTACCTCTTCGATCGAGACCATCGCCTCGTCTATCGGGGACAGTTCGATGACAGCCGGCCCGGTAACGGGCGCCCCGTCACCGGGGCCGATCTACGCACGGCTCTAGAAGCGGTGTTGGCCGGCCACGCGGTCCCCGGAGACCAACGGCCAAGTGTGGGCTGCAATATAAAGTGGAAGAGCTCCAAGGCACCCGATTATTCATCGAGTCGGTAGATTCAACGGGGGACTAGTCGACGAAAGGCCGTAGCGCTTCCACTATTGGCTTTGGACTTTTGCGGGCGGGCGCTTGAGGGCGGCGACGAGTTCCTGAAAATGAGGGTTCTGGCGGAGGTTTTTCAGATCGTCGTCGGTCATCAAGCCATCGGCATCTTTATATCCGCGATTGATGGCTTCCTGTAGATAACGAAGCGCGTCATCGGGATGGTGGGCAGCCACTGCCACACAGGCGAAGGCATACCACGCCGACCAACGATTCCCTTGCCCCGGGAAATTATCTCCCTTCTCGATCGCGTCCTGAAACAACTTGCTGGCTTCGGGGTAGCGATGATTGTAGGCGAGTGCTGTCCCGAGTAATTGCAGCGTATTCAGCGTATCGGAATGCTGCGGTCCCAGAGTACGAACCTGTGCTTCAAAGGCATCCCGAGCTGTCTTTTCGGCGTCCCCGTATCGGCCCTCCCTGATCAGTGTTCTGGCGAGGTCGGACTGGGACAGCAAGGTATCGGGGTTCTCAGGTCCAAGGACGCGAGCCTGAGTCTCCAGCGTTTCCCGTTGTAATTTCTCCGCTTCGTGGACATGGCCTTCCCGGAGAAGCACGTCTGCCAAGTTTAGTTTGGATATCAATGTATTCGCGTGTTCGGGACCCAGGGTTCGCAACCGAATCGCCAATGTCTCCCGGTGCAGTCTCTCTCCGTCCGCCAAGCGGCCTTCTACAATCAGAACGGTGGCAAGGTTTTCCATGGCGTCGGCGGTGATCGGGTGCTCGGGGCCCAGCACGCGCTGCTGCGCGGCCAAAACTTCGCGATCCAACTGCTCGGCTTCCGCGAGACGGCCCTCCGACTGAATTGTCAATGCCAGATTACCCATCGCTTTCAGCGTTTCAGGGTGATCCGGCCCCCAGACTCGTCGTTCGACATCGAGTAACTGACGATACTCCTGTTCCGCCTCGGCATAGCGGGCCTGATACCAGAGCGCACTGCTCAGGTTATTCATCGACTGCAAAGTTTGCGCACTCTCCGGGCCCAGCGTGCGCGTTCCGATCGCGATCACTTCGCGCTCCAGTTTCTCCTCCTCGTCGTAATGCCCCTGGTCTTGCACAGCGACCGCCAGATGATCCATGGTCTCGATGGTAAGCGGGTCGTCGGGTCCGAGAATGCGGCGCTCACTCGCCAGCGCCTGGCGCTCCAGTTTCTCTGCTTCGGCAGCATGTCCCTCGCGCTGCAGAATTGAAGCCAGCTGAGTCATCGACTCCAGCGTCTTCGGGTCCGCCGGTCCGAGGAGGCCCAAACGCGCATCCAGAGCGCGCTTTGCCAGTTCATGAGCGCGAGCGTACAGCCCCAGGTTCAAATAGGTGCGCGCCATGACTTGCATCATCTGCGATTGAACCTCGGGATCTTTAGTCAGGCCGGTTCCCATATCGTTTGAAGCCTTGTCGAGGATCTCTCGGGCCGTAACGCTGTTGCCGCGCGCCTGACTCGGATCGGACACCTTGAACATGCCGGTCATGAAATCGGTGATGCGGGTGGCGCGATCGCGTTCGCGGTTGGCGCGGTCACGCTCACGAGTAATCCGGAGCAACTCCACTGCTTGCAAGACGGAGAAAGCGGCCAGCAAGAGCACCAATCCAGCGGCCACACTGACGGCGACACGGTGCCGCCGGACATACTTTCGCAAGCGGTAGCCCGCGCTTGCCGGACGCGCCACGACGGCTTCATCGTTCAGATACCGGCGAATGTCGGCGGCCAGTTCCGAAGGCGCGCCATAGCGGCGAGCACGATCCTTCTCCAGCGCCTTCATCGTGATCCAGTCAAGATCGCCGCGCAGCAGGCTCACCAACTGTTTGGGCTCGGTGCCGCGCGCTTCAGCGGTCGAGGTCGAGGTATCCCGATCCGTGCCAACCTTGGTGCTGGGGCGCAGCGGTTCGTGCTCGCGCAACTCTCGGAGCAACTCGTCGAGCGGCCGGTTCTTATATTGTTTCGTGTCGAGCGGCGGCAAGCCCGTCAGCAGCACGTAGAGCACGACCCCCAGCGAGTACACGTCGGTGCGCGTGTCAATGTCCTGCATGTTGGAATCGGCCTGCTCCGGACTCATGTATCCGGGCGTCCCCACAAAATGTCCCAGTTGCGTGAACAGGGTCTCTCCGGCATCCTGAGGCGTGGTCGCCTTCGCCAGTCCGAAGTCGATGATCCGCGGCACAGGTTTGCCGTCCACTTCCACCACCAGAATGTTTGCCGGCTTCAGATCGCGATGGATGATGGCCTTCTGATGCGCGTGCTGCACGCCTTCGCAGGCCTGGATGAAAAGTTCAAGCCGATCCCTGATCTTGAGCTTCTTCTGATCGCAATACTCCGTAATCGGCAGCCCGGGCACGTACTCCATCACGAAGTACGGCTGGCCCTGTGGCGTCGTCCCAGCGTCAAACACCTTGGCGATGGCGGGATGATCCATGATCGCCAGCGATTGCCGCTCCGCTTGGAAGCGTTGCACGACCGCCTCGTCGTACATCCCAGCCTTGATCAGCTTCAGGGCAACTTGCCGCCGCACGGGAGAGTTCTGTTCGGCCAGCCAGACTTGTCCCATGCCGCCTTCACCAAGCTTGCGGACGAGTTGAAAGCGCTGGGCAAAGACCTGCCCGGCTTCCAAGGTATTCACCGTGTCCGTGCCTGGCAGCGACGATTGCAGAAAGCTGGAGCGGATGCCCTCGTCGGCCAACAAAAGAGACTCCAGTTCGGCGCGTAGAGCGTGGTCGGACGAGCAGGCCTGATCGAGAAACCGGGCACGCGGCTCGGGACCGAGTTGCATGGCCTGGTGCAGCAGTTCTTTGACGCGCTCCCAATGCTCGCTGGTCATAGCTCTGCGGTTCTGCTCATTTGACGATGCAGCCACACGCGGGCGGTCGCCCAGTCGCGGTCGACGGTGGCGCGCGAGACGCCCAGCACGTCGGATATCTCGGGAGCCGACAAGCCCCCGAAAAATTTCATCTCTACGATCTTTCCTTGTCGCTCATCGATGCGAGTCAACTCGTCCAGGGCACTATCCAACGCCAGGAGCTCAGCATCTCCGGTGACCGGCAGGGCAGCCAGATCCTCGAAGGCGATCCTGCATCCCCCGTCACGTTTGGCGGCTCGACGTTCGCGGGCATAATCCACGAGGATTTGACGCATGAGCCGCGAAGCAACCGCGACGAAATGGGCGCGGTTCTGCAGTTCCACCGGTTGGCCTCCCAGCAGCCGGAGGTAGGCCTCGTGGACCAGGGCTGTGCTTTGCAGGGTGTGATCCGACCGCTCGGATCGGAGGTGATAGTGCGCGAGGCGCCGCAACTCCTTGTAGACCAAAGGCACGAGAGCGCGAAGGGCCTTTTCGTCGCCCTGTTTCCAGTGACGCAAAAGCTCAGTGACCTGACCGGACTGATCTTCGGGCATGGGCGCCGGTTGCCGCTTTCCGGAGAAGTCAACAGCATATTCGCCCGCTCGACCGGTCGTCAATCGCCTTTGATTCTCGCGAGATGGCGAGATCGAGTCGCACTTCGCGGGCTGGATTAAGGTTTCTTTGTGGCCGGTGAGGCGTTTCGCTCGCGCTTTCCGCCTTACTGTATAAGGACGCGGGATTCAGTTGAAAGAGGTTCCGCGAAGCGTGCCGGTGGCAGCGGTTGGATTGTGGGGAAGCATTCCACCCGTTGCCACTTGGTTCCCCTACGGCGCAACCAGAAACCCAGGTCAAGGATCTTTGTGATGCACTCTCGACAAGAGCAGCCTCACGAATGAGGTCACGTCTCTCGCCACAAATCTCCTCAATAATCTTCTCGTTCTTCAATCACGAACGAAATCCGCCGCCGTCGCCGGTACGTCACTGGACGGTTGGTCGGCCAATCGCTGACGCTTTCGCAAACCATTCGTCGAACCACTCCAGCGTACGCAAGTTGCAGTCGTAGGAGTGGGCGGACTTTACGAATATGTGTCCTTCGTCCGGATAGACAACCAGCCTGGTGGGCACCTTCATGGTTTTGAGCGCGTGCCACCATTCCACCGATTGTTCCATCGGAACTTCACCGTCGCGATCGCCGACCAGGATCAGCGTAGGCGTCCGAACCGTTTTGACGAAGTGCATAGGGTCGCTCTTGGC
>PMMJ01000100.1:1672-2631 GCA_003162255.1 Acidobacteriaceae bacterium | reverse complement strand
AAGAGACGCCGATAGGGCTGCGGGCAGAGGATGCTGGAAAAGGCCAAAGCCGTCCTGTAATGGGACGGATAGGAAGCAGGCCAACTTCCCTGTCAAAACAGGCAGACTTCCAGCGGGTCGTGACTGACGAGAGAACAGGCAGAACCTTCTTATGAGGACAACGCAAATGAACGCGGGATATCCCGTGTGTGCATCCTCAGCCGGCGTTACGAACTGGGACCAGATCAACTGGAAACAGTGCGAACGTCAGGTAGAACGGCTGCAGGCGCGTATCGTCAAGGCATCACAGGCGAGACGTTGGGGCAAGGTCAGAGCCTTGCAACGGCTGCTCACCTGNNTGGCCGTGAAACGAGTGACGGAGAGCAAGGGCAAACGAACTTCGGGTGTGGACCGCGTTCTCTGGTCCACATCACGATCGAAACTCCAAGCAATCGCATCCCTGCAGCGCCGGGGATATCGCCCGCTGCCATTACGACGGGTGTACATCCCAAAATCCAACGGCAAGTTGAGGCCGCTAGGTATTCCCACGATGAAGGACCGGGCNNCTGTCAGGGCATGATGCTCCGGAATGGGTTCTTGAAGGAGACATTAAGGGCTGCTTTGACCATATCAGTCATCGATGGCTGCTTGCCCATATTCCAATGGACACAGTCATCCTTGAGAAATGGTTGCGATGCGGATTCACCGAGAATGCGAATTGGTTCGCCACGGAGGCTGGTACCCCGCAAGGCGGTATTGTTTCGCCTACGCTGGCCAACCTGACTTTGGANNTCTGGTGCGCTATGCCGATGACTTCATTATCACCGGTAGCAGTCACTCGTTGCTGGTCAACGAGGTCCAACCGTTGGTGGAAGAGTTCCTGCGTGAACGGGGGCTCAACCTGTCAGCCGAAAAGACCCGCGTGACCCGCATTCAAGATGGATTCGACTTCCTCGGCCAACACCTGCGCAAGTATGGTG
>PMMJ01000100.1:1394-1555 GCA_003162255.1 Acidobacteriaceae bacterium | reverse complement strand
ATACGTGGGTGGGCGAATTATCATTGTCACTGTGTGGCCAGCCGCGCGTTCGACCGCATGGACTTCGAAATCTGGCGCAAACTGTGGCGTTGGAGTCGTCGTAAACATCCCACTAAGAACGCCGGTTGGGTGAAAGCTCGTTATTTTCACGCCATCGGCGG
>PMMJ01000100.1:0-1340 GCA_003162255.1 Acidobacteriaceae bacterium | reverse complement strand
GGGAAACTTTCATGTCCGGTTCTTAGGGGAGGGAGCGCCAGCAATGACGCTCTCTTACCCGACTACGATCATTTCTACAAGGAGCCTGAGCGCGGGATCGTGGAGGTGGCGTGCTGGGCGCACGCGAGGCGGCGGTTTTACGAAGCGCAGTCCTCGGACTTGATGCGCTCCACGGTGATGCTCGCCTACATCCGCTTGCTTTATGACGTCGAGCGCGAAGCCCGCGAACAAAAACTGAAGGCCGAAGCACGCCGCGCCCTGCGGCAGGAAAAATCAAAGTTGATCCTCGATGACATCCGTGCTTACTTGGAGCGAGAGCAGCCCCAAGTGCTGCCCAAGAGCCCTGAGGGCGAGGCCATCGCCTACACGTTGTCGAACTGGNNGATCCGTTCGCCTACCTGCGCGATCTTTTCCAACGCCTCAGCGATTACCCCCAAAATCGACTCGCCGAATTGCTTCCCGACCAATGGAAGGCAGGGCATGCGTCTCCCCCGACCTGCTGACCTTCTTGTCTTGCCCGTCTTGCCGGATGACCGGCGTCGGGACCACGGTCGGCGGCCCTATGACCGGACAGCCCCCTCACTTCCTTTCTTTCCCTACACGTTCGATCAGGGAAATCCACTTCGGCACCAACGGCAGGAAGTCAGCCGGAAGTGGGGGGCGCTTTTTTCGGCCCTTACGATTCTTAGGGTCGTCGCTTCCGCTATACCAGACCTCCAGAGCATGGCCGGCTGCCTCCCCCGGGAAGTCAGGCGCCCATCCCAAAACGTCGCCCCCGGCACGCTCGCTGAGTCGATAGCAGCCCAGCACCAAGCCTTTACAGATTTCCAGCGCCTCCGTTTCCAGTCCCAGCTCGAGGTGGCGCTTCATATCCTCGCGGAAGGGTTCCAGCGCTCCCTCCAATATTTCCCAGGCCGCCTCCGTAGGCTCGACGTATCCCCACTCATGACGGCCCGCACGGGCGTTAAGGTCCTCGTAATCCAGCGCCCGGATTTCATCTTCAATCTCCGCCGCCACGTCCTCGCATTCCACTCGCCGCAGGAGCGCTCGCGCGATCTCTTCGGCCTCGCCCGCAAGCTCCGGATGGACTCCCAAGAGATGCCGCAAGACCGCCGTGGCCTCTTCCGGCTTCAAGCGCTCCACGGTGCGACGCCCTCCCACCCGGCGTGCTGCCTGCCCCTTGGGCTTACCCGCTGACGTCATCGTTACTCCCCCATCAGAATTCTACCGTCCCTGTTGTGCGCGGATGTAACGGAGTATAAGCGACGGGATGCGCGGGCAAAAGGCTGGAATGGGTTCACCGGACGGTTACTCTGGCGTTACGTGCACTGTTCGCTGAA
>PMMJ01000483.1 GCA_003162255.1 Acidobacteriaceae bacterium | reverse complement strand
GCCGAGCGCAGCTCGGCAGCTGCATGCACTCATACTAACTCTGGATTTGCCTCAGCCCCGAGAGCGGCTCACATCGCGCATCACGAGCGGTTTTGCAATCTGCCCAGCCGCACCGGCAACTTCGCAAAAAAGTTTCTCAGTTCTGCAAATTGATATATCCAGACGATGCTTTCAGCGTTTATTCTGGTCGTTCTGTTTCGCCAATTTGATCGTCCCTGTGGCCTGTGCGCATGAAATTCCTGAGAAGTTGGAAGTTCCGGCTCCTGATGTTCTTCGCCGTCGTGGGGCCGGGCATCATCACCGCGAATGTGGACAACGATGCCAACGGCATCCTGACCTATTCGCAGGCCGGCGCGCAGTTCGGCTACATGCTCTTGTGGACCATGATCCCGACTACGATCGCCCTGATCGTAGTACAGGAAATGTGCGCCCGCATGGGAGCGGTCACGGGCAAGGGCCTGAGCGATCTGATCCGGGAAGAATACGGCCTGCGCATTACCTTCCTCATGATGATCGGCATTCTGATTACAAATTTCGGAAACGTCGTCGGCGAATTTGTCGGCATTGCCGGAAGCATGGAGCTGTTCGGCGTCTCCAGGTACATCTCCGTGCCGATCTGTGCCGTGATCGTCTGGTTGATCGCCGTCAAAGGGCAGTACAAAAGCGTTGAGAAAGTGTTTCTGGTGGCTTCCTTTTTCTACATCACTTACATTTTTGCCGGAGTGCTCTCCAAGCCCGCGTGGATTGAGGCCGTAAAGGCCACGGTGAAACCTCCGGAGATGGCGGCCTTCCGGCACGACACCTACCTCTATATGGTGATCGGCGTGGTCGGAACCACGATCGCGCCCTGGATGCAGTTCTATCTGCAGTCGTCGGTCGTGGAAAAGGGAATCACCCGGCGTCAGTACACTGCCTCGAGGCTCGACGTGATTGTGGGCTGCATCTTCACCGACGTGGTGGCCTGGTTCATCATTGTGGCTTGCGCGGCCACTCTGTACCTGCATGGCAATCGTGACATTCGCGACGCCGCCGATGCCGCCCAAGCGCTGCGTCCGCTGGCCGGCGACTGGGCGTACCTGCTCTTTGCCCTGGGACTTTTCAACGCGTCGCTATTTGCCGCTTCGATTCTCCCGCTTTCGACGGCCTACACGGTTTGTGAAGGCTTAGGTTTCGAATCGGGTGTGGGACGCAAATTTTCCGAAGCTCCCGCCTTCTACTGGCTTTATACCGTGCTCATCGCCGCGGGAGGAGTCGTGGTCCTGATACCGGGGCTTCCGTATATTAAGATCGCTGTATTTTCGCAAGTGGTCAACGGCGCGGTGTTGCCCGGCGTGCTGATTTTCATGTTGCTGCTGATCAACAAAAAAGAACTGATGGGCGAATACGCAAACAAAACCACGTTCAACATCATCGCCTGGGCAACCACCGCAATTATGATCGTGTTGACACTGCTCTATGTGTACGGGCTAATCCGCGGCGGCACGGGATAATTCAAAGAAAACCGAATCGCGGAGATCGCAGAGCGCGCCGAGAACAACGAGATTTTCTTCTGAATTCCTCTGCGAACTCCGCGATCTCTGCGGTTAAACGCCTTGGCGCTTACAAAATCTTTCCCGCCGCCAGATCCTTCACCAATCCCAAGTCGGCTTCGAGAAAATCCAGTTCCAGCAACTCCTGCCGCGTCGCCCAGCGTATCTCCCGAAAAATCCGATTCTCGATTTCGCCGCGATAGCTGCGCACCTCGAAGAATCTGAGTTCCACCGCCCCACCACCCGGGTATTGATGGACGATGCGGGCCACCTCCACGCCCACCTCGGCCGCGATTCCCAGTTCTTCCTCCAGTTCCCGGCGCATGGCATCGCGAGGCTGTTCGCCGTCTTCGATCTTGCCTCCGGGAAATTCCCATTTCAGCGGCATAGCCTGGTGCCGCGTCCTCTGGCAGGCGAGGATGCGGTCGTCTTTTATGATCAGCGCCGCGACAACTCGTTTCATGGATGAAAAGCGCCTCAGGCCGCTAGGATCTGGCTTACTCTTTTTCCAGCCGCTTGCCCACGAGCTGAGCGCAATATTCCACCAGTTCGCGGTCTCCGTGAGCGAATGCCGCTGCGAAGTGACTGTCAATATCGAGTTCGCCAGCCACCTGGCCGTGCGCAAAGACTGGAACCACGATCTCCGACTTGGTTTCAAGCGAGCAGGCAAGATAGCGTTGATCCTTCTTTACGTCGTCCACCACCACCGTCTTCCCCGACGATGCCGCCGCGCCGCAGATGCCCTGGTTCAGAGGAATGCGGGTGTGCGGAGTCATCGCTCCCTGGTAGTGTCCGAGGACCAGCACGGGCGGATTTGCTCCAGGTTCCATCATGTAGAAGCCTACCCAGTTATACTTCAGCATTTCTTTGTTCAGTAGAACCGTGATGCCTTCCATCAGTTCATCCGCCGAGCGCGATTCCGAACTTAATTTGTCTGCTGCCTTGCGTACTTGATCGAGTTTATGAGGATTGAATAAGGTAGCCATGATGACAATCCTAAACTATGCGGCCGCCGTTCCTCTTCTCTGGAATGTTTGCGTCCGCGGTACTTCCGTAATCGAGCGTAATCGAACGACGTCCGGAGCATTACAATCGCCCTGTGTATTCCGCCGAACTCCTCGACCATTTTCAGAATCCGCGAAACGCGGGAGAAGTCGAAGCTCCCGACTCGACCGCGCGCCTGGAAAACCCTGCCTGCGGAGACATTCTGGAACTCAGCCTGAGGTTGGAGAAAAGTTTGGAAAAGAGGAAATTGGAAGCGAAGCGCATCGCCGAAATTCGTTTTCGCGCCAAAGGCTGCGTTCCGGCGATGGCCTGCGGCTCTGCCATCACGGAGTTGGTCAGAGGCAAAAATGTAGACGAAGCGCGCCAGATCAGCAGGGAAGAGCTGGTTCGAAAAGTCGGAGGCTTGCCCCAAGCCTCCGCCCACGCCAGCCACCTGGCCATCGACACACTCGCCGCGCTCCTGCGGAACCTCTGACCGAACTTCCAGTTAGCGTGAAGTCTTAATTTGAAATCCTAATACCAATCCTGATTCTGAATTTCGCTTGGGACTCCTATATTGGAATCTCCTGAGATCGTTTCGCCTCAGCTTCCAGGCGCCTTTGTTTCTCAACCCTGATTTGCCTTTGTTGTTGAGATTCGCCCGGCAACAAGCGCTCATTCTCTCGTAAGGGGGTGTTGGGCCAAGGGCAGTATTCTCCCTTGTCGAACTGGTCCACGGAGTTTTCCTTCCAGCCGTTCCCAGTTCGAACGTCCTCCATCAAGTCGTCGTACTCGCGTCCCTCGACCTTCGACCACGCCGAAGTCCCAAGCGGACGCCGCGCCGCGGCCTCGCGATCAATCACCACCCGCGTCGGCTCCGGCTGTAACGAGGTATATCTCAGATTGACCGAAGCCGTCTGCAGCGTGTACACCAGCAACGCGGCTGTTTGATGATTAATCCGGTTGGTCAGGATCAGCCGGATCACCTCGCCCAACCCCATCTGGATCGAATCTGCATCCTCCGGCAGCGCCAGCGTCACATTCCACCGCTCCCGCTGCCGCCCTTCGTCAATCTCCATGCTCTTCAAAGCCCATCGCATGTGAAAGTAACAATACGTCTCATTGCGCAGCGCCGGCGATCCGCACTGCGTCCCGTTGACTTTAATATGCTGACATCGAGCAACACTCTCTGGATATGAAGACATTTGTAAGCTCCTGTTTCCCGCATGAAATATGAAAAAACAAAGTATCCCAATTACCATGATTCCCAGCGAAAGCGCTATTTGTAAGTGAACCCCATCACACTGCGTTTGTGATGAATCCCTGAGTGTTCAGGTGGAGCTCTGAGCGAGGTCCCTGCAGAACCAAAACCCCTCAACCCTCAGGGCCAGTTCCGTGCTCCGTGATAGATGCGCAGGATCCGGGAGGAAGGAGGTGGCCGCCGGGACCGGCGCACCCGCTGGCTATACACTGCTTGACAGAGGCACGGCGAGCGTGGCTAGATGGTCCGTTGCGGAGCACCTGTAAGATACAGCGCGCAGACCTGGGGGGTGCCACTTATCAGACCGACTAACCGCATGTTCGACGCCAATTCGATCAGCAAACGCCCTTCGATGAAACTGCGACTCGAGAACTTCCGTCTATTTCGCGACTCGGGCTGGTTCAAACTGGCGCCACTAACTTGCCTTGTCGGGAGAAACAGCAGCGGCAAGTCCTCCGTGCTCTCGGCCATTCTTCTCCTCAAACAGAGCATAGAACGGGAGGCGATGGGCTCGGCCCTGATGCCATTGGCGCTGGCGGGAACCTATTGCGACTTGGGTAACTACGTCGATGTTGTCCACAATCACGACGAGCAGTCGGAAATATCGCTTTCATTCTCGATTAGCGCGCCAGACCTCGCAAAGGTAAGCAATGATCGAGGTGCGCGATTCGTTGACTTTTCCGTTCCGCGCCCCCGCGAATTCGGCTACTTTTACGGCTATGGTTCGTGGCGCGATACCAACCTACCCGAGGCAGGGCAAATCGACGTACGCCTCAGCTTCTCAGTCGACGAGCCCTTTGGGCCCAGCCTGAGCCGTTTCGAGATAAAGGTCGCCGAGGTTGGTAGCGCGATTTTTGTCAGGACGATCAGCGGCGAACGCAAGGAGCACTGGCGAGTCTACACGACCGTTCTACCGCCAAAGTCCCTGCGCCTTAGGCTCGGGCCTCGAAGTTTTTTCCCGATAATCGAAGCCCGCCCAGCGTTCTATAGCAGAAGCGCGCCAAGAGTGAAGCACCGCATCAGTGTGTTTGTCGCAACTAGCCGATTCTTCTTCCTATTTCTGCAGTAGTGCCTGTCACGAAGCGAATTCATCGGTCCCTTCAGAACGCCGCCGGAACGACGGTACGCATTTGGAGGTTTCAGTTCTACCCGGGGTGGGCCGAGTGGCGAGCAGGCAGTAGACCTACTTATTACCGAGCTGCTGCTCAAGCCGCAGGGGCCGAGATCATTGCACTCCGCGCTGTCTTTCTGGATCAGACATCTTAAACTTGCCGACTCCCTTGACGTTAAGGACATAGCGAAGCGACTCAACCTCTTCGAGGTGGACATTACAGGGGCCGGTCGAGGCACCACCGCGAACCTTGCCGACGTTGGCTTCGGCGTCTCGCAAGTGCTGCCCGTGCTTATCCAAGGGCTCTTAACGCGGAGCGGCGGCATTTACTTAGTACAGCAGCCCGAGATTCACCTTCATCCCGACGCACAAGCTGGCCTTGCGGATTTCTTTATTTATTTAGCCAGCTACGGCGTGATTACGGTCGTCGAGACTCATAGCGAGTACCTATTACTACGGCTACGCCGTCGACTTGCGGAAGGCACCCGACCACTCGCCGCCGGGTCGTCGGTCGAGCGCCGCGACGTTCCACCACTGGCGACAGGCGACGTAGCTGTGCTTCTCACCGGCTCGGACGACGGCGAAGCCGAAGTCAAGCAACTTGAGATCGGGAATTCGTTCCAGTTCGAAAACCTTCCGGCTAACTTCATGAGCCAGGCCCTCGACGACCGCGTCGCGCTACTCAACGCCATAGGCAAACGAAATGGCTGATTCCGTCATCGATACCTCGGTGGTTTCTATGGCAAACGGTCAAATCGCCGGGCGCCGTCGGGGCAACGCCCTTGACCGGCGGCTGTCAGCAATAGAGGATGTCGCATACGGCAGGCGGCGCATGCGATACAACCCCAAGCCGCTGGTCGAGTACCAACGCATAGTTCCGCACCTACCGGAACGACGTCATCGAGCTCTTCTTTACTGCCCTAACCGAACGGGCAGTTCTCGTCCCCCGTAACACCCTGTCGCGGCAGGATAACGCCAAAGCACGCAAGTGCAAATGGCCGAGCCACGACCAGCACCTTTTAGCGGCGGCAATTGGCGGGATCCAGCCGATAATCTTCGTGACAGAATCCCACCTCTGCGGTTGTGCCGCATCTGTTTTTGCATGTTTCGCAGTGCAGGTTGAGCAGCTGTGCTAGAAGTAAAGGAGGCCGGGTGAACTGGACCCCGCCGCGGACAACTGGGCGAGGTTCCAACCCCTTTTCATCACAAACATCCAGTGTGCCCCATCACAGACATCCAACTCGCCCCTGCGCGACAATGTTCCCTGGTGTGTCGCAGCCGAGGTGCGCCAACCCTAATCAAGGCCACCCCGGCCGCGCCAGGAAAATCGTCAGTAACTCTTCGATAAACATGAGTTGAGCTGACGAGCAGGAGCCAAACGCCGCCAAATCTATGAATTTCGAGAGAATCAGGCAAGAAATCGAATTAAGTCCTTATTCTGGAAGATTTTGAAAATAAGTCCTTGGCGCTCTAGATTTTGGCGTCGCGATCCCCCGTAACCCCATGATTCAATTAGATCGGGGGGAGGGGGTAGTGGTAAACACGCATTAATACCTTACCAGTAAACAAATTGAGAGAGACACTGAGAGTGAAGCCCCCGACTTGACAGGGAGAATTCCCTGAGGCGTTCCTGCTGAGCGAGAAGGTGCAGGGGTCCTTCGACTCCGCAGAGACTTCACTTCGTGAAGTCCCTGCTCCGCTCAAGATGACAGCTTGGATAGGGTGGTTGAGAGTTTAAAGCTAACGGCTGAAGGCTGCTGATGAAGCGCCGGTTCAATCCTTGCCGGCGGCTTTCTTTACGTCCTCGAACTGGGTGATCTCGACGGTTCCTTCGGGGAACTTGGCGGTGATTTTCAGTTCTCCGCCCAGGGCTTTGACAAAGTCGTGGAGGGTGCTTACATACATATCGGCGCGGCGTTCGAGTTTGGATACGGCGGCCTGGTTGACTCTGAGAATTTTGGCAAGATGCACTTGGGTCAGGTCGCGCGCCTGGCGGAGTTCGTCGAGAGCCATGCCGGAGCGATAGCTGGCCGCCAGCAGACGCGAGCGTTGCTGGGCAGCGGAAGACATTTTGGCGCGGAGTGAGTTGAAATTCTTGGGCACCGTGGTTCTCCTCTAATCGGTCATGGACCGTGATGTGCTGCTTACTTCTGGCGTCTCTCTTCAAGCCGCCTTAGATGCCGATCGAAAAAATCGTCGGCAATCGGCACAAACTTGTTGTACCAATTGGGATCGCCCGTCTTGTCGCCGCCAAGCAGGAGCAGCGCCGTGCGGCGAGGATCAAACGCGTAGAGCACTCGCAATTGGCGGTCCTTCACCTTGCCTCGCAGCTCCTTCATGTTGGCGTGGCGGGAAATGGAAATCACGTCGGCATGAGGCCGGGGCAGGGTGGGGCCGCGCTCCTGCAACAGTTCAACCTTGGCGCTGATTTCGACTTGCTCATCTTCGGACAGGGAGTCCCACCAAGCCTCGAACTGGCGGGTGAACTCGACGTCCCAAGCCATGCAGGTAGTATTCCTTATATGGAATAGTCTGTCAAGGGAATAGTTGACAAACAGCGGTTCGCCTACGGCCGGGTGCCCCGCTCATTGTGCACTTTGCGATAGGTGGAACTGCGTGCTTAAGCGCCACCCCGACCAGGGCCCAATCGGCGGGGAGAATTCGCTGACGCATCCTGCTGAGCGAGAAGGTGCAGGGGTCCTTCGACGCCGCAGAGACTTCACTTCGTGAAGTCTCTGCTCCGCTCAGGATGACAACTTCGATTCCGCGCCGATGGCTTTTCTTGCCGGCCTATTCGGTGGGCTGGAGGCTTCCGGCGTACTCGGCGTCCAGCAGGTCCTGCGATTGGCCGTCATAATCGGCATCGAGGGACCACATGAAGGTTCCACCCAGTCCCCGCTTCCAATCCGAATACCAGGTTCGGTAATAGGTGGAAGAAGGATCGTCGTAGGTGGCAAAACCTGGACGTCCATTCGCCCGCAGCATGTAAGGGACGAGGGCGATGGGATCGTAGAAAGTCTCCCAGCCCTTCTTGTTGATACGCTGCTTGAAAAACATTCCGTAGTTTTGGGTGATGACGTAATCGTCGCAGTTGCCATCGCGAGTATGCGCGGCGTTGGGACACACGCCCCAGAGTTCACTTACGTTGAGGTAGACATATCCGTAGTAGGGCATTCCCATGTTCAGTTTTTCGGGTGCGACGCCAGCGCCCTCGAAGACTTTAATCGCCCCTTGCGCGCTGCCTCCGGGTTGACACTCCCAAGGCTCAGGGTCACTGTTGTCCCACAAGATCATGGAGTTGAGCTGGGCGTCGTCGGTCCAGGGTCCGGCGCAGTCGTACATCATGATGTTGAAGTAATCGACCAGCGGCTCGACGTTCTTCAGGTCGTAGCCCCATCCGCCCCAGGGCGCAACATCGGCGGAGATGGTGTAGGTGGGGCTGGGGAAGGTCGAGCGCAAGGCGCTCATGAGAGCAAAAAACTGCCTGCGTTGCGGGGCGGTTTGCGGATACTCCCAGTCGATGTCGACGCCGTCGTAGCCCTTCTCCGACATGAAGGTCCAGAGGTTGCTCATGGCAGTATCCATCAGGCCGGGAGTGTCCAAGGCCATGAAGTCGCCCACCAGCAACAGCATCACCTTGACCCCTGCCTTGTGGGCCCGGCGGATAAGTGCCGGCTCCAGAAAGCCGTCGGGCACCGACAGCGTCCCATCACCGTTGAGGCTGACTCCGTCGTGGTTGATATGAGTGAGCTTCTTATAAGGAATCTGTGCCGCCCCGTAGGGCGGAGTCTGGTATCTGCTCCAATAGCCGTAATCGCCGACCAGACGCTTGGTGAGTGTGCGCGCCGCAGCCGTGTCCGGCGCTGCGCTCTGGGCCTTTGCCGGCAGGGACAGCAGCAGCCCGGCAAGGATGAAGATCGCGGCCGCCATCGCCAAGCCCCGCTTGACGGTATTCATGAGTTACCTCCTGTTTGGTCCTGGAGTGCTATCGAGGATTCGTGGCAGCCCACAGGACCGCGAATCTTATCACAGGCAGTTCTCGACTGGTGTCGCGTGCGGCAGATCTCAATCGAGTCTTGCGTGCGGCCTCCGGTTTGACACTCACAGGTTCAGGCTCGTTGGAGTCCCAGAAGATCGGTGAGTTGAGCTGCGCGTCATTGGTCCAGGGTCCTGCGCAGGCCTACATCATGATGTTGTAGTAATCGACCAAAGGTCCAACATTCTTCAGGTCGTAGCGCCACCCTCCCCCAGGGCGGAACGTCGGCGGAGACGACATAGCTGGGGGCTGGCGAATGCCGCCCGCAAGGGGGGCCAATGGGATCAAAAAAAAAGTCCTTAAGGAAGCTTTCTTCCGAAAACGACACAATCGCGACCTACACCGACACTTCCTAGAGCCGAGTAGATTTTCCGCCGCAGTTCGGGCTGCAAACCGAGGTCAAATTGCACCCTGCGGGCATGGCAACCGCTCCCGACATCCTGGTTGCCGATGTAGTTTTCTCCCATCAACAGGAACATCTCCATGGGGAAATCACCTTGGGCATAAACGGTATCGAATCCGAGAAGGTCGAGCGTGCGTCGCAGAGAGGCAAAATTGAAGTAGTTGATGTGATCGGGAACGGCGATCCACCAGGGATCGGCGCCGAGCTTCTTTTTGGCCGCCTCCTGAATGTCGGTAAAGTCATTGGGCACGCGGACACAGAGAATTCCTCCCGGGACCAGCGCTTGGCTGCATTGTTGCAACGTCTGGATCGGGTTGGGCACGTGCTCCAGCACATTGATCATCACGACCACATCGAATTTTGCAGCGCCGGAGTGGGCGACAAATTTTTCGAGGGTCAGATTATGTACCGTCAGGCCCTTGGACGCGGCACGGTTCGCGGCCTCGAGGGCGGGCTCGGTACCGACGCCGCGAAAGCCGTGCTCCTGCGAGAGGGCGAGAAACTCGCCCGTGCCGCAGCCCACTTCCAGCAACCTGCGACCAGGCGCGATTCCCTCCAATATAGTGACGATATCGGTGTAGAGGGCGTCGCGCAGCCATTGCACCTCCCTAGCTGCGACAGCGCCACCCTCCATCAGGCGGCGAAGTTCAGGAGCGCGGCCACCCTTGCGCAGAAGATCGTAGTAGCGGCTCTCGTAAAACTCATTAATCTCGGCTTCAGGAGGAATCGGATCCAAATGGCGAAAGCCGTAAGTGGGGTCCTCGACGACGCGGAATCCGGTGGATTGCGTGGGATTGTCGGGGTAGTTGTGGTCTTGATCGGGATTTTTCATCGACAGGGTTCTCTCCAATAACAGCCCAAAGAACGCGACATCCAAAATCACGCTTACGAATCGGCCGCGCGGCGTCTTCCAGTTTTACGGGCCGGCGATCACGGAGTCGATCCGTTGCGAGACTACAAGGGCAAGACTATATCAGAAGCGCGGGCGACCGAATCGCCGGGAGCAGTCAAGGCCACGTCGCTTTGAAATTTCTGCAAAACAGAATACGAGGAGTGCGGCGCCCACTACCTACCCTCGTGGTTTGTGTCTGGCTGATATATCGTCCAGCCGCTGGCGAGCGCGATCTGTTTCAGGTCCGGATTGGGGTTGATGGCGAATGCGTGCTTGGACATAGTCAGCATCTCGCGATCCCAAATTGCGTTGCCGAAGGCGCAATCGGGCCGGTCATCGGGAGACGACTTCAGCGCGGATCGAATCGCCTCGGGCTTGCCGGGGCCGCTGGGAACTTGAATGAGGTGGTCGGTGATTATGCCGTTCTCGATTGCCACTTCGGTGGCCAGGATGCGATTTTGCGGGATGCCGAAGTAGCGCATGCCGGAGCGAATCACCCATTTACTCGAAGAGGAAACGGCCCAGACGTCGCATCCGGATGCTTGCAGGCGCTCGACTAACGCGTGCATCTCCGGGAAGATGTTTTTGGCGATGGCTTCGGCGAAATAGGTGTCGGTTGCCTGCTGTACCACTTCTTCGTGCAGTCCGCAGTGCATGGCGACCACTTCTCCGCACATGACTTCTTCGGCGATCTGGCCCGCTTCGTAGGCGGCGTGCCGCGAGCGGACCCACTGCTTGACCGGTTCCGACACGAGGCCTTGTTGCATTTCCCAGGAGTAAAACCCTTCTCCCGCGTCGCCGGACCAGAGCGTGCCGTCGCAGTCAAACGCGGCGACGTGCGGTTTGAGGCTAAGCACACTGGCGATGAATTCGTTTTGAGGTTGGGTTAGACGCGTCATGAAATATAGGGCCTGGCAGGAATCATCTCGGTTGCAGATGCTGTAGCGGCAAATCCAAAGCAGCGTACTGCTCGGGCGTATCGACATTGACGACAACCAGCGGGTCGTCCACCGGAACGTACTCGATCTCACTCTGGTGCGCGTGCTCGACGTCGCGGGCGCTCGATGTTTCCGGAGCTTTGAGAAACGCTTCCAGCAACTCGCGGCCGAGCAGAACGGGATGCCCGTGCTCTGCCTGATATTCAGGGATCACGGCCCATTTCCTTTGGGCTATGGCGCGTTCGAACGCGGCTTCGAGCGTCTCAATCGTCTCGCTGCGGACCGGCGGCCGGTCAACGAGCGTGACCATCGCGGCATCGCTGCCGCGGTTGAGCACTTCGTGGAGGCCCACCCGCAAGGAGCTGAACTGGCCGCGCGCCGGATCGGGATTGATCACCAGCGCCGCGCCGTTGGCATAGACGATGGGAGCCAGCGCGGCTTCATTGTTGCCGACCACGACGAGCACGACGTCAACGTGGGAAAAGAAGAGGCGTATGGCAGCGGAGAGAAACGTGTCAGAGATTAACGCTTGGTTGGTGGAGGATGGAGGCCAGGGCAGCAGCGCTTTGTCGCGCCCCATGCGTGAGGACTCACCGGCTGCAAGAATAATTCCGCAAAGGCTTGGAGTCGTCCCCATAAGGGCACGATAACAAACTGACGCGACTCTGCCAAGGAGAGGAATCATGGGGTAGTGGCTCAGTTTGCGAAACCGTTAACCACCAAGGCCACGAAGGTACACGAAGGAAATATCTGAGATCGAAGGCCTTAGTGATACTTGGTGGTTCAGCCTCTTGTCGCCTGCGTCGCGAAACTGACCCACTACCGAACACGCAGATGCGTTTACAGGTGAGTTGATTGAGTCTGAGTGCGCGAGGCTGGGCGCCATGAAGAGGCGACCCTCAGCGTCTAAAAGCCGGATTGAAAACAATGCAATCGTTGCAGCACTGAAGGTCTGGGCTAAGCTTGGCCGCCCCTCCGGGGCTGGATTATCGAACTGTGAAGCGATGCCCCGGCAAAGCCGTTGGGTGATCACTTTAATCGGTGTTTCTTTCAGTTGAAAGTCGGCAGCTTGACCAAGTCGTTGTGGGGAACGCGTTCGACCGCTTGTCCGGCCTTGCGCCAGGCGCGCAGGCCGCCGGCGATGACGAACACTTTGAATCCGAGATCCTGTAATTGGCGCGCCACCCGGGCGCTCGTGGCTTCGCGCTGTCAAGTACAGTAGAGATAAATCTCTTGATCCTTGGGCAGGTTCTTGACTTCTTCTACGAGGTTGTTGGGTTCGATGCGGATCGATCCGGCGATGCGCTCGGAGTCGGCGTCATAGTAGCCATGGCTGCGGACATCGGCGATCAGCATGTTCTGAGCTGCCTCGGAGGCCAGTCTTTTGGCTAACTCCTCCGCCGGGATGCGCGGGATCACGTCGAGCAGACGGTACTTGCGGTAGACCCAGATGCGATAGACGATATACGCGGCGAGTCCGATGGCGAAGACGACCTCAGCAGCAAAGCCGGCGGAGCGGAGTCCGCGAGTGATGGCGCGAAGGGCGTCACTAAAGACATATCCTGCGACGGAGTACGCGCCGACGTAGAACGCCGCACCGAGCGCGTCGAATTGCAGAAAATCTCCCATGCGCATTTGCATGCTTCCGGCGAGCGGCGGAGACATGGCGTTGATGCCGGGAATGAACTTGGCAAAAAGCAGCGTCTGCTTGCCGCGGCGGTAAAAATATTCGGCCGAGCGCAGGATGCAAGTTTCCGGATTCGCCGAAACGCGACACAGCAGGCCCAAGAGCGCCCAGCCGCTGACCCTGCCAGCGAAAAAGAGGATGACGTCGCCGCTGACTAGCGCCAGGAGAGCTATGCCGAAAACTAGATAGAAATGCAGACCTCCATAGGCAGCGACCGCGCCGGCAGTCAGGATGGCGAGCGCGGCGGGCAGCGGAAGACCGATGGCTTCCGAAAAGCAGACGAGCGCCAAAAAGAGGTAGCCATGGTACGAGATCGATGAGAGCAGGTTGTTCATCGCGAGAAGGAGTGCTTCCAGTATACCAATCGCGCTGCGGCGGCTCCCTGTGACTCAACCCTCGGTTGTGGGTCACTTCC
The DNA here is from genome assembly GCA_003162255.1 of Acidobacteriaceae bacterium. Classification (GTDB taxonomy): domain Bacteria; phylum Acidobacteriota; class Terriglobia; order Terriglobales; family Acidobacteriaceae; genus Acidiflorens. The sequence goes on along the minus strand of PMMJ01000483.1, from coordinate 2,373 downwards.
CGGATAGCCGGCGAAGCGGACAGAATCGCCGTATTCCCCGGCCTATTCATGACAACGCTAGTGCCCTGAGTCTAATGTTCGTTGAAAATCATGGAGGCTCGGATGATTCGAAATACCGTCACCTCAGGGGCTAAAGCCCGATTCTCAATAGCTCGGAATCGGCGCGGCTGAAGCCACGCCCTTTCAAAGCGCCTGTTATTTCATCACGGACTTCGGACTTAGGACGCCAGAAGAAGCGGATTGGATCCGCCGGAGCCGGTTCAATGGGATGCCGGCAAGGGCGATTGTGCTAGTGGCGATTGCGGCTTTCTCTTGAGGACCCCCGCGGAAAGCAAGGTGATGACGAGGCCAATCGGGAAGGGCTCGATGAACGTCATGGCTGCGTTGAGAAACGGGTTATCGTACAGCGCTTTGTATTTCTGCACTTGCTGAAGCTGCGCCTGAATGGCTGCCGGACTCGCGCCCTTGGCCTTAAGCTTCGCGACCATATAGGCGCTGTATTTATCCATGAAGCCGGGCAGGAAGTGGAAGTAGAGAGCTTCCCACGTCACGACATAGCAGATGCACGAAATCAGGGTAATGGAGATTCCGACGGCAAACCCTTTGGTGAAGGTGATCTGGCCGTTGCTAACGCTGTCGCGGTAGGAGCGGATGCCGAAGAACACCAGCAAAAATGAGAGAACAATGATGGTGTAGCCGATGAACTCGCCCTTGTCGAAGCCTATCTTGTCCCCGAAGGGCACGGTGGCCATCATCATCAGCGAGGAAAGAGCGCCGGAAATCAGCCCGAAGGTTAGTGTGGTCTTTTTCACAGGTGTCTTCTTTGATTAAAGAACTTGAACGCGGACACTCAATACCGCGTCAGGCGGGGCCTTTGTCGTCATACTTTCGGGTGATTTTGGCTGCGGAGGGAAAAATCATTCGTTCTGGTGAGTTGTTCAAGGGAGCAAGCCGAGTTCCTTGCCGAGTTGCACCGCTTGCGTCCGTCGCTTAGCGCCTAATTTGTCTAAGACTCGGCTGGAATGGGTCTTGACCGTGTTTTCGCTCACATAAAGCTTGCCGGCAATCTCGCGGTTGCTCATGCCTTGAGCGATCAGTTCAAGGATTTCAAACTCGCGGCGCGTGATGCCGAGGTCCTCTCGTTTTCGGTCGTCCGGGACGAAAGGTTCGCGGGCCGGGACAGGTACTTCCTTCACAACGACCGTCTCCCGCTTTGCTGTCAGCTTGACGCCGAGCCAGATACCGAGAATGGCAAAGGTCGCCGCGATCAGGCCACCATAGATTTCGATCGAATGTTCGATTACCAGGAAACGATACTCAGTCCACTGCAGCACGGTAATCAGGATTCCACCAATTGCCCCGTAAATCAGCACGTGCTGCTTCATAAGTTTCAGGAGGATGAAGGATGCGCGCCAGGATCTCTCCCCCGTGGTGGTGTCGATTATACCGTTGCAGGGGGGCGTCAGCGCTTTCACCGAGTTTGCGCAAGTAACCCTGTTACAGTGGTAGGACTTCAGGAGGAGCCTTTGTCCGCCGAGAGCCGCCGCTACATTAATCTTCCGAATCGTCCCGCGAATCTTCCTTTCAGCGACGCCGTGCTGGTGGGCGATACGCTTTACATCTCCGGACGTATTGGCCTCGATCTCGCGACGGGCGAGGCGCCAGAGAGTATTGATGCCGAGATTGAGCTGTTGTTCGAGGGCTTTCAGGCCGTGCTCCGCGAGGCTGGCATGACGATGGACGATCTGGTCTGGGTGCAGGTCTATTCGCCGGATGTTTCTTTGTGGCAACGGTTCAACGCTGCCTATGTGAAGTTGTTCTCGCGGGAGTTTCCGGCGCGCGCGTTCTTGGGATCGGGGGAACTGTTGCTTAAGGGGCGGTTTGAGATGCTGGGGATTGCGGTGAAGGGCTAGGAGCTGCGAGCTACGAGCTTATTGCCGGATCACTGCGGCATCAGCTTGGCTGTTTTATAGGCAGATGAACCATAGTTGAGTCCCGTACTACAAGTGCGATTGCTCGAAGCCCGCGGCTCGTAGCTCCTACGCTATTTTTCTCTTGCCACTACGAACTCTGGCGCCCACAACAGACCTCGTTTGAACTCCGAGTCGGGGAAAATACAGATGGCTTGACGCGCCGATTCGGCGTAGCGGGCGGCCTCTTTGGATGCGTACTCGAGCGAACCATAGCGGTTCAGGATGGCGAGTATATCGGCATGGGTGACGCCATTGAAGGCGCGATCGCGCAGGATGGTCTCGATTTGGCGGCGCTCGGCGGCGGTGCAGTGCTCGAGCGCGTGAATGACGGCCATGGTGGCTTTGCCTTCCCGCAGGTCGCTGGCTACGGGCTTGCCCAGTACGCTCTCCGCGGCGGTGA
>PMMJ01000479.1 GCA_003162255.1 Acidobacteriaceae bacterium | reverse complement strand
ATGACCTTCACGAATAATGCAGGTTAGGCCTAAGCACACTATCATCAAATATCGCCACTCCGCCTAATTCTGCAGGCTGCCAACCCGGGTCGAGAAGTGTTACGGCGGTCGTGTGGGGGCTTACCGGAGCAGCCTTCATGTCTCCGGGCCAATATACTGCCGAAGAAAGCGGATTGTTCAATGCCCACGTCAAGGGTGAGTTCAAGCCGGGGAGTTGAAGTTGGGTCATCTCGGTCGCGGTGGCAAACGCCGCATACAGATACTGTCCGTTAGCCGAGACGCTAAGGAACGCAGGATCTGAGCCGACATTCTGCGACTGCGCAACCGCTCCGCTCCCAGCGTTAATAGCGACAATTGAATTCGGATACGCACCATCGTAATCTGCGGTTGCTAGGTACAAGAGTTGGCTATTTCCATCCCATGCCATGCCAAGGCCCGCAAGATTCAGCGTAGTCACCTGGGCACCATTACCTGAAGGTGAGCCAGCAGTGAAAGCCAGAGCATTGCCGGAAAACAGATTGGTAGCGCTATCGAAGATGCTGATTGGCAACGGTCCGGAGGTGCCTAGTAAGCTTGCCGGAATCGTAACGTTGAGTTGCGTGGAATTCACATAAGTAGTAGGGAGATACTCGAATTGCAGGTAGTTACAATTCACACAGGCCGTACTCGTTTTTGTGAAATTTGTGCCGTTAATGGTTACATTCACTGAACTACCGGTGCTGGTCGCCTGCTGCGGCGTTAGAGACGTCATCCAGATGTAGGGTAACGTTGGTGTTCCAGAGGACGAATCAGGTGCCACGTTCGGGTTCACAGCCGCTCCATCAATCAGGAACACACCTCCGGTCCCGACGTATGTCCCAGTTATTGTCGTCACCGCCAGTCCAGCGTTGCCCCAACGTACGAGTTGATTAGGTGTGCCCGTCAGGGGCGAATATTCCGTGCCTTGAGTTGATCCGAAATACACTCGATTGAGCAGCGCGTAAGTGTTTAGGTTAAACACCCACAGTTCAAAATTTGAGACATCAGTGCCGCCAACGGGGTATGCGACCACGCAAAAATAGCGGTTTAAGGAAGAGTCAGCCGTGCACGCCGGATTGTATTCAGGAAAATCAAATGTCGCGACAAGACTTCCATTAACTGGATTGAAAGCGGCTCCGAGCGAGTACAGTAGTCCGCTGCCCTCATACTGGGTTAGGTATGGGTCCGCCTTGCCCCCGTTATACGCGACAAACGAAACCCCGGAGGATGTCACGTTTAAGGTGGCAATTCCGCCTTGGTCAATCGTGAAATATTGGTTTCCGTAAATCGTGGAGTCGTTGCCGCCCCATTGAATCCAATCGATGAATGGCCCGCCGCCCGTTCCCCAACTGCCAGGGACGAACGTGGGACGTTGAGTGGCATCATCGTAGATGTACACGCCATCCCCGGGCGGCGATTCTCCCCAATTACCCGAAACCACGGCAACCGTGTGCGGGCTGGCCGGAGCGGCCTGTAGGCTCACCGCCTGGGGAGGTATGTTGTAAGGGTTTGGTGGTAGAGGGAAGGAAATGTCCTTTGTGAGGCCCGGAAGAAGGAAGCGCTGGACCGCATTGGCTCCATCGAGGGCAGCCCACAAATAAGATGAATCCGAGGAGATGGAAAGCAGGTCGGGATTGTTTCCAGTTTGAATAGTTGATCCCACAGTCCCAGTCAGCGGATTGATGATCGCGATCACATTGGGATTCGTCGGGTCGTTGGAGCTGACTGAAGCATAAAGATTCCCATGTGCGCCATCCCACACAACATCATTTGGTACTGTGATTCCCGCGACGTTTCTGATCCAAGTCGTTGTGGACGGGCCAGTAGCGAGGATCGTAAATATTTGGCCGGCTGAAGTCCCGCCTCCCGGGCTNNAATGGTGGCCGTCATTTCGTTGGCGTTTACCCACGTGGGTATGAGTTGGGCTCCATTCCACTCGACATTCGCGCCATTTACGAAGTTGGAACCGTAAAGAGTCAGAACAATAGACGACGTTCCGGCAACCGCGGTCGAGGGAGCGATCGCTGACAGCGATGGAACATTTGGGGGCGGTGTGCCCCCACCGCCCGTTCCTCCTCCCCCGCCGCATCCTGATAACAGGAGGCAGATGAAGATCACAAGGATGCTACAGGGTATCTTGTCCTCTGAGCTTGTAGTCGGGCGGAACTTCCTGGATCCAGAGACAGACACTGTCACGGCTTGGGAACCCATTATGTACTCCGGAAACTGCGCTAGTTGAGCATAGCCGCCGATGGAATCAGCTGCAAGGGCGGAAATCACAAATGCATGCCGTTAGAAAAAGCAACGACATATAAAATTTAGGGCTAACCGGCCTGGACAAGCAACCACAGTCGGCACTGTGAGCGTCAATTGGCGAAATATCGCAATTACACCAACTATCCCGGTAATTTTCAGTCGTACGAACTGAGAATTTCGTAGTTTCAAGACTTTGCCCTCCAATCCGCAAAGGTTTTATTGCAGTTTTTTTTGTAAACAGAAACTTTAAGAACCTTCCCATCGGATAAAAAAAATCGGAAAATTAAAAAATATAGTAATGGCTTTCTATAGTACTGTTTTAGTTATCATACACTAGCGCGTGCTAACACTAATATGCATGTCGTTAATTCCGTCCTTAGCCGTTTTGGATCAATAAATGACGAAACTGGATGTGTTAAGGATTTTTGCGCAGTCTAACGGATTCCTTAAACCGGACTCCGTTCGCCTTAAACTCCGCCCCGCTCCCAATCGTCGCTCCCTCTATAGCTATCTTGGCCGCCTCAAAGGTCAGGGTTTACTCGAACGAAATCCGAACTCCAGGCGCGGCTATTTGTCCTATCGGATTACCGAAAGGGGACGCGCCAGGATTGAATACCTGCGGTGGCAACTCCAGAACCCCTCCTAACGTTACGTATGTACGTAACGACTCCTCTCTGACCCCGGAATCTTGGTTCGGAATTAGTGGTCGTTTTCCGACATCAAGGCCGAAGATAACTCTCCAGTGCCGCATTCCCTGCAGGCTCCGTCCAACGCGGGCCCTTGATAACCGCACGAGCACTCTATGTAGTATTCCCGCCGAACGATGACGTGCCGCACTCTGCTTCTTTCCTGTATGCAGATTTCTCGGGACCGGCGGGGTTTGACAAGACCCTGGCCGCCCAGAGAATCCGCCAGGAAATGAATCTGCGATTCGGAGCGAACCGCCGGGAATCTCGGATCGCGCAAGATCCGGAGAATCAATTCTAAATAGGGAGCGAGGTTCCCGATGATATCCGGGGCGTGCTCGGCGATGGCCTGCTTTATGTCCTCGGCAGATCGTGCGGCTAGGAATCGAGGGCCCAGCTGCGACCAATACTGCTTGAACCAAAGACAGTAGATGTCGGCGGAGCCAACGACTACGGAAGGCTCGATGTGGGCTGGTCTACCTCGTTTGCGTTTTTTCATCGAGGCCCGGTCTGAAATTATTTTTCCGGTTGAATGAGTTTCCTCTTCGGTCGGCATATTTGTGGAATTCTCCCTTCTTGGTCCCACAATAATACGGCATTTATAGTCTACAGCATAGGAATATGCGGAGACACGGATTTATCAATCACGTTATCTATATGTATATTAAGATGTTACAGATACTTTTGCCTTATCTTACGCATCCAAGCCATAGTACACAGTTATACGGAGATCATGATGATTAATAAGACTACAGAATGGTTCCCCTGCCCGGTTTGCCTGAAGCCGCTGGACGTGCGAATGACTAAACGTAAGAAGCCCTACGTGATTTGCTCCCCGTGTGGAGTGCAGATGTTCATTCGGGAGCGGGCGGGTATCGAAGCCTTTGGAGAGCTGGTCGAACAGGGGTTGAAAGCGGACGTACTGACGCGAATCGATCAACTGGAGCAACGCTACAAGCTCACGTGTCCCGATTGCGCGACACCCTTTTGGGCGAATCCGGAATTGGCAGGAACCAATTGGCTCAACGGAAAAGTAACAGGTTATCGCTGCCCGGAAAGGAATTGCCAGGGCTTCGTTCCGATGGGAGAGCGGTCAGGAACACCAACTGATCCTTCGCCCAAACAGGAAGTGAGCAAATCGGGAAAAGACCGTTAGGCAGAACTGTTATCGGCTTCCGAGCTTATGTCGATCAACTCCAATTCGAACGCAGTTCGCGGCGCGAGGGACCCCCTCCCTCAAAGCGCCATGGGAAAACCCGCGAGTTCAGATCCCATAGCTTTGGCAACTGCTAACGGTCGCACGTCGCTACTNNACCGACAACCGCCCAGCGGCAGCGCGTCGAGCAGATGTACCGGTTGGCAAACATTTTCGCCTCCATCTTTGAGACACTTCCAGATGAGCACGTCCATGCCATTGCTACAAACCAGGAGGCGGCCTAACATCTACACCCATGAATATCGTCAAAAATACCGACCAGGGATTAGAGGCTGTGATGTATTTACGTGTCAGCACGCCCGAACAGGCTGACCCGTTGAATCTCAAGAATCAGGAGGACGGCTGCCGGAGACTCGCGACTCAGCGCGGCCTTACAGTTGCTGAGGTCATTCTCGGGCCCGGTGAGTCGGGACGTACTGCGGACCGGCCTTCTTTTGTTCGGTTGCTTTCCTACTGCGAGGCGCACCGCAAAAGAATCGGCTATGTCATCGTGGAGTCGTTGAGCCGTTTTGCACGCAACGTCGCCGATCAGGGCGCGGCGCTTGCCGAGTTGCGGGAGAACGGGATAACTCTCCTCTCTGTGGCGGAACCGAACGTTGACGACACTGCGGCCGGTCGCATGGCGGCGGGCGTCCATGGCGTCTTCAATCAATATTTCTCCGACGCGCTGTCGGAGAAGATGAAAGACCGCTCCGCTGCCAGTGTTCGGGCGGGCCGTTGGCCATGGGCCGCGCCTCTCGGTTATCTGAACGATCTGAAACTTCGCGACGGTGCGAACATCAAGCCCGATCCGTTGTCTGCGCCACTGGTACGGGCAGCCTTCGAGTTGTATTCGACCGGTCAGTACACGAAGATTCAAGTTCTGCAAATCGTCACCGACAAAGGCTTAAAGACGAAGCGGGCGGAGAATCTTACAGCACAAACGTTTGACGCTCTGTTGCGTAAGCCTATTTATGCGGGCTGGGTTTACTCATCGAGTGTGCCTGAACTTGTAAAGGGCCTGCACACTCCGATTGTGAGTCAGGATTTATTCGATGCGGTGCAAGGAGTGCTATCTGGCCGCAAGTTGTCGAGTGCTCCAAAACGAAAGCAGAACCCTGCGTTCCCGCTAAAGCACTTTGTGAAGTGCGGTGTCTGTGGAACTCCGCTCACGGGCGGAATGAACAAGGGTAAGAGAAAGCACTACCCGAATTATTGGTGTCGGTACGCCGAATGCAGAGCCGTAAGGGTGTCAAAGCCCGTACTTGAATCTGAATTCGTCGAATATCTCCGAACCTTGCGACCGGACGCGGCAACCGTTGCCCAGTTCCCCGCCATCGCAGCTGAGGTTTGGGCGCAAAGGCAGGGCGATTCGAGCATGGCGACCAAGGAACTGACGGCCCGCCTAGAAGAACAGAAAAAACTTAAGGCGGAACTTCTCAGGGCCAGGCTTCGAGGCGATGTCAGCCAGGCTGACTACGCCCAAACCACTGTGGAATTCGACGAAGAGATTGCGGGCGTTTCCCGACAGCTACATGCTTTGCGATCGCAGCGCGGAACGCTTGACGCTTTCCTACGTTTTTCGAAGCTTATGCTGGTGGATATATCGGCTGCCTGGGAGCGAGGCGACGCTGAGCAAAAACTACGTGTTCAAAATTTTCTTTTCCAAGACGGTGTTGCCTACGACCGAGACCAGAAGTTTTTGAACACTACGAACCCCACGTTGTTTCAACAACTAAGGAGTCTGACGCACCCCGAAACATCGGTTGGNNGTTACCGCCGTGAAAGGGCGATGTCCTAGGCCAGGCTAGACGACGGGGACGTTTGTGGGCGAGACGACTGTTTGCCGCCGATCTTCATAGTAACAGGGCGTTTTTTTCCCGTCAAAACTGGATGCGTTCACACACTTTAAATCTTGAACCGAACGCGCCCTGCATAATACGCCCCACATTTAGAATACATCCATGGGCGATTCGCTTTATTTGAGCCTGTGGTTTCCAAGCTTTGAGGAATCCGAGATTCTGCCGCGAACGGTTAGCGTGCTGCGGCAGATTCCGTTTTCTCCGGCGCGGGAAGGTGTGACCTACGCGGCGATCCAACCCGTCTCGTGGAGTGAGCCGACGATTCTGGAGCGCCGCTTCCTGCCTGGCGTTCCGCCGGAAGACGCTGCGGAAGCGGTCGCGGAACTTCTGCACGACGACTATGCCTACATTTTCGAGGCCTATTGGGACTTGTGGACTCCTCCCGAGGGCGCCGAGAAATGGGTGCTGGAGCCGTCGCTGGTGCGTCTGGTTGCGCATGGGATGGAATTTGAAGAGCACGCGGCGGAAGAGGCCGGGCACGTTCAAATTGATTTCGGTTTGGACTCGTCCTTCCTCCATGAAGAAGTCGAGTTTACTTCCGAAGCGGAGCGAAACGTCCGCAGCAACGTTCAAAAGCTGGTGGAGTTTACCGCCAAAGTCGAAAAAAACTCCGGAGCAACGGGGCGGTTGCTGTGGTCCGAGTCGGAGGAGAACCTGGCGCAAAAGCTGATTACGCGATTGCAAAGATCGCAGTGAAGCGCATCACGGCGCTGTGCATCGTCTCGCATTCGATCGTCTCCGCAGCGGCTGTTTCGGCGGAGGAAACGATTGCCTTCCGCAAAAAAGGGCATCGGACCCAGAATGAACTGGTTTCGATGCCCTTCGAAAGTTATTCCGAATTTACTTTGTTCGTCCCGCGTCGATCTTAAGCTTTTCGCCGGCCGCAGCCTGAGCCGCCGCTAGTCGAGCGGTGAGTACTCGGAACGGCGAACAGGAAACGTAGTTGAGTCCGACCCGGTAGCAGAACTCGACCGACGATGGTTCGCCGCCGTGTTCGCCGCAGATGCCAACCTTCAGGTTCGGACGCGTCTTGCGTCCCCGTTCGACCGCTATCTTGATCAACTGGCCTACGCCTTCTTGATCCAGAACGGCAAACGGATCCTGCTTGATGATTCCATCCGCTAGATAGGTGGGCAGGATTTTGTTGACGTCGTCGCGCGAGAAGCCCCATGTGGTCTGCGTGAGATCGTTGGTCCCGAAGGAGAAGAACTGCGCTTCCTTGGCGATCTCATCGGCGATCAGGGCGGCGCGCGGCAGTTCGATCATCGTGCCGACCAGATACTCCACGGTGCGTCCTTTTTCTTTGAACACTTCTTTTGCCACCCGATGAACGATCGCTGCCTGGTTCGCCATCTCATTCAGCGTGGCGGTGAGCGGGATCATCACTTCGGGATAGACCTTGACGCCGTTCTTGGCGACGGCTACGGCCGCCTCGAAAATGGCGCGCGCCTGCATCTCGG
>PMMJ01000366.1:268-14692 GCA_003162255.1 Acidobacteriaceae bacterium | reverse complement strand
GAGACCTGACACCTAAGACCTGAGACCTGAACTTCCATGTCCACTGCACGACAAGAATTGCTGAAACTGCTGGCACAAAAATCATTTCGCCTCGGCGAATTCAAGCTGTCCTCCGGCGGCACCAGCGACTATTACATCGACTGCCGTACCACCACGCTCGACGCCCGTGGCGCGCAACTGGTAGGCCAAGTCTTCTTGGAAGAAATGCGCCGCCAAGGATGGCACGCCGACGCTATCGGCGGACTCACCATGGGCGCCGACCCCATCGTAGTCGCCGTTGCCGTCACCAGCGGCACGCTGCATGGCTTCCTGGTGCGTAAGGCCGAGAAGCAGCACGGCACCGGCCAGCGCATCGAAGGCTACCGCGAAAAAGACGCGCGCGTAGTGATCGTGGACGACGTCTGCACCACCGGCTCTTCCACCGTGCAAGCCATCGAAGCGGCGAGGGAATTTGGCTTCAAAGTAGTAGGCACGATGTGCCTGGTAGAGCGCGAGGATGCCCACGGCCGACCCAACGTGGAAAGAGCGGCCGCGCCCGCGCCGTTTATTTCGATCTTTACGGCGAACGAGGTGCGGAAAGAGCATTTAGCAATTAGCACTTAGCTGCGAGCTACGAGCCGCGAGCTACGAGCGACCAACAACTGACTTTATGATCCCCGACGGATATACCGACCTCGCTCCCGGAAAAATCGCGTCGGTTGTAACCTACCTCGAAATGCTCGAACGCCCTCCGCTGGCTGACGTTTCCTCGATCGAAATGCGGAGCAGAGTGCAATTGCGGCAGGTGCAGAATCCCAATCTCGATTGGTATCGCACGCTGTACCGCCGAGCGGGCGCTCAATGGTTTTGGTTCAGCCGTCTGGAGATGACAGACGAGCAACTGACGGCAGTGTTGCACTGCTCCACCAGCGATTTGTTCGTGGCCGAACGCGAAGGGAGCGAGATCGGCATCGCAGAACTCGACCGTTCAGAGCCTCCAAGCGTGGAGATCACAAGCTTCGCACTCTTCCCCGAGTCAATCGGGAAGGGCCTTGGACGCTCTTTCATGACGCAGTTGCTCGACCGTGCATGGAGTCACTCGACGGCGCGAGTCTGGTTGCACACCTGCAATTTGGATGGTCCGGCGGCGTTGACTTTCTATATGAAGTGCGGCTTCCGTCCCTACAAGCGGGCAATCGAGGTAGCCGACGATCCGCGCATCCGCGGAATTCTGCCAGAAGACACCGCGCCGCAGGTCCCGATTATCCGATAATCTAGAAGGATAGGCTTCATTCCTGCGCGCCCGTATGGGCCACGCGGCAGCGCAGACAGAAAGCCAATGACCAACGACTAACGACTAACTCTATGATCCAAACCTTGGAATGGACCCCCCGCGGCGTAGTCTTCATCGATCAGACGAAGCTGCCCACCGAAGAAGTCTACGTAACCTGCACCACGCACCAGCAGGTCGCCGACGTGATCCGCAACATGGTAGTCCGCGGAGCGCCTGCTATAGGCGTTGCTGCTGCCATGGGCATCGCCCTCGGCGTGAAGAATTCCAAAGCCGAGAATGGCGCTGATCTCAAGAAAGACTTCGACCAGATCTGCGAAACCATCCGCCGGACGCGCCCCACCGCAGTGAATTTATTCTGGGCGATCCGCCGGATGACGGAAAAGTTTGAGCGCATACGCATTCACTCCGTCGCGCAAATCAAGCAGGAACTGATCGAAGAATCCCAGCGTATGCACGCCGAAGATATCGCCGCAAACCAGGCCATGGGACGCCACGGCGCCACGCTAATGCCCGCAAGCGGAGGCGTGCTAACCCACTGCAATGCCGGAGCGCTCGCCACTGCCGGTTACGGCACCGCACTCGGCGTAATCCGCGCCGCCGTCGAAGCGGGCAAGAAAATTCACGTCTACGCCGACGAGACGCGCCCCTTCCTGCAAGGCGCGCGCCTGACCGCATGGGAGCTGATGAAAGACGGCATCCCCACCACCGTAATCTCCGACAACATGGCCGGAGCGATGATGCAGCAAGGCAAGATCGGAGCCATCGTAGTGGGCGCCGACCGCATCGCCGCCAACGGAGACGTGGCCAACAAAATCGGCACCTACACCGTNNGCCGTCCTCGCCAAAGAGCACGGCATCCCGTTCTACGTGGCGGCGCCGATTTCAACCGTCGATCTAGCCACGCCCGACGGCAGCAAGATTCCCATCGAGCAGCGCGACGCAAAAGAAGTCACGCACATCGCCGGCAAGCAGATGGTACCCGACGGAGTCGAGGTGGAAAACCCAGCCTTCGACGTAACCCCCGCGAAATATGTAGCCGCGATAATCACCGAGCGAGGCATAGTCCGCGCGCCGTACACAGAATCTCTGCGAAAACTTGCGGAGGCCACGTAGGGGCGGACGCCCTCGTCCGCCCCGCCGGGAACTCGCCGCGATGCCAACCATCTCTCAGTCCGAACTCACCTTCCAGAGCGGCAGCAAGCCCATCCGCCTCGACGCCTACCTGCCAGAAACACCCAGCGCACCAGGCCCCGCCGTGATCGCTCTCCACGGCGCTGGAGGCAACGTCTCCGGCATGGAGCGCTATGCCAGCGCGCTAGCGGCCCAGGGCTTCGCCGTTTACATCCTCCATTACTTCGACAGCACCGGCACTGAATCCGCCGACAAGCCGACGATCTTGCGCAATTTTCCGCTGTGGATGAAAACCCTATGGGACGCCATCAGCTTCGTCGAATCGCAGCCGCAAGTCGATGGCAAGCGTATCGCGCTGCTTGGCTTCTCGCTGGGAGCCTACCTCTCGCTCGCCAACTCCGCCATCGACCTTCGTGTGCAAGCCGTCGTCGAGTTTTTCGGAGGCATGCCGAAAGAAATGCACCTGTTCATGAGACGCCTCTGTCCCGTGCTGATTCTGCACGGCGAGGCCGACCCGACCGTCCCCGTCGAAGAAGCCTACCAGTTGCAAAAGTTGCTGAAGGAGAAGGGAATCCCCTACGAAGTCAAAATCTATCCCGGGGCCGGCCATGGTTTCGAGGACGCAGAAATCTGGCGCGACGCAGGTCTAAGGAGCCTGCAATTTCTACAGAAATATCTGGCCGTGACTCAGGAAGGCTGACACCGGCGAAGGTCGCGTAGGGACGGACGCCCCCGTCCGTCGAGCCTAGCGCAGCTCGGCAGCGCGTTCAAACTCGCGAAAGACGAAAAGGCGCGCTGAGCAGACGCGCGGGCAGCATTACCACGGCCCAGACCAGGGCGAGCGCTCCACCGACGGCGATCCCCACGATGCGGAAGGGCAGCAACAGCAACCACACGATCGGATAGAGGACCAGCGCCAGCAGGGCCAAGGGCCAGCACAGAATGAAGAGCAAGCACCAGAGCAGGAACTTTATCATGGGGACACCTCCTCCTGAATATGATACGCAACCAAAAAGAAAAAGTTCCGAAATCGCTCGCCCAGAGCTGACAGACGAAAACTGAAAGCTGATAGCTGCCCCACCTACATCGTCTTCAGTGCAGAACTCAGCCGCAACTTCGCTTCCGTAACCCTCTGCACGTCCTCGACCGTCAGGCCGGGAGCAATCTCTTCCAGCAGCAAACCTTCCGGAGTGACTCGTATGTAGGCCATCTCAGTGACAATCGTGTCCACGACCCTTACGCCGGTCAAAGGCAGGGTGCATTTCTTCAGGATCTTCGGTTGCCCATCTTTGGTCGAATGCTCCATCCCGACGATCACGCGCCGCGCTCCGGCAACCAGGTCCATGGCGCCGCCCATGCCTTTGACCATTTTGCCCGGAACCATCCAGTTCGCAATGCTGCCGAGTTCGTCGACTTCCATCGCGCCCAGTACGCTGAGGTCAATATGGCCGCCGCGAATCATGGCGAAAGATTCGGCGCTCGAAAAGTAAGCGGTACCCGGCAGTTCGCTGATGGTCTCTTTCCCCGCATTGATCAGGTCCGCGTCTTCCGAGCCTTCGAGCGGATACGGCCCGATGCCCAGCATCCCGTTTTCGGATTGAAGAATCACGTCCATGCCCGGCGGAACGTAATTGGCAATCAGCGTCGGCAGCCCGATGCCGAGGTTGACGTAGAATCCGTCGCGCAATTCGCGGGCAATGCGCTTCACGATGCGTTCCCGTTTGTCGAGGTCTTTTGAGGCCTTGGGCAAAGTTGACATGTTTTTCTTCGACTCTGGTTCGATGATGAGGAGAAAAGTCGTTGGTCGTTCGTCGTTGGTCGTTGGCAAGCCAAAAGCATCTGCTGTGATTCCCGAGCGACTAACGACTAACGACTTTCTCGCTCGTTGTTGCCGCTCTCGTCACAGTCCTTTTCTCGATTCTCTTCTCAAACAGCTCCCCCTGGAAAATTCGTTTTACGAACACGCTCGGCGTGTGAACCATGTCGGGATCCAGTTCTCCCGGCTCGACCAGGTGTTCGACTTCGGCGATGGTGATCCCGGCCGCTGTTGCCATCATGGGATTGAAATTGCGCGCGGTTTTGCGATAGACGAGGTTACCCCACTTGTCGCCCTTCCAAGCCTTGACGAAAGCGAAGTCGGCTTTCAGCGCGCGCTCCATGATGTAAGTGCGGCCCTCGAACTCGCGCGCTTCTTTGCCTTCGGCGACGATGGTTCCAACGCCGGTGGGCGTATAGAACGCGGGAATGCCAGCGCCCCCCGCGCGAATTCGCTCGGAAAACGTTCCTTGCGGAATCAGGTCGAGATGCACCGTGCCGTTCAGCACCATCTGTTCCAGCAGTTTATTTTCGCCAACGTAAGTTCCGATATGGTGCCGGATCTGGCCATTCGCGAGCAGCAGTCCCATACCGAAGCCGTCGACGCCAACGTTATTGCTGATGGTGGTGAGGTTCTTAACGCCCTTGCGGGCAAGCGCGCGGATCAGGTTCTCCGGCATCCCGCACAAACCAAATCCACCCACCATGATGGTGGCGCCGTCAAACACGTCCTGGATCGCCTCTTCGGCGCTCGCTACAACTTTGTGCATTGCAGGAGAATTCTATAGGAAATCGGTTCATCGGGTGATCGGGCTACCGGGTCAACTCAGATCACCCGATCACCCGATTTCGCTCCGCGCTTCCGCAGCGGACTTTTTTTCAACTCGTGCGCGCGTTCGAACTCCGCCGCCAGTTCTCGCGAGTCCAGATTTTCGCGGATGTGCGCCAGACGTTGCTCCAACTTCTGCAGCGCGTCGCTCAGGTTTTTGCGATTGGTAATGGCGATATCGCGCCACATCGAATAGGGACTTCCCGAGATGCGGGTCATCTCGCGCAACGCTCGTCCACCGATGTCGAGCACCGGAGCGTCGGCTCCAAACTCATCGACCAGCGCGGCGGCCAGCGCAGTGGAAATCATCTGCGGCAGATGGCTGATCCAGGCGCAGAAGCGATCATGATCGGCGGGATCGAGGACCGCGATTCTGGCGCCCGTCTTTTCCGCGCAGTGAATGAACTCTCCGCACAGGCCGGCGTGAACGTTCTGACCGGGCAGTGGCGTGAAGAGCCAGGCGGCGCCTTCGAAAAGATCGGCATCGGCAAACTCCACCCCAGCGCTTTCTTTGCCTGCCATGGGATGCCCGGCGAGAAATCTTTGCCCGGCGTGTCGCCCAAACGATTTCGCGGCGCGCTGAACAATTTCCGCTTTCGTGCTGCCGACGTCAGTAACGAGAGTTTTAGGCGGCAACGCCGGACCGAGCCGTCCGATCAGATCGAGGATCGGAATCACGGGCGTTGCCAGCACCACCAGATCGCTGCCGCGCACCGCATCCGCGGGGTTGGCCGTTCCCGTATCGATGGCCCCGCATCGCTCAGCCTTCTCCAAAACTGGAGCGCGATCGCATCCAACGATTCGTCCGGCAAGCCGGCGCTTCTTGAGCGCGAGGCCCAACGAGCCTCCGATCAGGCCGGTTCCGATGATGGTGACTTGTTTGAAGGGCATTTGTAATTGGTGATTTGTAATTTGTAATTTTGTGATTTGTTTTTCAATTACAAATCACAAATCACCAATTACAAATTCTAGGCGATCTCGCGTCCCACTGCCGGCGCGATCATGCGAAGCTCATCCATCAACTGGGCAAACTGTTCTGGATAAAGCGACTGCGCGCCATCGGAGAGCGCTTTATCTGGCTGGTGATGAACCTCGATGAGCATAGCATCGGCGCCCGCGGCAACGGAGGCGCGCGCCATGGGAGCCACCTTGTCGCGGCGGCCGGTGCCGTGCGAGGGATCGGCGGTCATGGGCAGGTGCGAAAGTTTATGAATGATCGGAATCGCAGAAATGTCCATGGTGTTGCGCGTGTAAGTTTCGAAAGTACGAATGCCGCGCTCGCAGAGAATAATTTCGTAGTTGCCGCCGGCGAGCAGGTATTCCGCGGAGCACAGCAGTTCTTCAAGCGTGGCCGCGATGCCGCGCTTGAGCAGCACAGGTTTTCGAATCTTGCCGAGCTCGCGCAGCAGATTGAAGTTCTGCATGTTGCGCGCGCCTACCTGCAAGATGTCGACATACGGCAGCATCGGCTCGATCTGGGAGATCTCCATGACCTCGCTGATCACCAGCAACTTGAACTGGTCGCCCGCCTCGCGCAGCAACTTCAGAGCGTCGACGCCGAGCCCCTGAAACGAATAAGGAGAAGAACGAGGTTTGAAAGCGCCGCCGCGAAGCACGCGCGCTCCGGCCTTCGCAATCAGCTCGGCGACGGTGAACAACTGCTCGCGGGATTCGACCGAGCAGGGTCCGGCCATGACCACGACCTTCTTGCCCCCGATTTCGATCCCATTGGCAAATTTGACGATGGTGCCCTCGGGACGGAAACTCCGCCCGGCCAGCTTGTAGGGTGAACTGATACGGTGAACCTCCTGCACTCCCGGCATCATTTCGATTTCGCGAGTGTCGAAATCGGCAGTGACTCCGACGCCGCCGAGAACGGTCTGCCGCGCCCCGGTGGAGCGGTGGACTTCAAAGCCGAAGTGAACCAGTTGATCGATTACCTGCTGGATCTGATCTTCGCTGGCCGAATCTTGCATTGCCACGATCATGAGTGCGCTCGTTTTGCCCGCCGCGGCATGCTGGGAACCGCATCGCAGCGTGGCTGAAAATTCTACTCTTCGTTCTAGTCCTCGGTTCTAGTCCTCGAGTTGCGAATCAATCCCGGTCTCGTGCGCGGCCGGTCCGTCATCGGGAGCGATTTCGTGCTTCTGAATACTGCGCATCACGTCGATGATTCGTTCGTAAATCTGCGCCAGATCGCGTTCGGCCAACGGGCCGGTGCTGCTGCGCTGCACATTGGCGATCACCTCGCGCTCGCGGTCGGGCTCGTAAATGGGCATTCTGGTATTGCGCTTCAATCGTCCAATTTCGACCACCGCGGCGGCGCGCGCATTGAGCAGCGTCGCCAGTTTGCGGTCCAAGTCGTCGATTTTCTTGCGCCAATCGGAAATGTCCATAGAGCTTTCAGCCATCAGCTATCAGCCGTCAGTTTAACCGTTATCGAGACGTTGAATGCGCCAGGCCCGCGGATTCTGCGTCGCCAGGTCCAATCATCGGGTACGCCGGGCTGATGGCTGACGGCTGACGGCTGAAAGCTGCTTTACGAATTCTGCCACAGCCGCCGCCTCTCGTCCCGGATTTTGTTCGATCAACTGCACGATCGCGCTGCCGACGACCGCGCCTTCCGCGAATTTTCCGACGGCCGCAAACTGTGCCGGGGTTGAGATTCCGAAGCCGACCGCAATCGGAAGCTTGGTGAAACGGCGGATGCGCTTGACGAGCGCCTTGGCGTCTCCGGTCATCTGCTGGCGCGCGCCGGTGACGCCAGTGCGCGAGATCGCGTAAATAAATCCGGTCGAAACCTCGGCGATCAACTTCAGACGCTGGTCGGTCGAGGTGGGTGCGGCCAGAAAAATAGTCGCGAGATCGTTCTTACGAGCCTCGCGCAAATACTCGGTGGATTCTTCAACGGGCAGATCTGTGATCAGAGTCCCGTCAACCCCAGCCAGCCGCGCCACCTGACAGAATTTCGCGAGCCCCATGCGCAAAATGGGATTGAGGTAGGAAAAAATCACCAGCCCAACGGATTGCGAATGTTCACGGATCTCGGCGGCCAGCGTGAGCACGTTCTGCAGCGACGTGCCGTGTTTAAGCGCTCGCTCGCTGGCGCGCTGGATGACCGGCCCATCGGCCAGCGGATCGCTGAACGGGACGCCGAGTTCGATCACGCTCGCACCCGCCTCGATTGCTGCCAGGATGACCTCGCGAGTGGTGGCAAGATCGGGGTCGCCACACGTTACGTAGGCGACGAGCGCGGGTTTATTTTCGAAATGAAAGGGCATTTAGGAATTGTAGATTGCAGAAGTAAGATTGCAGAAGTGGGCACCTCGCCCCGTTGACATTTGCCTGTACAATTGCGTGTCTCTTTTGTTAGGGCAAAGCCTTATGCGGCGCGGTGCGGGCGCGAGCCGCGTGCAAGCTGGACTCTCTTTTTGGAGATAACCCGAAGCTTGTCGAACGCCGGAGACTGAAGGGCTGCAACGGAGGACCGACATGTCAGGCATGCGATTACAGTCTCCATTCGCCAGAATTATTTTGATTGGCGCAGTTTTATCCTGTGCATTGCCGTCGCTGGCAGGCGATAAGCCTGCGAACGAGTACAAAGAAAGTGAGACCGTACTCTCTATCACCTCCGAGCACGGGCATTTTTATCAGGTTGCGACCGACGGCAGGATCTTCCTGTTGCTCTGCGACAAGGTCAAGAGTTTTCAGTTTGGCCAGCCTGAGTGTAAAGTCGGCGACAAGCCAATTTCTACCGGCGATACGGTCCATTTTCGCGTGGATGGAGACTGGGCCTACATGCCTCCCGTTAGCGAAGGGATGGAGCAGAAGCTACGCATTCTCACGGTCGAACTACGAGTCATCCCGAAATTAGAACCGGCACCTTCCCAAACGACCGGCCAGGGTTCAAACCCAAGCAACGAACGAGGCATCGTGATTGGCTCGGGTCTGCACGTGAAGGGGCAGCATGGAGTCGGTTGGTCCACCAGTCCCGCATCCGCCGCTTCCCCGGTGACGACGGCCAGCGCCGCAACGCCCGTGATGCCAACAGCGCCCGTGACCGCCATCCCCGTCACAGGCGGCGCACCCGTCGTGGTTATGCCCACAGGGCCAACTACTGGTGGCGTTGTGACAGGCGTTCCAGTGACGGGTGGCGCGCCCCTAACCGCAATCCCAACCGCGCCGGTGACGGGAGTGCCAGTCGGAGGAGCACCCGCCGGCGGCGGCATGGTCGTGATGGGTAGAAGCGCGCCACAATGGGTCCATGTACTTCGCATCCAAACTGGCGGCAAGATTTATCAACTGGAGTGCTCCAGCAAACCCTGCATGCTGGCGGATAAGGAGATCGCACTTGGCGACACGCTCACATTAAGCGTCGACAAAAAGTCGGCCTATCTGTCTTCCGATCCGCCAAGCCCGAAGGAAGAGCAGAAGTACAAAATCTTGAGCGTGAGCGAGAGTGGGTCGACACCCGCTTCAACGCCCGAGTGACGTTCATTGAGTGGCCCGGTAAGGGTTAGCTTCTTGGGGAAAATGTAATCAGCCCGGTTGCTCGATCTTCAGATTCTCCCGCAAAATCCATCTTGGAAAATCCCCGCCCAAGCGGAGCTTGGACGGGGAACCCTCAGGACTGATCTTGAATGCGCTAGGCCGGCTACCGGCCACTCACAAGATGCCTTGAGCGGGGCGCCAGCCGTAGTTTTGTCAGGAGCACTCGGCTCGGTTCAAATCTCATCGTCAATTGCCAAATCATCCATGATCTGCTTGCCTAACTTCCAAGCGTTGTCCCACTCAGACACTGGACTTTCGAAGATGAACAGGTACAGCGTGTTGGTTTTCGGGTTAGCCACGGTGAGGTTATGCACAACGCTGTCCGTATCCTTGTAAAGACAACCGAACTCTTTGAATGGTCCGTAATCTCTCTCCCATTTTTCTCCGTGTTGTTTGGACGCTATCAGGCCGATCATGTCTCTGCCTCGTTCGACAGCTGAATCCTTCTTGAGGTGAAAAACATTTATGGTTAAACCCGTCTGAAATTCACCACCCTTTCCGATGTCTTCCTTCGTGATGAAGTAGGCCAGCGTTCCTTTCGCTTCCTCGCGTTTGAAAAACCAGCCGGTTGGGCGCAGGAAGGCTGCCTTCAGCTCAGGAATTTCTTGCCACGCAAAATTGGGTGGAGACGGCGGCAGGTCGATCGCGAATATGGTATGCACGACGATGGCAACTAAAAGAGTCGCAAAAACAAGCTGCTTCATAATTATTCCTCGTTAGTCTGATACCCAACGGCCAAAGCGGCCTTATGGCGTTCCCAAGATTGTGTTACGAATGCTGCAACACGCAAGCCTAGATTCGTATTCTTTAATGTGGCCGTGCTGGTCTAGTCGAGTTTCAGGTTCTCCCGCAGAATTCCAATATCCTTGTCGCCGCGGCCGGAGATGTTCACGATCACCACTTCCGATTTCTTCATTTTCGGAGCGCGCTTGATAACCTCGGCAACCGCGTGCGCGGATTCAAGTGCCGGAATAATGCCTTCGGTGCGAGCCAGCACCACAGTGGCCTCAAGCGCTTCGGCGTCGGATGCGGGAACGTACTCGGCGCGGCCCGTATCTTTCAACATGGCGTGCTCGGGGCCGATGGACGGGTAATCGAGACCGGCAGAGACCGAATGCGTCAGCGCGATCTGCCCCGACGCATCCTGCAGCACGTAGGAATAAGTTCCCTGCAAAACGCCCGGCGAACCGCCGCGGAAACGGGCTGCGTGCTCTCCTAGCGCTTCGCCGCGGCCGCCAGCCTCGACTCCGATCAGCTCAACTCTCTTGTCTTTGAGGAAGTCGTAGAAAATGCCGATGGAGTTCGATCCTCCGCCGACGCAGGCGATGATGGCGTTGGGAAGTTTGCCTTCGGCTTTCAGAATCTGCGCGCGAGCTTCGCGCCCGATGACGCGATGGAAGTCGCGGACCATGGTCGGATAGGGATGCGCTCCCAGCACGCTGCCGAGCAGGTAGTGCGTGGTGCGCACATTGGTGACCCAGTCGCGCATGGCTTCGTTGATGGCGTCTTTGAGCGTGCGTGAACCGGAATCGACGCCGCGAACTTCTGCGTCCAGCAGCCTCATGCGGAAGACGTTGAGTTCCTGGCGCCGCATGTCTTCGGTGCCCATATAAACCACGCACTCGAAGCCGAGCAAGGCGCAGACGGTAGCCGTCGCGACGCCGTGCTGCCCGGCTCCGGTTTCCGCGATGACGCGGTGCTTGCCCATGCGCTCGACGAGCAAGCCTTGCCCGAGGCAGTTGTTGATTTTGTGCGCGCCGGTGTGGAGCAGGTCTTCACGCTTGAGATAGATCTTCGCGCCGCCAAGTTTTGTGGTCAGGCGTCGGGCGAAGAACAGCGGGGTGGGGCGTCCAGCGTACGTCTTCAGCAACAGGTCAAGGCGCTGCTGAAACTTGCGGTCGCGCTTGGCTTTTTCATATTCGCGCTCCAATTCGTCGAGCGCAGCCATCAGCGTTTCCGGAACGTAGCGTCCTCCGTAAACGCCGAAACGCCCGGCAACGGTGGCCTTTGGCGGAAGCTTTCCGGTTGTCTGGTGAGGTACTTTCCTGGTTGCGGTCGCGCTCGCCATTGTCAGTTCGCCTCTTCCATGGCCCGCACCGCCTGGACAAAGGCGCGGACTTTTCGGGGATCTTTCTTGCCGGGTTCGAGTTCGACGCCCGAGGAAACGTCCACGCCCCAGGGATGGAGAAGATGGATCGCCTCCTGCACATTTCCGGGACGCAGGCCGCCGGCGACGATCAGCTTGCTGATGCTGTTGATGATTCCTGCCCAGGGCTGAACGCGCTCCCAGTCGAAAGTCTGTCCCGTGCCCCCGCGTCTTTCGTCGTTTGACGAATCGAGCAGCACGCCCGAGATCACGCCGGGGCGGAAGCCGTGGGTTTCAAGGAAGAGGTCTCCGTTTTGGGCGACATGGATTTTGTGTACGCGTTTCCCCTTGTAAGCTTCGTCAGGCTCAACCAGTCCCGCCAAGACCGGATCCCATCCGACAGATTGCCCGGCAGGCGCGTCAAAAACTTTCGCAGGCCAAGTGCGGAAAATCATGGGGCGACTGGACCCGTTCCCGAGTTCCTGGAAGAGCCCGCGGCTGAATTCCGTGCTTTCGTCGCCGTGCAATTGCACGGCCGTAAGACCTAACTGTTTGGCGGTGTCACGCACGCACTCCAGAGTCTCGTTGACGAAAACGCCGACTTTTTCCATGGGGTGCGGTACCCTTTCGACGATCGATCGAGCGGTTTCTAAAGTGACGTAGCGCGGGCTCTTCGGATAGAAAACGAAGCCCAGGGCGTTTGCGCCCGCATCGGTGGCAGCGAGCGCGTCGTCGAGGTTCGTGATCCCGCAGATTTTGATCCAAGTCATAACAGCAGTTGTCAGCTATCAGTTGTCAGTTGTCAGTAAAAGCGATTATCCCTGACAACTACTCTTGCTTCCTTCATCAACTTCATTAACGCTTTGCCTGGGCGCTCCGCTTTCATCAGCGATTCGCCAACCAGGAACGCTTCGTATCCGGCGGATCGCAGACGAGCGATGTCTGTGCCGGATTGGATTCCGCTCTCGGCAACGCGGACGCATGACGCGGGCATTTTTTCCGCGAGCCGCAATGCGGTTTCGAGATGGACTTCGAAGGTGCGCAGATTGCGGCTGTTGATGCCGATCAGATCACAACCGGCGTCGAGCGCTCGTTGCAGTTCCGCTTCGTCATGCGCTTCGCACAAAACGTCGAGGCTGAGAGATCGTGCGAATCCAGCCAGCGCCACCAGTTCCTTCTGATCGAGCGCGGCGACAATCAGCAGGATCGCATCGGCGCAATTTGCTCTGGCCTCCACAATCTGAAATTCATCGACGATGAAATCCTTGCGCAAGCAGGGAAGGGAACTGCCGGACGAGGCTTCGCGCAGATAGTTCAGCGAGCCCTGGAAAAATTGTTCATCGGTCAACACCGACAATGCGGCGGCGCCAGCGCGCTGGAGTTCCCGCGCGAGTTCAAACGGCCTGAAATCGGAGCGAATCAGACCTTTCGACGGCGAGGCTTTTTTCAGTTCGGCAATAACGGCAACCGCGGCTTCGTCTTGCGCGACTCGGCGCAGTTGATTCCGAAATCCGCGCGGAATGTGCACCGCCGCCGCGCGTTCCAACGCGCCAAGGGCGGAGTTCCACAGACCGCCAGAGCGGCGTTCGGATAGGCGCTGGCGTGTGGCCGCGACAATGGAGTCAAGGGAAGCTGGCATAACAGATGCCCAATTATACGGAAGCAGCCGGAATCGAGCAGAGTCTCCGCTTCGAGCCTCGGGCCAGCAGTCACGACCAAACGCGAATCGGATTCTCGAAGCGCGCGCCCGGAGCCTCCGCCGCGTCGGTTTTGAAGAAACGGACCCGTTGCCATGTGACGCCCATCATTGACCCGGCTTCCAGCAGGATGCTATAAACAAATGTTTTGTGCAGGAGTGTGTAGTCGATCGCGGGGCTATATGCCGGCGGCACAGGTTTTCCGGCGCGGCCACGGCGTTTTTTAATTCTTACTATGCCTGGCGGTGGAAGCAGATTCGAAACTTCGGTGATGGGCGCACCGGTGACGGATGGAATCCGACAGCGGGCGGCTAGCGCTCCGGAGCAAAATCACACGTTGTGACCCCTGAATAGGAATCCTTAGGAGGATTGTGATGCGCACTTATACCACCAATCTTGTGTCCGCGGGACGCTGGATTGCGAAGAAATGCCTTGCGAGAACTTCGGCAGTCGTTGCCACTCTGCTGCTTCTGACCGCCGGCTACGCGCTGGCGCAAACCGCTGCTCCAACCACAGAAGAAGGCGGCGAGGCGGCCTTGAAACTGCCCGACCTCTCTTCGGTTTCGTTCCTCGGCGTGAACGGGCATCGCCTGCTGACCATCGGGCTGCTGTTCTGCGCCTTCGGCCTCGGTTTCGGCCTGATCATCTTCATGCGGCTGAAGAACCTGCCCGTGCACCGCGCCATGCGTGAAATCTCGGAGCTGATTTACGAAACTTGCAAAACCTACCTCATCACCCAGGGCAAATTCCTGATGCTGTTGTGGGCCTTCATTGCCGCCGTTATCGTGCTCTACTTTGGCGTGCTGCGGCATTTCGAAGCTCCTCGCGTAATCATCATCCTGGCCTTCAGCCTGGTGGGAATCGCAGGCAGCTACGGCGTGGCTTGGTTTGGCATTCGCGTCAATACCTTCGCCAATTCGCGGACGGCCTTCGCCGCTCTGCCGGGCAAGCCCTACCCGATTTATCGGATCCCGCTCGAGGCCGGAATGTCGATCGGCATGATGCTGATTTCGGTCGAACTGCTGATCATGCTCTTCATTCT
>PMMJ01000366.1:0-137 GCA_003162255.1 Acidobacteriaceae bacterium | reverse complement strand
TTCGTGATGCGCATCATGATGCTGGTGTCCAGCGCGTTGGCATATTTCCTCAATGCCGCTATCGCCAAGGCCCGCTACGGCAGCGCGGACAGAATGAATTTTGAAACTCCGCTCACCTCGCTGGTCTGGATCACTTC
>PMMJ01000466.1 GCA_003162255.1 Acidobacteriaceae bacterium | reverse complement strand
CCTTCGTGTACCTTCGTGGCCTTGGTGGTTAACGGTTTCGCAAACTGCGCCACTACCGAAAGATCGACTGGGTTTCATTTCCCCCGCCAGCCGTCTACAATCGTCCCTTCCCGAACACATTTCAGAACAGGAGCCCGGCCTTGATCGATATCAACCTCCCCACCGACTTCAACACTAACCTTCTAATGCTGTTTCGTTACCTCCATTTTGTCGGCGGCGTGACCTGGCTCGGCTTGTTGTATTTCTTTAATCTCGTTAACACTCCCTTCATGAAAGGACTCGATCCTGCCACCAGGGGCAAGATCCTTCCCAGCCTGATGTCGCGCTCGCTGTGGTGGTTTCGCTGGGGATCGGTGCTTACCGTGCTGACAGGCTTGGCCTACTGGGGCAGCGTCGTCGCCTCCGACGCCAGAAGCGGCGGCGCATCTTCCGGTGGTCCGATGGGAACGTTCTTTGCGATCTGGACCGTCGCCTGGGCTCTGATGTATGCCTGCCAGATTCCCGGCAGGGGCGTGCTCGACAAATGGCCGGTGCTCGCCGTGATTTACACCGTCATTGTCGGCGTGGCGTCGTGGCTCTTTCTGCGCCTTAACAATCACGGATGGGAGAGCAATCGCCTGCTCGCAATCGGCATTGGCGGAGGGATGGGTTGGGTGATGATGCTGAACGTCTGGGGCGTAATCTGGCGCGCGCAGAAGAAAATCATCAAATGGACCGCCGACAACGCGGCCAATGGCTCGCCGATGCCAGACAAAGCAAAATACCTGGCCCGGCAAACCTTCCTCACCTCGCGCGCGAACTTCGTGCTGTCGTTCCCCATGCTGTTCCTGATGGGCGCGGCAAGCCACTATCCAATGTTTGGTAAGTAGTGTTCGGAGATAGCAGTCCACTATGCGCGAGTATCTGGACTCAATTGTGGAATGGTCCGGCGCCCGGGAAGATTGGCGTCCCGTCTCGCCTTGGGCCGTCCTGGCGTGGCTTGTCTTCTACGCGCTCTTCCTCATCTACGCATTCGTCATGCATGGCGGCTACCTGTTCATCGACTCCGCCAACCTTGTCGTCCACGAAGGCGGCCACCTGCTCTTTGGCTGGTTCGGCCCAACGCTCGGCCTTTGGGGAGGGACGATTCTGCAATGGCTGGTCCCGTTGCTGCTGGCGGCTTATTTCTTCCACGAACGCCAGACCGCGGCTTTCGTGTTCTGCATGTTCTTCTTTTTTGAGAACTGGCCCTACACCGCAACCTACATGGCCGACG
Source organism: Acidobacteriaceae bacterium (assembly GCA_003162255.1). Taxonomy (GTDB): domain Bacteria; phylum Acidobacteriota; class Terriglobia; order Terriglobales; family Acidobacteriaceae; genus Acidiflorens. The sequence goes on along the minus strand of PMMJ01000466.1, from coordinate 21,523 downwards.
CTCGCGCCATGGTTTTGCCCCTCGTGACAACCGGAGATTCCGATTACGTAGAGCACGACTGGAACACGATTTTCTCGAGTCTAGGCGTTCTGCAGTACGACACCAGGATCGCCGCAGTCGTCCGCCTCATAGGATGGTGCGGGATGCTGGCGTGCGTAGCGTGGCTAGCAGCGCGTCTGAGAACACCGAAGGCGTAAGTGGAGCGACGGGCGCCCTCGCNNCTCAACCCTGAGTTGCCCGTCCCTGCCGCGTCCCGAAGGAAATGCCATTCACTGAGATTCGCACCGTCAGGTCAGTGAGAGTGATCGGGATTTTTCAACAGCTTCATTTGGAGAACGTAGATTCCTAGAACTGAAAAGTCAGCGTCCCCATCAGATCGTCCTTGAACTCGCCGCGCTTTTTCTTGAATCTCCACTGCATCGCTGCATCGACGGCGTCTTTCTGTTTATCGCTGGGCCCATCGACGGCCTGAGCGCAGAATACGCGTTCGCCTTCAACCTGCACTTGAACGTGAACAGTTTCGGGACGGGATGTCTTCTTCGGCGAAACCTTGACCGAAGCCCACCTACGGAGCTCGGTTTCCGCAGCTTGGACGTAGCCGACGGATCGCACCACCGCGTGTTCAAGGCCGGGGCAAGTCGAATAGCCACCAGGTTCGGAGCTTATGACACTTGGCAACTCAGACGAGGTGGTCGGCACTCCCTCAAAGATGCCGCCATCGGTTGGGGTGTGATCAACCCGCAGGACGACCCGAAATGCAGCTGGGGTCGGCGCGTTAATCTGAAAATCGACCAGCTTGGCCGTTACGAACCCAGCTTTGGTAATCGTCACGGCATACCTGCCGGTTCTCAATTCAACAGTAACGGACCCATCCATGCTCGTGTGGGAAACGACTGCACCCAGTTCCCCTTTGAACACAACCTCCGATTGTGGAATCACAGCGCCAGTTCCATCTGCGACGATGCACTTAATCTCAGCCACTGGTTCGGGAGCTGTACGCTCCTGTCCGCTACAGACTGCAGTTAGCAGAAATGAAGCGAGCGCGACAGCGGCATGTAAGCGCGTCGTCATCCTACCATTCTAGCCTTTGACGGACTGCTGACCTGGCCAGGCGCTTACGCCCAGAACCCCGTCAATGAGCTTTCGCCGCCAGCGTCCAAGCCTTGCCGTCGAAATGCCCGGGCAGCGCGATGCCAAACAGTTTCAGGATCGTCGGCGCCACATCNNTTGATATTGTCCTCGAAAATCTGCCCGGTCACTTTGCCCATCACCGAATCCCATGAAGCACGATAGCCCGCGGCATAGCCAACGATCAGATCCGGCGAGTTATCCGTATAAGGTCCGCGATAAACATTGTCCGCAATAAACACGCCCGTTATCCCGACCGTCCCAGAAGCCGGATCGACCAGCCCATTCAACTTTTTCTGCAGCTCGCCTTTCAGCGCGTCGGCTTCTGCGGGATCCACAATCCCCTGCTTCTCGCGGCCTTTGATATTCAGATAAAGTCCGTTGAGGCCCATGGTGTAAGCGCGAGTGCGCGACCAATCCACGTCATCGAACCAGTCGCCGCTCTCGGTCTTGCCATCTTTCAGCGCGAGATATCCGTTCTGGTGCAGCCACGCATTCACGTTCATGCAGCGCGCAAACGACTTGAATCCATGGTCGGAGATCACCAGCAGCAGCGTGTCGTCATCGATCTTTTCCATCACGCGCCCCACGAGGCGATCCATGCGCTCGTACAGTTCCTGAATCACCGGAGGATGCTGGCTGTGCGGCACATCGCGCGCCGCCGGATGGTCTTCTTCCAGATAACGCCAGAACATGTGCTGCACGCGGTCGGTAGTATCGAAAACGCAGGTGCACAGCCCCTGCTTCGTTTTATCGAGCGCATCAAAAAGCATGCGCTCGCGATCTTCGTGATTGCCGTAAGCCTGGGCCAGGAACGCGTCGTCATCGAGCACGTGCTCGTTGAGCGCCCAGGTATCTTCCGCCAGTCCAAGCGTCGCATAGGGCCCGAAGAGCTTGGCCAAGTAAATTGAATAAGTGACCGGGTGCGAGATAGGTAAGTCGGGATGTCCGGGATCGATATTCACCGGCGTAACATAAACTTCAACCTCCGGCGAAAGTCCCTTGAGATAGAAGCGGCAGATACCGTGCGCCGTGAAGCCCATGCCCGCCTTGAATTCGGCGGGAAGCCACTCGGAGTACTCCCCAATTTTCAACGTGAATTTTTCCGAACCAAACACAAAGCGCGCCGATTTAGATCCGAGCTCCGGCCGAATTTCGAAATCCGCGCGCAGTTCGCCGCCTTTCTCGATCAAAGGATTGTCCGGTCCCGGAACGTAGGAGCGGCAAACACCGTTCTTGCGCTCAATAGCTACACGCACCCCGCCTTCGCGAAACTTGTCATCGGATGCGCGGGTGGTGCACAGGCAGAACGTGCCCTGGCTGCCCTTCAGGTCGGGCACGCACATCCCGGAGAGGAGCACTCCCTGAAACCTCTCCGGCGGAAACGTGACCGGAACGCGAATCACGGAACTGAAAATCCCCGCGTTGCCCAGCCAGTGCCAGAACGGCGTGCCCTTGCGCATCGCCTTGATTTGCGTCTTGCCGAATGGAATGGAATATTTGCCGATCTTGATGTGCCGCTTCGGCCCCCTGATTTCAGCCGACGAAAGATACGGAAGATAATTGCTGGTATCGCGCCCCAGAAAATCATAAATATTGTGCTTGCCCGGATTCACCCCGGTCATGAACGTCGACCAAGCCACCGGAGAAATCGGCGGAAACGTCGTGCGCAGTTTGCTGAATGTTCCCGTGTCACGCAACTTCGCCAGGTTGGGCAGCCGGCCTTCTTTCATAAACCGCTCGGCGAGCTCGGGATCCATGCCGTCGAATCCCAAAATCACCGCGCGCTCAAACGTCGCCTTTCCATATGCGTTTCGCCGCCGGAGAAAACGGAATAACTGGCGAACTGGCCAAGTCATCAGCGCATAGAACGAATAGAGGAACGCAACAAAAATCGCCCAGAACGACGACAGCACCGCAAATCCCGCGCCCGGCCCGGCATAAGCATGTGCCAGCGCGGGCAAGAAAATTAAAGCAATCAGCAACACCCATGTGGCGCGGGCGCCCCCGCCCGCGAAATGCTTGCGCGCGCGATGAACCGGAGGACGATCATGCATGTCCCGCGACTTGATATCTGCTGCACGCAGGCGGGCGAGGGCGCCCGCCCCACACGGTCTCTTCATATCTGAATCCCCAGCAGTTCCTTGAAAATAAATCCGACGATCATCGACAAGATGAAAAACAGCCAAATCCAGTTCATGCCATAGCCGGCAATCTCGATATTGCGATCCGGGTAATTGATCGAAATGGACTCGATCGGACTATCGTCCGGCAGCGCCGGCTCTGCCGACGAGAACATACGCTCCCAGAAGTGTCCCCGCAAGCGGACCGTTGAAATTCGCACCAGATTAGTTCCCACGCAAACGGCCTTCGCCACGCTCTGCCCCGCAGCCGCAATCTTCACTTCATATTTTCCATCTCTTGCGCCGGCCAACCGCCAGACAATTTCATTCTCCGCCGGAATGTGCACAGCGGGCGCGGTCATCGTAATCTCGGGCGGAAGATCGAGAGTGGCATTATTGAACCCGTCGCTTGACGTCGTATGGACCGTCAGCAAGAAGGGCGCGTTCGTTGGGATGGGCGTTTGGCCCAGGTAACGATCGACCTGCACCATCAGCAAGATAATAGGAATGATGACGTACAGCAGCGGCTTGAATGCGAGTTTCAGGTAGCGCCCGGTGCCGCGTAGAATCTTGCCGTACGAGCCCATCACCACCGGAATCTGATCCCGATACAAGCGGACAGCCAGCAAATGAGCCTTCAATTGATCTTTCGCAATGCCGATGGCTTTCTGATCCGAGGTGTGTCCAAACACGACGACCATCAGCAATCCGACGACTAGCGACAGGACGATCACAATCGCCAGCGGACTGGTCAACAGAGAAAGATTGAACCCCGCGATTGCTACGACGCGACCCATCGGATTGGAGAGAACAGTCAAGCTACTCGATGTACCCTAATCCGCGCAGGCGTTTCTGTATGTCCTCTTTCGACGCGCCGCTCTCGTCTGGCAGGATTTTCCTGGTTTCTTTTTCCAGCAGGTGGACTACGAATTCGTCGATCGATTCGTATCCCGCGGCATCCGAACACTGCTTGACCTTCTCCAGCAGTTCGCCTTCGATTTTCACTTTGTGTGAACCAAACATGGTTTCTCCCGTTTCGCGATTCGAGCGTCTAGCTCACTCTCTGAATTTTGTCATCCCGAGCGAAGCGAGGGACCTGCATTTTGCTGCGAACTACAGGTCCCTCGCTTCGCTCGGGATGACAATCCTAGCAAGGTGTCGATCGTGCAGTCGGCGGCCACCTTTCGCCACGGCGGCTAGCGCGGATGAAACACCGACTGTCCCATCATATCCTTCGTTTTCGCGATTCCGAATTCTGACAGAATCGTGGGCGCGATATCGGTTAGCACCGGAGCTTGCGCTGCAATCTTGCGGTTGCTCAACAGCACTCCCGGCACTTTCGTGAAGTCTATGCAATGGTCGCCGCTCCACGCGTTCGTGTTGTCCTCAAGCACGTCCGCGGGAAACGCGCCGAGAATCGTTTTCCATCCGGCGCGATACCCGCGGTTGTAGCCGACCAGCGCATCCGGACCCGAGCGCGCGTACGGGCCCTGGTAGGCATCGCTCGCGAAATCGATTCGCGTAATCACCTGAGCGCCACCTTTCGGATCGCGAACCTCCAAAAGCTTCTGCCGGATTTCCCGCAGCAGCGCGTCGGCCTGCGCGCCAGACTCGACAACGCCCTCGCGCTCGCGTCCACGAATATTCAGGTAAAGTCCGTTCAAACCCAACCCGTAGGCGCGTGTGCGGCTCCAATCCACATCAGAGAAGGGCTCGTTTGAATCGCCACTGGTGCCTTCTTTCCGAGTGATGTAGCCGTTGTTCAGCAACCACGTATTCAGATTGAACGAGCGCCGGTAGGGAGCGAATCCATGGTCCGAAAGCACAAGCAGCGTGGTATTGTCATCGACCTTCGGCATCACTTCGCCCAGCACCTGATCGATCTGCTGGTAAAACTCCTCCAGCGACGAACCGTACTGGGCCGCCAGCGCGGCATCGTACGCGGGACTCTGCGGATCGGTCAGCCGCCACATCATGTGCGCATTCAAATCGAGGCTCGAAAAATAGAAGAAGAACAGTCCGTCGTTAAATTTGGGAAACTCAACATCGAACGCGCGCCGATGTTCCGCAAGCACGGTGTGCGATTGTTCCAGAAATTCTTTATCGTCGAGCACGCCGGCAGTCAGCGCCTTCGTGTCTTCGGCAATGCCTTGCGTGTGGAATTCGCCGATTTGTTTCGCCAAATCGCTCGCGTAACTCGATGGCGTGGATATGGGCAGCGCGGGATTTTCCGGATCAATGTTGATAGGCGATACATACAGCTGAAAGCGTGGATGAGTCTGCTTGAGATAAAAGCGGCAGATCCCTTTTACATTGCCGATTACCGGCATGAGCTGAAATTCCACCGGAACCCATCCACTCCACTCGCCCTCTTTCAGAACGAACTGCCGGTCCTGCAATCCGATGCGCGCCACCGGTTCCAGCGGGTCCACGTCAACGGTGAACGGCTCGGTAGCAGGAGGCGAGTTCTTGCGAAATGTGTTGTCCGGTCCAATCAGATTGGTCGCGACGCGATTGTTCTTCACTTCAACCTGCACCACTTCCCCACCCTCGACCGCTCCCACCGCCGCAGTGGGATCGTCGGTGTAGAAAGTAAACGTGCCGTACGTGCCGCGCAGATCGGGCGTGCCCATGCCGGAAAGAGTCTTCCCTTTTGCCGCGATCGGCGGAAAATTCGCCGGAATACGGTAAACGTAATTGGGCACGCCGTGTTCGTCGAGAATCTCCCAGAAGGCCTTGCCGTGCCGCAACTGCTCCGCGGAACCGCTGCCCAGCGGAATCACCCAACTCCCGATATGAAGGCTGTGCTTTGGGCCTTCGACCTTCGACGTCGAAAAATAGAGTTGAAAATTCTTCGGATCGCGATGGATGAAATCAAATATCCCGTGCCCGCCGGCGTTCATTCCCGTGATCAGGTCCGACCATGCCACCGGGCTTTGCGGCGGGATGCTGGTCGTCAAACGCCGGAACGCCCCCTGCTCAGCCAACCGCGCGAAGTTCGGCATCTTGCCCTCCGCCATGAATTTCGTGAGCAGGTCCGGATCGAGCCCGTCGATACCGAGGATGATCAGCCTTCTGGACTGAAGCGCTCCGCCCCGCGCACGATGGCAGGAGACAAGCAGGCTCAAGCCCGCTCCGCACAAGGCCAGCAGGCACACCACACGAAGACATTTTCTGAAGGACGCGGTCACTTTAAATAGGTCTGCAAGTGTGATTTGTAAATATGATCCAGTTTCACGGAGCCGGCACTGAACCTGGCCCGCTAGCCATGGGCCGTGATCAGGACGTCATCACAAGACTGGAGATCCCGAGGAGCAGGTCCACAGATTGTACTTTACACTTACTGTCATGACCCGGAAACTCTTTGCCGGCGTGAGTCTGATCCTTCTTAGCTTCTCTTTCGCCGCTGCCGCATCCAAACCCAACCTGGTGCTGATCACCCTCGACTCCGCGCGCGCCGACCGCATGGGCTTCCTCGGCGCCAAGGGTGGGCTTACTCCCAACCTCGATCGTCTCGCCGGAGACAGCATCGTCTTCGAGCATGCCTACGCCCAGGCGGTGGGCAGCGTCGTTTCGCACGCCACCATTCTGTCCGGAGCCTACCCGCAAAGCACCGGCATGAGCGAGATCGGCGGCACACTTCCCTCATCCCTGGCTTATCTCCCAGAGTTGCTGAAGACGCAAGCCTATCGCACCGCCGCATTTGTGGGCTCCATCGATCTTGACCCGCAGAACGGGCTGGCACAAGGTTTCGACCGCGGCTTCCAAACTTATGACGCTGGCTTTCGGCCCGCGATCCCCGGCGACTCGCATCCCCCCGTAATCGAGCGCCGTGGAGACCAAGTTGTCGCTCGCGCCGTCGCATGGCTCGACCACAATGCGCAAGCGCAGTTTTTTCTCTGGGTTCACGTCAGTGACGCGCGCTCGCCCCGCACTTCCTACAACTCCGCCGTCACCGCTGCCGACGCCGCCGTCGGCAAGTTAATCGGCGCGTTGCAGCAGCGGAAGATCTACGAAAACACCGCGGTGATCGTCGCCGCCGATCACGGCGAGAGCCTGGGTGCTCACGGTGAAGACACACACGGCATCTTTCTCTACGACGAAACCATTCACGTCCCGCTGCTCATAAAACTCCCCGAAGGCCAGTCCGCCGTGAAGCCCGCCCGGGTAGCCGCCAAGGTAAGGCTGGTCGACATCGCTCCTACTCTGCTTGAAATCGCCGCGATCCCGGTTCCCTCGCGACTGCCGGGACAGTCGTTGTTACGCATCGCAAAATCGAAGTCCAGCAGCAGTGGCGATCAGCCCGTGTATTCCCGCGCCGATCTGCCGCAGCGCGGATTCGGCTGGAGTCCTCTCGAATCCTGGCGTGCCGGCAAGTATCTCTACATCCGTGCCCCCAAGCCCGAACTCTACGACCTAACCGCGGACCCGGGCGCAGCCCACAACCTGGCCCAGAGTTCGAAGGCGACACTCGACACGATGGCCGCGCAGCTCGATAATTTCGATCACCGTCTCAACGGCGAGGCTGGTAAGTCTTCCACGGAGTTGAACTCTTCCGAGATGCAGAAACTGGCGTCGCTCGGCTACGTCGGACTGCAAAAGTCGTCGAGCTCTGCCACGACGGTTGCAGGAACGGATCCCAAAGACAAAATAGCGACCGCCAACACGGTGATTGCAGCAGCGGCTCGCGACCAGTCGAAGCCNNGCCCATCGTCTCCGCCGATCCCAACCTCTACCTGGCGCAGTACACGCTCGGAGCGGCGCTGGCCCGGAAAGGGCAATACGCCGAGGCGGCCAAGCATCTGCACAAAGCGATCGAACTCCAGCCCGACTCCGCCTGGGCGAACTACGAAATCGGTGCATGCCTGCTAAAATCCGGTGACTTCAAGACCGCGATCATCCACCTCGAAATCGCCACTGGCCGCCTGCCTGCCTTCGCCCCGGCACACCTCTCCCTCGCCGAAGCCTACGAACACACCGGGCGCGCCGCGGACGCGAAACGGCAGCGGGACAGAACAGAAAAGTAGGAAACCGAACGTGCATTTCAGTGGGGCATTCAATCAGAGCGCTGGCGCTCGAACTGAAGGTGCCCTCCCTCCCCGACGGCGAAGGCTCGTTTATTCAGTGACGCCTTCGACGATAGCCAAGCAGGGCGTACTCCCGCGTGAAAGGATGATGGCTGAGGTGACGCTCCGCAGTCTAAGGCGCCACCCGCAACGAAGCCATCACGCTACCCATCCGTCCATCCACATTGTTCCGCACGACAAAGCGCACGGAATATTCTCCGGGGGGCACAATCACATCGTTGCCGTAGTTCAGACCGTCCTTTTGGAAAGACTGCAAGCTATCCGGCTTAAAATTCGTTTCGACGTGCTGGGAGAACTGGTCGGCCGGATCGCCACTGGGTGTCCGCACTACGGCGACAAATTCTAAACTCACAAAATTATTGTTCGTAGTGTCTACTATGTTGGCATTTGGGGGCAGGGTGATCTGAAAATGGATTTTCTTCTTGGCCCCGGCTGCTTGCAAGCTGGTCCAGCGCACGCTGAGCGGCACTCCCGTATAGTCCAGTGGGGAAACCAGCGCAAGACTGATATCCATTTTGCGGTTGTCCACTTTCTTGGCGTCGGTTACAAAAAAACCGTTCCGGGCACGTACCTCCGTCCCTCCCCGTCTCACTTTGACTTGTAACTTGTGCCACCCGGGTTTGGCATTCTTGTCCAGGTAATAGCCCAGCATGTAGTAAGTGGAGGAATCGTCGGCCGCCTTTTGAAAAGCAATGTCCAAATCGTTGCGGTTGTAAAAGGCTTTGCCTCCTGTCATGTCCGCGAAACCAACCATGGTGTCGCGCGTTGCCTCGAAGATGGCTTGTTTGACGGATCCTAGTCCCTGGATCTGGCTTACATTGGCTCCCGGGAAAAAAACCATCAAGCCGCGGGCATCCACTGGATAGACGGAGATGCCGGCATCGTTGAGCATTTGGAGGGTGCGCTGGTACAGCGGTTCCAGGGATTTCAAATCATCCGCGACGCGCACCTGAGTATTGTCGGGCAAGGGAGCCATCTCGCCACTGCGGGACATCGTGCGATCCATGCCTCCGCCTGCTATCGTGGTGCTGCCTTGGGAGAAGACATGGGGCAACATAATCGTCCCGCTTACGGGGTCTAAGGCAAAAGGAAAAGCCGCGGTGGCCCAGATTAACGATTTTCGGCCCGGAACACCGGCATACGCCTCTGCGACATGCTGAAACGACTCCAGCGTCACGGTGATTGCCTGCCGCTCGGCCAACGCCACATATTCGCCGTTCTCACCCGCAAAGCTGCTCAGGGCGTCAGTTTCCGCGGCCACATCATCGCCAGCGATGGTTCCGTTCAGCGCGGGAATTTCCCCGGAAACCCGTCTTAATGCCTGAACCAGTACTGCCGGGTCGGAAGTAAAATCGTGCAGCACTTTAATCCCGTTGCCTTTGATCGCGACCAGAGCGATCGGCTCCTGGCTGGAGACGCGGCTCGCCAGGAACTTAATGAGTTGCTGGCGCGCGTAGGCTTGGTCCATGAAGGGAGTGTTTACCAAATCGAGCGCGAAAATGGTCAGACGCTTAGGGCTGGCATCGGCGCTGAGAGCATTGCTGTAAACACCCCGCGCGTTGGCTACGTGTGCAGGCCGATTCGTCGTGCTCTTGATTTCCTCGAACGTGGCGATCGGTTTCCCTTTCCCATTTTCCAGAATTTCGAAATCACCCTTGCTCAGTCCCGCCGAGTGGACACCTGACTTCTCGGTGACTACAACCGGGACCAACACCATTTCTGTGCGAGCAGTGAATGTGGTCGCTGCTTGGTTCTTGTCTTCGCTTCGAGCCATTGGCACGAACAGGAACAACAACAAGGAGAAAAACAAGCTCTTCGTCTTCGGACTCATCGCTCCACCTTTCCTAGGGTCGATAGTAATGATACGCTCCTGGCGCTAGGGTCCAGCCATCGAGACACAGCTCGCGCTTCCCTTCAGTGTTTCACGCTCTCTTTCAGTTGCTGAGCGGCGGCTCGCTCCCGTGCTGCGTCCGCCTCTTGTCCCAATTGCAGGTACGCGTCGGCAAGAAACGAGTGTGGCTCAGGCGATGTAGGACGCAATTCCCCCGCTTTCAGGAGGTTCGGTACAGCGGCCGCGGGGTTTCCCGACAGAGCCAAGGCTCGCCCCAGCAGCAGATGTGCGCCGTAGTGGTCCGGCGCTAGTTTGATCACTTCTTTATATTCCTGGATGGCCTCTGGCAGACGGTCCACTCGCGCATAAGCTGTCGCGAGCGAGAAGCGCGCTTCCGTCCAGTTCGGAGAGCGAGCCACAGTGGTCTCAAATTGGACTACCGCCGCCGCGAACTCTCCCGTCTCGAAAAGCGCCGATCCCAATTGGTATCGGGGCATGATCAAGTCCGGGCGCATTCTTACCGCTTTACGCAATACCGGCAACGCCTCCTCGTACTTCTGAAGCCAAATCAGTGCTGTACCCAGTTCCAGAAAGGTAATCGGAAGGTTAGGTTCCTTCGTGATCACTTGCTCCAGTAGGGGTACCTCCTCCTGGAAGTGCATTTCTTCTTTCAGGACCTCGACCCTGTGCAGCGAATTTGCAATCTCGATCTTGTCCTTGGGATCGGCGCTAATGTCCCTGCTACCAGTCATGGCCGGAGAGTTGCCACTGGATGCTACATATCCCAGGGCACTTAATCTTTCCTGAAGTTCTGGATCCATGCTCACTAGCGGCGCTTCTCTTGCACTACTGGTTCTCTGCCGGAACGCATTGAGTTGGCTGGCCAGCGTGCTGGTGACTGCCGAGGACGTAGTGGATAAATTGTGTTCCGCCTGCGGATCCAGTGATTGGTCGTAGAGCTCTTCGCGCGGTGCCTCGATGAAGAGATACTTTCCGGTTCGCAGCGCCCGCAGGGAACTCCATCCAAAGCTGCGCTGCGCATACTCGCTTTCGGCGTAGGCCGGGCGATCACGCGATGTTTTGGGAGCCGTGCGTGTCTCTGGCGGGCTCGCGAGATTGGCCTTCCTCAACATCGGCTTGAACATGGCCAGAAGAGATTCCCCTTGCACGTCATGCGGAACCTCAATTCCCACCGCTTGCAGGATGGTCGGCAGCACATCGACCAGTTCGACGCGACCATCAATTCTTATTCCGGCTGAACGCTGTCGCGGCAGCTTGAAAAGCAGTGGCACACGAATCGTTTCATCGTAGAGGAAGATTCCGTGCGTGGTCTCTCCGTGATCCCCCAGGGCCTCGCCATGATCGGCCATTACGGCAATGACCGCGCCATCATAAAATCCCCGCATACGTAACTGGTTCAGGAATTTACCCACCACAGCATCGACATAAGCAATCTCGCCGTCGTAAGGCTTGGAAGCGTACCGGGTCTTATATGGTTCGGGAGGATCGTAGGGGTCGTGGGCATCGTAAAGATGCACCCACATAAAGAACGGCCCTTTCTGGTGGACGGTCAGCCAAGCGACAGCGTGAGTTACGACCTCATCACCGCGCCGTTCAATTGCCTGGTAGCGGTCTTCCCCCGGTCGTCGCCGGTGGAAACCGGCATCGTAGGTGTCAAATCCCCGATCAAAGCCGGGGGCTGACCCCGCGACCGGGTCGAGGATCAGAGAACCGATAAATGCCGCCGTATGATATCCGTTGTGGCGAAAGATCGATGGAGCAAAGGGCAGATCTTCCGCCAGTGGCACGCCGAAATCGTTGATCTGGTGGAACTGCGGATAAGTACCCGTAAGAATGGTGGCGTGCGATGGAGCAGTCAAGGGAACTTGGGAGTAGGCCTGGGTGAACACTATGGACTGGCGAGCTAAGGCATCGAGGTTCGGCGTCAGCCCGCCGTGTGCGCCTAGGAAACCCATGCGGTCGGCGCGAACCGTATCCAGCGTGATCAGAATGACATTGGCGGGCTGAGACACAGACGGGCCCGCGCTTGCGCTCGCCACCAGACATAGTGCGCACAACCATCCGCGGGGCAGAAACATGGAATACCGAAAGTCTATCATCGGCGGTTTGGGCGATATCCCACTTTGCGTGCCTATAATCGGAACAACAATGGTATGCCGGAAGTTCCGACCCTGCAGATGAAGCTGTTAGGCCATTCCAGCACTGCGTATTCGGACAACGCCGCCGACGGCGATCACATCATTTGGTACCAACACTCGCCCAACTAGTGTGTCTGCTTCGCACATGCATTTGACGTTAGCAGCAAAAAAGGGAGCCGATTTCGGCTCCCTGATTGCTGCACTTGGCAGCAGAGTTAGAACGTTAAGCGCAGAGCAAGCTGCAGGTTGCGGCGCTCGTAAACAGCGGTTGAAGGATTGTAGCCTTTTTGCACGGTTACGGGAGATCCGTACTCCGAGTCCGTGCCTCCATAGTTCAGGAAGTAGTTGCTGTGGTTGAAAAGGTTGTAAGCCTCACCGCGCAGTTGCAATCCCATACGCTCGGTCAGCTTGAAGGTTTTGTAGATGCCCAGGTTGAGGCTGTAGTAATTGGGCACCCGATAAGTGTTGCGGCCCAGCATGTTCGACGGAAACGCGCACACTCCGGCGGTGCAACTGGGAACGTCCGTCGTACCACCGCCCACCACATTTCCGTCCACTGTGGCCTGATAGGGGGTGTACGGAAGAGGCGTAAAGTACGAGAAGGTATTTGGAGAACCAATAGGATCGACGGGAGTAATGCTCGAATAACTTGCCGAGCCCCCGGTGTTCAACTGACGGGAACAGATCCCATAGGCGTACCCGCAATCGTACATGGTAAATGGCGTGCCTGAGTGCCAGGTCCAAATTGGCGCAATCGACCAGCCCCCGGCCACGGCCTGGACCGCCTTGCGCTGGAAGTGCCCAAGGTAGGTCGGTGTATAGACCGCGCTAAACGCCACGCGATTGCGTATATCGTAGTCGGAGGAGCCTTTGTCGAAACGCGGATGCTGCCAGTCGAGGAAACCCAGGCTGCCTTGCGCTTCACCGGATTGCGTTTCGGTGAACGTGGAACTCAGGTCGTCCTCGGAATGGGCCCAGGTGTAGTTAAACGTAAACTGCAACCCTTTGGACTGGAAATTGCTGGACTGCAGCCGGAAATTCACTCCGTGGTACCAACTGTCGCCATTGGATCCGCGGAAGTTGATGTTCCCATACGTGGTGTTTGTGCGGACCGCCTGGTAGTCATTGATCACATTACTGCCATCTACGATGGGGTCGCCATTATAAGTGGGTCCGCCCCAGTAGCGGTTGACATTCGTAATCGAGTACTGGTGGATGCCGCGCGAGCCAGAGTATTCCACCGCAAACACCGTATTCCGGACTAATTCATGCTCCAGGGCCAGCGAGAAGAAACTGGCATACGCGGTCTTGATGTTGGGATCCACTCCGCGCAGTGTGACGGCGGGAAGGACCTTTGTTCCGGTGCCCGCGAACGGACCAAGATTGTTCGTCGGAAGATCGTATCCAGCCGAGCTTGCCAGGGACACAACCGCGTAGTTGGGCGGGTTTTGTATTACGTTAAAGGTCACGTTGCCGAAGTTGCGCTCGTAGCTGATGCCATATCCGCCACGGATCGCCGTCTTCCCGTTCCCGAACACATCGTAGGCAAAGCCAATGCGGGGACCGAAATTCTTTTTAGACTGCTTCCACAACGCACCGATCGGGCTGGCGGGAGCGGGGCTCACGACGCCGGCGCGCACGCTAGCCGGAGAGAGCGTTCCCGGGTAATAGAAGTTGGAGTCGAGCGCCGTGTTGGCGTTGTGCTGCACGCCGAAATACTCCCACCGCAGACCCAGGCTTAAAGTCAAACGCGGTCTTATTTTCCAGGAATCCGTTCCGTAAGCTGCGCCGTCATTGAAGTGGTTGTTACGGCCGAAATCGGGCAGGCCGACGGGCAGATTCAAGGTACAGTTCGCCGGGTTGATCGGCGTGTCCGAGGTTATGTCAGTTTGGCACGGGTACGTGCCAGCGGGATCGATGGCGACCTGGTAGCTGTAGATCGTGCCGCTCAGGAGTTGGTCAAGTGAGGAAGGAGCGGCTAAACTTGTACCCGTCGCCTGTTTTCCTGCCGCGCTTCTCGCCAGATCCGCAATGCCTTCTTCGTAGGCTCCGAAGATTCGGTTGTCGCGCGTCTGGATGTATTCTCCGCCCAGGCTGAACGAATGCTTTCCCTTCGTGATGCTCAACTGGTCCGAGAACTGATAGAGATTCTGCGGGCCGCCGAAAGGAATTGCATTGCTTTGCGAGTACGGCAGATAACCGGGCAGATAGACGCTGTAATTATTCGGCGTCGGTACTGAACCCGCCATGTAGAGCGACGGCGAAGGCGGCTGCGCGCCCAGCGGCTGAAGGTTGTTCAATCGGTTATACGATACCTTCGCCTGGTTTACGATCGTTGGACTAAAAATGTGCGTCAGGTTAATCAAAATGTTCTGATTACGGATGTTCTGGCCCGTGTTGTAGCCGTTGTAGGGACTGTAGGCAACGTAGCCCGGAAAGTCGATCTCATTCTGGATTGCGTACCGTCCCCAGAGCGTTGTCTTATCGGTCAGATTGAAATCCACGCGATTGACCGAGGAGTAGGAATTCTGGGGCGGGCCTGCGCCGGCATCGGTCGGGACGGAGATGTTGACCAACTGCAGCACCGGCAGGGTTGGGTTTTCGGTGGCGAGTGCAACGAACAATGGTGAATAACACTGCGGAACACCGTGGCTATTTTGGGGACAGGTCGCGGGATTAACTTGGTAGCCGCTGACGCTTGTGCCATCCGTGAGTTGACTGGCCGTGATCGGTACGCCAATATTACTGACTCCGCCCGAGAGTTTGCCGTAAGCACTCCAAAACTGCTGCGTGAGTGAGGAAGTCTGGTCAATGAAATCTTTAGTGAAAACATAAGCGGAATTGTTCGCGCTGCTGCGCACGCGAGTCCATTCCGTATTCGAGAAGAAGAAAAGCTTGTTCTTGACCACTGGTCCGCCGAAGGAGTAGCCAAACTGGTTGCGAACAAAACCCGAATTCGAAACATTCGGCAGTCCTTGTTGCTGGTTGGCGTAGTTCACCGCGTCGGTTTGATAGGTGGGCGCAGCCAGCGCCGACACACGATTGTATTCATACGCCGAACCGTGGAACGCATTGGTTCCCGACTTCGTGGATACGTTCACCACGCCGCCCGAGGCACGGCCATAGTCCGCCGTGAAATTGCTGGTGCTCAGCTTGAACTCCTGCACGGAGTCGAGCGGCACCTGCTGGCCGACGCCCGCGGTGAAAAGATCTACGTTCTCCGCTCCGTCGAGCAGGATGTTGGTGGAAGCAGACCGCTGCCCGTTGATCGAGACACCCACACCGCGGTTGCCGTTGTCGCCTTCGCTGACGTTGCCCGAGGTCGACACAAAGTCGTAAGGGTTTCGGGTCAAACTGGGCAGATTCATCACCTGGCTCGGGGTAATCGTCGAACCGAGGGTTTGCGTCTCAGTGTCAACTTCCGTACCCCCCGCCTGTCCCACGACCTCCAGAACCGTCCCGGTGGCGCCCACCACAAGGCGCGCATCAACCAGAGACGTCGAACCGACGGTCACTTCGGCCGACTTCCTGAAGTCGGAAAATCCTGCGGCGCTCACGGTTACCACGTAGCTGCCAGCCGGAAGGTTGGTGATTGTGTACTCGCCGGCGCTGGAAGTCGTGGCTTCTCTCGTCAGGTTCGTGCCAGTATTCTTAACTGTAATTTTTGCTGCGGTGACGACCGCACTCGTAGCGTCCGAGACCGTTCCAGTAATCTTTCCGGTCTCTGCCTGGCCGAACACCATGACGCTCAGGCCGAGCACCGCAAGAACCAGCGCGATGACTCGAGCCACTACCCTAAAACCAGATTCATTTCTCATAATGATCTCTCTCCTAGAAGGCCTAAACTCTGTGGACAAGATGTTTTCCTTGAACAGCAACTAAACGCTAGAATTAGGGACGCCATTACCTTCCATCACAACCCGGTTAAAACAGCACCTGTGGTGCCAAAACGAATTTCCATTATTTCTTTTACATTCAGCTACTTACAATTGACACTGAGCCTGGTCTACCAAAATCGGGAGTTGCTGCTCGACATAGTTATGAAAAACAGTATTATTACGCTTAGAATCGCCCCGCCTCAAGACTGAACTTCTCCGCAGATTCTTGATTTCCCGCGAACCGATCTAGAATGCTTTGAAAGTCTGGCAAAAGCATCTCGCCGGTGCTGCCCCCCGGCGGCAGCCGCCGCAGATCGCCACGCGCAAGCCCACGCCCTGAAGAATCTCTGTGTCCTCTGTGCTCTCTGTGGTTGCTTCAGAATTTGACCTTCTTGAAGACAACTGCTGGGGACGCAAAATCCCCAGAAGGAATGCGCCCTGCTAGAATCTCGTTCAAGTGAAATTGCCCGAGTCGGTTCCGCTGCTTGACTTGCGCCGCCAGTACGATGGCATCCGCGAAGATGTGTTGGCCGCGATCGCGCGCGTATGCGATTCGCAAAGCTTCATTCTCGGTCCCGAGGTCGAAGCGCTCGAGCATGAAATTGCGGCGCTGACGGGAGCGGCTGGCGCTGTCGGTTGCGCGTCGGGAACGGAGGCCCTATGGTTGGCGCTGGTCGCCGCCGGCGTAAAGCCCGGGGACTCGGTCATCACCACCGCATTCAGCTTCTTTGCCTCAGCCAGCGCTATCGTGCGGGCGGGCGCGACGCCCGTTTTCGTGGACGTTGATCCCGGCACCCTGAATCTCGATGCGGCGCTGGTCGCTCGGCAACTCCGCACAAAACAGCCCGCAAATCTTCGCGCGATTCTTCCCGTGCATCTTTACGGCCAGTGCGCCGACATGGATCCGATCATNNAGACGCGGGCATCGTCACCACCACCCGTCCGGAAATGGCCGAGCACATGCGGCAACTCCGCAACCATGGCAGTCCCCGGCGCTACTACCATCACGAATTTGGCTGGAATGGACGCATGGACGCCATTCAGGCAGCCGTGCTGCGAGTGAAACTGACCCACATTGTCGAATGGAACCGCAGCCGCCAAAAGCACGCCGCCACCTACGACCAACTGTTGGCCGCGGCCGGGCTGACTTCCAGCCAGACTTCGGATCCAAATGGTGCGCCTGTACGTTTACTTGCACGCACTCCGCAATCCAAACATGTGTTTCATCAGTATGTGATTCGCGCCCAGCGCCGCGACGATCTGCGCAAATTCCTCGCCGACCGGAAAATTGGTTCCGAAATCTACTATCCGCTGCCGCTCCACTTGCAGCCAGTCTTTTCCTACCTGGGGCTGAAGGCGGGAGACATGCCGGTCTCCGAAAAGGCCGCGCAGGAAGTGCTGGCGTTACCGATGTTCCCGGAGTTGACCGAGGCNNGGGTGGGTGGTCGAGAGCATTGCGGACTTTTACTCTTGATTTAACCGCGGAGTTCGCAGAGGTGCGGAGGAAATCTCTAAGAACTCCGCGTACTCTGCGATTGCGGTTAAGGTTCTTATTCTTACCGTTTTCTCCGCTTACCTTTTCGGTCTCTCGTACTCGCAAATCATGCACCTGAGAAGCAGTTGGCAAACTTCGGCTAAACCGCCGCCCCGCACTTTCTCGAGCGCCTCCTGTGTACATGCAGACTGAAAACAAATGACTTATTGGCTTCGTTTCGTAATTTGCTCCTCATCGCCGGGCAGGGCTCTCAGCTGCCCCAATGGTCTACCTCCGAGAAACGACCCGTCCGCTCACAGTCCCGCCCGCGATCCAGCGGAATCACCTTGGATGGTGCCAAGAATCACTGACACCAGCACTCCCCAACTTGTACTAATCGTGTAGGAGGAATAAGAACTGAATACTGCAATTTGGCGGCCCGGCCCCGCTAAAGGGTGAGGGCATCTCGCCCAACCGCCACTCGATGGCGAGGGGCCGGGCTTTGTGACGGCTCAGTCTGAATGTCCCCACTGGAGTGGACCCGAAGCACTTTGACCTGACCGATCTCTTGCACGAAGCGGAGGGGCGGTGCTAAATGTTACGAGTTGCATTGCCCAAGCATTTCGCTAGAGGCCACAATGCGTCGACAAGTTCCGATGCTGCTACTAGTCACAGTGGTTGCGGTGGGTATCTTCGCCTCCTCACAAGAAAAGGACCAACGACAACCGCCAATTCTTCCGGTGGACGGGGCCGGAGTGTTTCGAAATTATTGTGCGGCTTGCCACGGATCGGGTGGGCGAGGCAATGGCCCGGTGTCCAAGGCGCTGAAAAGAAAAGTCCCAGATCTCACCAGGCTTTCGCGACGAAATGGCGGCGTATTTTCTGCCGTTCATGTGCGAAGCACCATCATGTTGGGCTCGGACGATCTCCTGCCAGCACACGGCTCGAAGCAGATGCCCATTTGGGGGCCGATTTTCCACGACATCGAGTTTGATCAGGACTTGGGCAATGTACGGCTGGAAAATCTAACCCGGTATTTGGAGTCCATGCAGCGGAAGTAGCGAGGAGAAGTTGTTTCAAAAGGGGTGGAAGGCAGTTACCAAGGTCAGGCGCAGGCCGCGGTTAGGTCATGAGTCCTTGACCCTGGCCTTCTGCTTGGCAACCAGGCGCTGCATGAACTTGGGCCCTTCCTTCTTGTAAGCCTGCACACCCTCAGACAAGAGCAGTTCGCAAACTTGCGAAATGCTCCTCGCTTCGCTGTCTGCGATTCCCTGAATATCGTTCTTCAGGTCCGGTGAAACTCGGAACGCCAAGAAACCCTTCTTCGTTGTCACAACAACGACTATAGCCGCGCCAGAAACCTAGGGACAACCAAAAATTGGATTGCGTCGTAATGAATCATATGTTATCGTATGTTATCACCATGATCTATCGCAAACCGGAGGTTCCATGCAACGCTGTCAAGAACGTGCTCCCCGCAAACCCCCAAAGAGCAATCCACTGCGCGAAAACCTACGGCTCGCCCGGCAGCTA
This sequence comes from Acidobacteriaceae bacterium, assembly GCA_003162255.1. GTDB lineage: Bacteria > Acidobacteriota > Terriglobia > Terriglobales > Acidobacteriaceae > Acidiflorens. The sequence goes on along the minus strand of PMMJ01000466.1, from coordinate 2,310 downwards.
TTGGGCGGCACATTGCCAACCCGAGTGGCAAAGTCACTGGAAACGCTCTCTAACGATTTCAATTTCTCGCTGAGCAACGGCGAGCTGCAATTCATTAATAGTCGCTGGTACGTCACGCACACTGGCCTCCTCGGGCTGGCGCGTCGCAAGAGATGCAGCGGCATTCATGTTGAAGCCGTCGATTCGCTGTGCGACTCGGGAGCGAATCGGTTTGTCCTTAAGGCAACGGTCTTCCCGTCCAAAGGCTCCTCCGGTTTTGTTGGCTACGGCGACGCAGACCCATCCAATGTCTCGTCGCTCGTCCGTGGTGCTGAGATGCGCGTGGCCGAGACGCGGGCCGTCAATCGCGCCCTGCGCAAAGCCTACGGCATCGGCATCTGCTCGGTCGAGGAAATCGGGACCATTCCGAGTCCGACTGAAAAACTTCCTCCACAGAACGCAAATGGCAATGGGAACGGCATTGGCCCCAAAGTCCGCGACCGTCTCTGCCAGATCATCCGTCAGCACAAGCTCGATCCCGAGCTTGTAAAGGCCTATGCCGTCGACTTCTGCGGCACGAAAACGCTCCGAGATGCCAGCCGTGAACAGGTTGAGAACTTCGTCCAGCAACTGGCTGATTGGGCCGAAAAGGACCGCAATGCGCTCGTCTGCCAACTCAACAGTTACGCGCACCCGAAGCAGGCGGTGGTCGCATGAAACGCCAAGTCCCTGGCCTCGCTGAAACGGTCCGAAATGCTCGTCCGGAGATTCCTGACGGGGTCTTCCTGGTCCGCGTTGATGGCGCCCAGTTTCGCTGGCACGCCCACAAGCCGTTCTACGTTCTCCGACTCTCTGTCCTTGAGCCCCGCACCCTAGCCGGGCAGTCCATCGTCGGTCGGCTCTACTGCACCCAGAAGGCGATCTGGAAGCTGGGCTGGTTCCTGCGGGACTTTCTCTATGATCCGGAACTTCTGGCCCATGAGCAGGTCGATGAGAAGGCCTTGCCCGGACTCCGCGGGGTCGTCAAGATCAGCCACACCGTCATCAACGGCATCTCGCTCATCAACCTCGGCGGCTTCGCCCCGGCGAGCCAGTGGGAAGAACTGTCATCGGCTCCGGTATCGAGTGCTTCTCGTTCCGACACCTCGGAGGCGACCCGATGACCTACTCCTACACCCAGATCAGCCAATATCTCAGCTGTCCGCGCCGTTATCGGCACCGCTACCTCGACGGCTGGCAAGAGAAAGACACGCGTGCAGCCATGCTCTTTGGTCGAGCCTTCGAACAGGCCGTCGCCGCCCTGTTTCGCCGGGAAGACCCGGCGGCTGTGCTGTTCGAGCAGTGGGGCCCGTGCAAAGACATGGGCCTGACCTACTCGGGCAATGACACCTGGGACCGCATGCTGCACCAAGGGATCCAGTTGCTCGAGCGCTTTGCCCAGGACGGCCGGGTTCGCATTCGCCGCCCTCGTTCCACTCAGCAGATTCAGTTCAATCGGACACTCGTCTCTGGCAACAATTTCGTTGCTTACGTCGATGCCATTGGCGAACTCGACGGCACGCCATGCGTTCTGGAATGGAAGACTACCTCGGCCCGATATCCAGAAGAGCCGGCTGGCATTTCTGCCCTGGATCCGCAACTCGTTTGCTATTCGTGGATGACGGGCATCGACGAAGTCGCCCAGGTTGTTTTCGTCCGCAAGCGGCTGGTCGAAGTGCAGTACCTCCGGGCCACCATTTCTGACGAGCAACACCAGGAGTTCGCCACCCTGGTCGATGACACAGTCCGACGGATCGAGTCGGGGTTGTTCCTGCCGCACAGCGGCATCCGCTTTCCCCAAAACCCTTGCACAACCTGCCCCTTCGTCGGGCTCTGCCTCGACAAGCCCGACCTGGTCGAAGCCGGACTTGTGCGCAAGCCAGGAGTGGATCTTGGTCTGTTTGACGAACTTGTTTACTAGGTATCCGCCAATGCCGCCCCGGCTCAATCGCAAGCGCGCACTGTTTGTCCTCACCAAGATCGACGAGATCCTGGCCTGGGAACGGCAGAAAGAGGCAGAGCGCGACACCCGCTTCGTCGATCTGGGCAGGTATTTGTGCGAGGTACGGGCGGGACAGTACTGGAGGCTGGAGAATCTGAAGTCGTTTGACGAGTTCCTGGCGAGGCGGTTCCCGGAATCGCGAAGGAAGGCGTACTACCTGATGTCGATCCACGAGCATCTACCGCCGCAGGCGCGGAAGGACCTGAAGCTAGTGGGATGGACGAAGGGGCTGGAGCTGGCCAAACTCGCACGCCGGGACGGGCAGCACTTCGATTGTGCAACCTGGTTGC
>PMMJ01000024.1 GCA_003162255.1 Acidobacteriaceae bacterium | reverse complement strand
CGGTGAATGTTGGGAATCCGACGGAGTTCACGATTCTGGAGTGTGCGCGGAGAGTGATTGCGACGACGGGGTCGGCGAGCGAGATCAAGTTTGAAGCGCTGCCGCAGGACGATCCGAAGCAGCGGCGTCCGGATATTTCGAAAGCGAAGAGGCTGCTGGGATGGGAACCGAAGGTAGAGTTGGAGAGCGGGCTTAAGCTCTCGCTGGAATATTTTCGGCGGGCGGTGGCGGAAAAAGAGCAGCCGGCGGTCGAAGGCGGGCCAAAATGACGGCAGACGTAGCCCTCGCCTCTTCAGGCTGCGCCATCACGCAGTCGAGTTTGGCGCTCAAGGTCCCTGTAGTTAGTGCACGCCCTTGGAGTTGAGGAAGGCACCGTACTTCTGATCGACGTCCTGGATGTGGTGCGTGAGCCAGTCCTGCAAGAACGTCATTACTTCCAGAGTAACGGTGGCGGAGCCGGCCTCAAAGTCTTTCTTGAAGGCCACCACCTTATCGGTCAAAGTCTTATGCTCGATCCGGTGCGCTGCCAGGAGTTGATATCCGTTTTTCTCCATCAGCTTTTCTTCCGCCGCGAAGTGCTGGACGGTGTACTCAATCAGCCGGTGAAGTACTTCTCCGACGACTTGCTTGCCATGGCCTGCACGCATGGCAGTGTAGAGTTCGCGTATGATTTCGAACAGCCGTTTGTGCTGCGCGTCCATGGCTTCGACCTTCACGCTGTAGCTGGTGTTCCATTGAAATGCACTGTCCATTGGGATCTCCCGAGTGTTTGAAGGACTCGCAAACATAGGGTAGTGACATCCAGGTCGGTCGCCCAGATCACTTCGGAACATATCCAGAAAAACGTTCCGCTGCCGATGCGAGGGTTCGATTCGGGACAGAACTGTGCTTCGGAGATTTCAGCGAGCGGGCGTTCGTCTAGAGAAGTTGTTCGTCGAGCGAAGGGCCGGCGGCGAGAACGGCGAGCAGGCGCAAAATCTCTTCGCGCTCATGGGAATCGCGGAACGTGAAGCGCACGCCCATGCCAAAACCGGGATGGGTGGTCAGCACTTGGCCTCTGATTCTCAGTTTCGTGTCGGCGGTGCGGACAATAATTTCCACGCCGGACTGCCCGGTGAGTGGGGACGGCATTTCGACGTAGCAACCGCCTTCACTGATATCGGAGAGGGTGCAGCGATTAGGGACAGTGGTGCCGAGACTGTAAACTTCCGCTCCAAGTTTGCAGGCAAAACGGAGCTCTCCGCGGCGGTTGCCGGCATTGGAGATGAGTGTGGGATCTTTGGGCTCGGGCTCCAACTCGCGACTGGATTGAGACGGGGCGGCGAGCGACTGGGTTGTGGACGACGGATCCGCAGAGGAGCGGGCTGCCGAGGTCCGCTCGGCCGGTCCGGCGGCCGGATGGACAGTATTCTGCTGGAGCCAGGTCTGCATGAGGCGGCGCGAAGACTGGGGCACGTCGAGGAAACGAATTCCGGTACGGCCGCTGGCGTCCTGCCAGGCCACTTCACCCGACAAGCGAACTAGTTGCTGCTGGCCGGGAAGCGCGAACTCAAAATAAACCTTGCAGGCGGGCGGAATCCGGTTGGCGCTTTGGAGCGAAGTACCGCCGTCGCTGATGTCAGTCAAAAGGGCGTTGAGTTCGGGAGCTCCGGGATAGGCGACGTTGGCGGTCGAACGGACCGGCGTGCGGGGAGTGCGGCGGCGTTCGCGGCGCATGAGGCCGCGGGCAGCGCGCAGACTGATGCGGGTGCGCTCCGAAGAAAGCGGGCGATAGAGAACAAAGTTGGCGCCGAGCCCGAATACCGGGCGGGCATTGAACTCGCTGTCGACAACGGCAATGAGCATGCTGGCGCGGTTTTTGGTGGACTGACGCAAGTGCGCCAGGAATTCCTCCGAACTCTGGTCGGCGCGATAGTCAAGGACGACGGCGTCGAAGTGCTGGCTGTCGAGCAGTTCTACTCCGTGGGAAATCGAAGGCGTATGCTCGGCCGCCATCCCCAACTCGGACAGGATGAGCATGAGCAGGTTGGCGGAGTCCTGATCGGGACACACCACGAGGGCACGTAGGTCCATAGTGACAGTATGGTAAGAGAGGGTCGCTGGCGACGACAAGTTACCTATGTCACAAGGGCTATGCAATATGGATCTTGATTTGTCGTGTTTACTTGCTGTTGCTGCCATTACTGAGTCTTATTCCGACTCTTAACAACCCACGGACGGCTATAACTTTCGTCATCTTTCGCATTCTGTTGGCGGAGGATAAGGTGACAACACGATTGGTGTGACTGCCTCGAGCGCGGGCCTTCATTAAGTTGGTTCCGAAACATGGGACGGAGGCGTGACGCTTGCGGGACGAACGCTGCGGACACGATCGTAACTCCCCTGGAATTACCTTACGAAAGGACACTGTACGAGGGGCCGGTGTACCCCGGTACTTTGACGTACCTGGGGACAGTTCCTAACATCAAGTTAGTCAGACATGTCTCGGGGACGGCGATCCGCAACGGGTCGCGGGAGATAGTTGGTATTTTGAACACCAGTTCGATGGCTTTGTTTGACGATCTTGTTTGACGGAGCGGGCCGCGGGTACGGCAAATGCTTATGAGAAGCCTGAAGAAAAATGCGCGGTATGGCAGGCATGGGGAAAGCGGCTTCAGCTTGATCGAAATGATGATGGTGGCGGCGATTGGCATCATCGCCACGGCGATCACGTTCCTCAGCATGGGGCCGGTGATGAAACAGCAGCGGATCACCAATGCGTATAACACGACGCTGGGGGCGATGCGGCAGGCGCGCGACAACNNCAACGCGGTATCGCAGCGGACATCGTACTCCGTGACTTTTTACACGAGCCTTTCGCCGGTGGTGAACACGATCACGGTGGCGCCGACGCTGGCGGGATTTACCGGCGACCAGAATAGCGTGACCTATACATTGCCGTGGGACGTGACGTTCAACGTGCAAACGGGGTTTCCTTCGCCCGGTCCGGACAACTACGGAACGGGGGCAGCGGCGATTGACTTTGGCTACACGGCGAACAGTTCTTCCGGAGGAGCAACCACCATTTACTTCTGCCCGGACGGTTCGGCGCAGAATGACAGCACGGGACAATGCGCGGGCAGTTGGGATGGCGGGGTGGTGTACCTGGGGCGTCCGGGAGAAATTCTGAGTTCGCGGGCGGTGACGTTGTGGGGCGGAACGGGCCGCATTCACGGATGGCGGCTCTACCCCAAGTCGGGAGGAGGGTATCTATGGCTACGTCAGTAATGGGGCGCGGCGGGAATTTTCGGGGACGGAAGCAAGCGGAGGGTGGATTCTCGCTGATCGAAGTCTTGATTTCGATGGTTATCCTGACGGTGGGACTGGTGAGCCTGCTGGGTGTGTTTGGGTTGGCCATGGCGGCGACACAGACTTCGCAGCAGGACATGATCGCTAAGCAACTGGCGAACGAAGCGCTGGAAAGTGTGGTGACGGCGCGCAATACGTCGCAGATCAGTTGGGACGACATCCAGAACGTAGGCTCCACCAACTGCCCTATTACCTTCGCGACGACTTGCGGTATTTTCGTCGGCAACCCGACGACGCCAACCTTTGAACCGATCGCCAACGCGGGATTGGACGGAATCTTCGGGACGGCGGATGACACGGGCGAGGAAACTCTTGAAGTTCCGGGACCCGATGGGGTCTACGGGGACCCGGACGACGTGAAGATTCCTTTGACCGGGTATACGCGGGCAATTCAGCTCAACCAAGCGACGGACGCGAACGGCAACCCGATCGCTTCGCTGCGATTCATCAACATCACCGTGCAGTACTCGACGACCCGGGCAAGGCTGCCAAAAACCTACGTTCTGAGTTCGTACATTTCGGAGTACCGGTAAAGAGGGACTTATGAGCGATCGGTCGACAAAGCGCGAGAGCGGATTCAGCCTGCTGGAAATGACGGTCGCCATGGCACTAGGAACGCTTGTGCTGGGCGCGGCGGTGCAGCTTTACAGCCAGGGTGTGGCCGCGACCTGGACGGTTACGCAGCGGGCGGAGATGCAGCAGGATTTTCGGGCTGCCTCCAACATATTGACGAAGGATCTGAGCCAGGCCGGGGCGGGGATGGGCGATGGCGCGGCAATCCAGTTGCCGACGTCGGCGACGATTCCGGTCTATGGCTGCGATCAGACGCTGGCGTGCTACCTCGGCGCCGCCAACACCGCTGCGACGACGTATCCCTTGCAGGGCACCACGCCCTATCTTTACGGGCTGATGCCGGGATATAACGCTGGGCCGACGATCAGCACCCTGCAAACGGATGTGGTCACGGTGGCGTATACGGACAATACTTTCTATTTGAACTGCTACCAAGCGACCGTCACGAACGCGACGACCGTGACCTTTACGCTGACGCCGGCTTCGGAGGCGAATTGCGGCATAAGCACGCCGCAAGCCGTGAACAATACGGCGACTGGGCTAACGGCGGGCGATCTGGTGTTGTTCAGCTTCAGCCCCAACGTGGTGGCCGAAGTCACGGGCACTCCCGGGGCCGGCACCAACGGCTTAGGACAACCTACCTATACCGTCCCCTTCGCCCCCGGCGTCAACGACCCGCTGAAGATGAACCAGGCGACCGCGACCAATAGCCTGGCCAAGACCGCGGTGAACACAACCGGAACGGGAATGCGGATTCTGGTGATCACCTACTACCTCGACGCGACCATAACTCCGCCGCGACTGATGCGGCAGATCAGTGGACACTCTCCCATGCCGGTAGCAGAAAACATTGTGTACATGAAGTTCAGCTATGACCTTTTCAACTCCTCCACCACCCCCGGGACGGTGGCGACGAACCAGCCCAACCCTGGCTCCGGCGATGCCAACGATGTGGCTTCGAATGGACTTCTGCCCAACCAGATCACCAAGATCAACATTCTGCACATGGCGATGGACAGCACGCTGCATGGCACGAAGGGCTATCAGGGAATGGACTTGGAGACATCGGTGAGCGCGCGGGATTTGACGTACAACAACAACTATCCACTTCCCAGCCATTAGCGGCGGGAAGGCGAGCACGACAGATGGGAACGAGACAAATGGGGAGCGACACAATGGGGAACGAGACCATGGGGAGTTACGGCATGAAGAGCGCGAGACGGCACACCAAAGGATTCACGTTGATTGCATCTTTGCTGCTGCTGCTGCTGCTGTCGGGGATCGCGATCGGGCTGATGATGATGGTCACCACCGAAGGCAAGGTGGGGGGGACCGATCTGCAGAACAACATCGCCTATCACACGGCCGAAGGTGGAATCGAGAAGATGTCCTCGGATCTGGCCACGACGTTCCAGAACGTGCAGGCCCCCAGTGCCTCGCAAATCTGCGCCCTGGGCGGACAATCGGCGTTCGGCGGCTTGGCCGCGAATGAACCGGCGCTGCCGGGAGTCACGTGGACACAATATCAGGTGACGCCGGGGGTGCTGGGAGCGGCCTGCCCGACTACCCTGATCACGAACTGGGGACAGATCATTGGAAACGGACAGAACAAGAATCTATGGGCACAGATCATCCCGGTGAACATGCTGGCAACGGCGGCGCTACCGGGCGGGCAGGAAGTGAGCATGATGCGGAGCGCGCAGGTGGCGCTGATTCCGGTGTTCCAGTTCGGCGTGTTCTCGGACAGCGACCTCGCTTTCTTCCCCGGCTCCAATCTTGATTTCGCCGGCCCGGTCCACACCAACGGGGACCTGTACCCTCTCGCGGGGACTGGTGCCACAGTGACTTTTCACTACAAGGTGTCGGCATTCGGCAACATTATCCGGACCCGGTTGCCCAACGGATATGACTCGGCCACCAATTATGCCGGCAACGTGTACGTTCCCACCGCCGACGGTAATTGTACGAATCCGGGGACAGCAGTGGCGGGAAATTGCCTGCTCATGCCGACGCCCACCGATGGCTCTCCCTACGGAGACAGCAGCGTAACGGGTGCGGGGTCATCTACGGCGCAGCCAGCGTCGAGCTATAACTACTCCAATTGGACTCCTTTTTCTCATAGTTCTAATTATGAGATCACCAACGGGAACTACGGAAGCAACGTAGCAAACGCGACGGGGACGGGCGCCACGAAACTGTCGATGCCCTTCGTCAACGGAACAACGTTGTCGAACGAGCTGATTCGCCGGCCAGAGACGACCGACTCGACGTCGCTGAGCCAATCGCGCGAATACAACATGGCGCAGATTCACGTGCTGCTGAGCGACGATCCGGCGGAGTTGCCGGGCGGAGCGACGGACGCGAATAACGTCCGGCTGGCAAACATAACGCAAACAGTGGCGACGGCAACGGGTGGAACCGCCAGCAATCCCTATGGAATTCAACTAACGGCCGGTTCGTATCCGAATGGGCTGCCGGCTGCGGGTGCGGGGAACACTTACAACCAGTACTTCGCCGCCGCGTCGAATGAAGTTCCTTATCCGGGGGCGGCCAATTGCGCGGGCACAGCCTGCAACCCGGACTGGCCCTATGCTCCGCTCACTCCGGCAGTCGCCGTCCAGACACTTCAGCCGCTCGGCAAAGCTCCGATCGATTTAAGCCCTGGCGCGCCCGCGGCGATTAGCCTTTGTCCGCCGGCAAACACTAATCTTGCCGTCTACGTGCCTACACCTGCGGTACCGGCCAACTGTGGCACGGCATTATATGGCGCATATCCGTATTACGTTCCGCCCAACGGCCCAGCGCCCTCCAACTCGGCGACTTCGACACAGTGGAACCTGATCGATGGCTACTTGCGGGTGGAATACAAGGACGCAACGGGCAACTGGCATCCGATCACCAATGAATGGCTACAACTGGGATTCGCCCGCGGCATAACCCCGCCTACTCTTCCTGGAACCAGCTACCCCGCCGCCGGAACAAATCAGGTGAATCCGACCGCGATTCTGTTGCTGCAAGAGCCGGCGGATCGTAACGCAGACGGCGCGGCGCTGAACCTTTTGGGGACTGCACCGGTCTGCAACACGACGAAAACCGTTGGTAGTAATACCGTCTGCAAGACTTGGACCCCGGGCATGCCGCCGGAGGTAGCGGCGGACACGCCAGCGTTAGCGACAGCAGGGGTTTGGGAGTTTGGACTTACTCCTGCCGCACCGACGGCCCAGAGCATCACACAGTACAACTGGTACCCCATCAACTTTTACGATGTCCGCGAAGGCGAGGTTCGGGACAACACCGTGGCGGACAATAGCTGCACGACCAACGGGGTAATGAACGCCGTCGAAATCGATGTAGGCAACCTGAAGCAATGGCTGTTGGGAAACATTGGCACCAGCGGCACGAGCGTGGATTACAAGGCGCAGAATGGATACGTGCTGTATTTCTCGGATCGGCGGGGAATGCTGGTGAATCCGAACTTAGGATATAAGAGCGGAGACGCGGGCCTGGAGGACGTGGGAAACTACCGCAATGCCGCGGGCACACCCGACGGACTGGACCCGGTTCAAGCCGGTAAGACCTATTCTCCCGAGGACGTAAATGAGAATGGAGTCATCGACAGTTGGGGCGGGCAGAACCTGGGATTGGGCTTCTGGGGCACACAGGCCAGCACCACCACGAACCTAAACACACAAATCAACAGCGCGGCGCCTCCCGATCCCTTCGGTACGGCGGCCAACGCACGGATTGGGAGTTGCGGCACCACTGGGCGCAAGAACTGGGTCAGCGGAGCGCGCCACGTTTTGAGGCTGGTGGATGGGTCGATTGGCAACGTACCGCTGAGCCCGGTTGCCACGGTCGTGAACGGTGTGACATACAATGGCGGCTTCACGGTGGCAGCGGAAAATCCAGTGTATATCTGGGGCGACTACAACACCAACCAGGCCGACTGGAACGGCGGAGTGGATCAAGTCGGGAAGCGCTCGTCCGCTTCTGTAATCGCCGACGCGGTTACTCTGCTCTCGGTCGATTGGAACGACTACTACAGTACGGTGGGCAAAGTTAACGTCACGGTTACCGACAAGACCAACAACCGGAACCCAAGTCACGATGGCTACTTCCGGGTGGCGGTCGCAGGCGGCAAGAACATGAATTTCCTGAAGCCGACCTGGGCTGCCCAGGATTTCGGCACCGACGGAGGCGTACACAACTTCCTGCGCTATCTGGAAGACTGGTCTAACCAGACGGTACATTACAAGGGCTCGCTGGTGAGCCTGTACTACGCGACCTATGACACTGGGATATTCAAGTGCTGCACGGTAGTGTATGGGGTTCCAACACGAAACTACATTTTCGACTCGGTCTTTTCCGTCCCGGCAGGTCTGCCGCCTGGAACGCCGATGTTCAAGGACGTGGACACCCTGAGCTACCGGCAGTTTTTTGCGCCACGCATCGCCGGGCAATAGATTCATTCAACGAACTTACTCAAACCCCGATCCGCGAGGATCGGGGTTTTTATTGGTCTGAGACGATGCTGGGCATCGCGATAGCTGCCGAGCTGCGCTCGGCCTGGACCCTTCGACTGCGCTCAGGGCAGGCTCGCGAGGAGCGTGCCCCCACACGAGCGGGGTGAATCCGCTCTACTTTGCTGCTTTTGGCGGTGGGACACTGACTGCCAGGTCGGCGGACCAGCAATCGGCTAGGATCTTCCACGTGCCTGCGGGCTGGCGCACGAGGACGACCAGATATTTTCCGCGCTCTTCGCGGCGCTTCCCCATGGCGACGGGCACCAGCATTTTGCAACGGCCGAGGTCGAGAGCAATCTCGCCCATCACTTCGAGGCGCAGTGATTCCATTTCAACGTCGCCCAATCCGGCTTCGAGCAGGGAGATGAGAAATTCGCGGATGGCAGGCAGACTGCGAACTGGCGGAACGCTGGAGCGGATTAGAGTAGCGTCGGCGGCGTAGAGTTCGAGCAAATCGTCGATGTGCCTGGTATTGCAGGCATGGGCCCAGTCCTGAACAACCCGGCGGGCGCTGGCTTCAGCACGGCCACCGGTCGACATGCCTGCCGAGCCCGGAGCGCGGCCGCGAGGAGCAGCGGGTTCGGAATCGGCAGCGGGCGCGCCGGATGCCGCTCCAGGGCTGGGAACAAGATGATGGTAGTGATGGTGATAGTGATGGTGAGCGGCAGAGGATCGAGACGGAGCCGTGACATCGCCGGCGACAGCCTGGTTGGGGACTCCGCACCAGACACAAAAACGAGCGCCTGTAGGCAGCGAGCCTCCGCAGGCTGAGCAGGCGTTGTCCGTTTCGTCCGCATCACCGGCCGCCGCCAAGTCCTCGGCTGCCGCGCTGCCACCCGACATGCGTTGGATGGCCTCCACGGCGGCGGCGACGGCTTCGGCGTTCGGCTTCGGCCAGCGGAAGCTGCCGGGGAGCCTTTGAAAAAACTCTTCGATCTCCTTGCCTTCGACAGGCTGATCCTTTTCTGGATCGGGAGGATTCGGATTGTCTGCGGTCATCGCTGACATTGTAGGAGAATTCGCGCGCTAGCGGATGCTGAATCTTACCCGAGCTTCGGAATCGGTGGGGACGCCGTTGCAGAGTGCTGGACGATACCGCCAGAAGCGGACGGCGTGCAGCACAATCTGGTCCTCGCCGGGGCCGCCACTGTCGAGGACGAAGGCGCTGTGCACGTGCCCGTCGGATCCGACAATGAAGCTGACGCGCACGCGCAGATCGTCATCGTGAACATTCAGCAGCGGGTCCGGAGTAAGCAGAGCTTCGGGCGGGCGGACGTTTCCACATTTCGGCAGGGCCAGGGGCTCCGACACGGGAGAGAACTCGGAGATGTGCGCGGGCATACGGCGCAGAGTTTTTTCCCGTTGGGTGAGTGGGATCGGTTCCGTCGCAACGAGCGGCGATGGGGACGCCACGGCGGACATCACCGCGCAACATGCGAGAAGGGCGCCGAGTCCAGCCAGCGACAGGGCTACCGCCTTTCCGATCGTAGCCTTCGTGCTCGGCCAGAGACTCTGCATGCTAAGGTGTAGCGGGCAATTCGCCTGCCAGCCTCAGCAAAAACTAACATGGTCGCTGTCAACGACTTAGGCGTCGCATCACTGGCGACTCTTTCACCAGAGGTGCAATCCGTTGCAAATGAGTCGAACAGAATCACGACCGGCGGAGGGCGCGGAGAGATAAATTTTGCGCTGCATAAGTGGGCGCGAAGATAGTTCGCAGGCGTCGCAACCAATGGCTCTTGCGTTCTGAAGACTGCTCTTACTCCAAACCGCTCTGGGTAAATTTATAGGCGGTGTTTAATTTGCCGGCCATCAAATAGATGCTGGAAGCCTGACCGGCCATGCTGTAGTTATCGACGACAATGCCGCTCGGACCGCCGTCGACGGTCGCCTTAATGAAGGTGTTATCACCACCGTTGAGCGCCACCACACAACCATCGGGTGCGCCGCCGCCCACTGTTGTGCAGTCGGCATTCAAGCCGAAGAAGAAGAAATCGGTTCCGGCGTTGATGTTGGGATTGTAGAACTCCGTCCATCCCGTGCAACGGGCGGTGGGGGAAGCAGAAAGTTGCTGGGAGAACGAAGAGGCCGGTTGCAGGACGGGCTTGTTGCCGGACTCGGTGAACCCGAAGACATACTGCCATGGGGTGTCATCTTGGGCGCCGGTTCCGCAGACATTGATGGCTCCAGTCGAGGGGTCGTTGTAGTAGTCGTTGCTGAAGGCGGGCTCGAAAAGGCGGAGCGGGGTGGCGGTACCGCCGGCGAGTGGTATAGCGGAGCCCAGGCCGATGGGGACACTGGCCAACACGGCCATCGAGGCGGTATCGACCTCGACAAGAACAGCGGATCTGCCGTCATCGGCGCTGACAACGAAAGTTGTTCCGTTGGTGATATCGACAATCGGCGGAGCCATGATACCGGGGCTTGTGGTTCCAATTTTCCCGATCGGTTGCGTCGTGAACGCGCCCGTCGCGGTGTTGATCCGGTTGAGAGTGCCGTTCGCGCTTCCGAACATCAGCATGCCCAGAACCGAGTCGAAAACCGGAGAAGTGAGGTGGTAGTTCTTGGTGTTTACGGTAACGGGCCAGAAGGATGATTGGGTGAGAGTGGGTGTCCCCCTGAAGACACCGGTGATCTGGTAAACCTCGCTATTGTCGCCGCACAAGTAGACAGTATCCGAACTGTAATCAATCCACGGCGATGAGGTTGTCACGGTGGCGGGTATCGGAACGGAGAGCACAGTCGCGGGGGCGGGGGCGGCGGCTGAGGGCGTTCCCTGGTTAGCGGTCCAGGTCAGGACATGGAAAATGGCGGATGTGTGAAAACTCTCGACGTAGCCGATCTCCCTTCCATCCTCGGAAAGAATCGGAGAGGTTAGGATACGGCCGCCGGGAGAGGTGGTGATGTTATAGGCAAACAGCGGGGTCGGAGCCGTGCCGCACAAGCCAACGGGGGCGGTGCCGGAATAGAGATTGTTGAAGGCGACAAGGTTGGCCCGGCCGCCATCCACACCGGACGATGCCAGTCCGAAAACAACGTAGTCGTTGATGCAATCGGGCGGAGCGCCGGGATCGAAGGAAAACTTGGCCGGATACACATTTGGAAGAAGCCGGCCTCCCAAATTCACGCTCCAATCGCGGCTGTGGCCGGGAACAGCTTCAGAAACCGGCACGGGACCGGCGCCGTCGAAGACGTACGAGTTCTGAGCCTGCCAACGCTGCGTCATCTGATGCAGAACCCGAGGTTCCCGGTAAATCAGGTCCGGATGCCGGGCGAGCGCATCGCGGCTGAACACGATATGGCGCTGGGACCAGTCCTGCGGAACTCCGGTGCGCTTGGGAGCAACCGTTTCCTGAGCGCACATGATCGTGGCAAGAGCGAAAAGCACCAGGGACAATACTGCAACGACACCACAAGCAGGACCTATCTTCACAGCTGCCTCCGATTGGATCGCCGCCATTGTAGCCGCGCAGCCGCTTTTCGGTCCAGCGGGATAAACTTGATTTTCGACGGCTTGGCATTTCCAGTGTAGCGGCTCTCCGATGTGACGAGCCGCGCCGGTAGCCTTCCCGAAATCACAGGAGTTAGGGGATCTCGAGAATCTGGTGTAGCACTCCGGCGCTTGGCGATAGGGCGACAGCGCGACAGCGAGCTAGAGTTTGATGGTGGGGCCTTCTTGCGGTTCGGGTCGGCGGGACTTCGACCCGCCTCGGAGGAGGCTGTGGGCGGGCCGTCTGGACGCACGAATGGTTATCCTCGGGTCATCTCCAGGTGTAATGCGGGGCCCATGTAATCCCCCTCGACCAGTAATAAATTATGACAGAAACAGGAACTTAGTAATACAATTGCCGACGGTAGTTACCCGAGGGGGTATTTGATGACAAATATTGCTAAGGCGATCGACCGGCTCCGCGAGGAACGCCGGGAGGCTCAGAACCAAGTCCAAAAGCTGGGGGAAGCTATTTCGGTTCTCGAAAAGCTTACCCGAAGCTCGGGCGCAAAAGTACACACGGTGGCATCACATCACGCCAAGCGTGTGCTCTCCGCAGCGGGGCGCCGGAGAATCTCTCTGGCCCAGAAAGCGCGTTGGGCTAAGGTCAGACAGGCAAGAAAAGCCGCCTAAACGCCGGGCGGGCCGCAGGCTGCGCGAAATCCCCTCGCGAGACTGAAGCCCGCCGGATTTATGCCTGGCAATCCGGTTTTACTCTTCGCTTGACCTTCTCTTGGCTTGTCTTCCCTGGTTTGCTTCAATCCCGGCCCGCTTCAATCCGCGGAAAATTCCGGACGACTTATCGACCTAGTACCGTGACCGCGTAACGAATCATACAATAGAGCGACGGGCGGGGACGCCCAGCGCTCCACCGGCAATCTCAAATCAACCGTTGTAACAATCTCGCGGTCACGGTACTAGCCGCGCGCTCCACTGAGTTCACGCACGATGCTGCCGACAAATGCCTTGGCGTCTCCAAACAGCATGAGCGTGTTATCGAGATAGTAGAGCGGGTTATCAATGCCCGCAAAACCAGGATTCATGCTGCGCTTGATGACCATCACGGTATGGGCTTTGTCCACATCGAGAATAGGCATGCCGTAGATGGGACTGGAAGCATCGGTGCGGGCGGCGGGATTGGTAACGTCGTTGGCGCCAATCACCAGGGCGACATCGGTCTGCGGGAAATCGCCGTTGATCTCGTCCATCTCAATGAGGCGGTCGTAGGGAATATCGGCTTCGGCGAGCAGCACATTCATGTGGCCGGGCATGCGTCCGGCAACGGGGTGAACGGCGAAACGCACGTCGACGCCGCGCTTGGTCAGAGCATCATAAAGTTCGCGCACTTTATGCTGCGCTTGGGCCACAGCCATGCCGTATCCGGGAACCACGATGACCCGGTTCGCGGCAGAAAGGATGGCTGCAGTTTCCTCCGGGGTCGCGCTGCGCACGGGCCGGGCTTCTTCTCCGGCGGCGGCCGAAGCTTGCACCTGACCGAAGGCTCCGAACAAAACGTTGGTGAAGGAGCGGTTCANNTCCGCGCCGCCGATGGGGATGATCAATAACACGCCGAACGTCAGCGCGATCAGGATCATGAACGGAAACAGCGAGCGGGCCTCCGGATGCAGCACCAGAGATACAGCGATTGCGATGGCTCCGGCGAGCAGGAGAAAGTTGACGAGGTTCTGCCCTTTGTAAGTCAACGGGCGCTGCGGCAGGACTTCTTGCAGCTTGCCCGCAGCCATCAGGCTGCCGGTAACGGTCAAACCGCCGAGAATGACTTCGAGCGAGAGG
>PMMJ01000472.1 GCA_003162255.1 Acidobacteriaceae bacterium | reverse complement strand
GCTGTTCGTCGTTCGCTATTCGCCCCTTAGTGTACAGGCTAGGATTGCACGATGAGAGGAGTCAGCGCTTTGGCTTGCTGCCCTTGCCGTTGATCTTGTTTTTGCGAACAGCGGACGACGAACGACGAACGACGCTGTTGCCTTTTCCGGCGACCGTTTTCTTCAGATTCGCCATCTCCACCGCCGNNGGCGCGATCAATCGCCTGCTCCAAAGTCTCGCAGGTCAACACGCCAAACGCATGAGGCACGCCCGTCTCCTGGGCCGATTGCCCGATTCCGCGCGTCACTTCGTTCACAATCACGTCGTAGTGCGCCGTGTCGCCGCGCAGCAAACAGCCAATGCAGAGGATCGCATCATACTTGTTCGTTTCGGCGAGCGTGCGGGCGGCCAACGGAATCTCGAATGCGCCGGGAACGCGGACCAGCGCGATGTCCTTCTTCTTAGCGCCGGAGCGTAGCAGCCCGTCGTAAGCGCTTTGAAAAAGGCGCTCGGTAATAAATGCATTAAAACGGGAAACGACAATAGCAAACCGCTTGCCAGCCGCGCTAAGGCCGCCTTCGATGGCGGGAACAGCCGCTTCAGGAGGCCGCTCGATCTTTATTTTTTCCGTCGTAGTTCTTCTCCGTGTCTCAGCGTCTCTGCGGTGAAANNGTGCCCCTCTGTGTACCCAGTGGTAAGAGCCTTTGACTTTACTTACCCTTAAACGCCGCCGGACGCTTTTCCAAAAACGCCGCCGTCCCTTCCGACTTATCCAAAGTAGCGCAGCAGACACCAAACAAAGCGGCCTCCAGATGAAGTCCCTCCGCCAAAGTCATCTCCATGCCTTTGTTGACCGCCTCCATAGCGTACTGCACGGCCAGCGGAGCGTTGGCGATAATCTTAGCCGCAATCGCCTCAGCGCGCGGAATCAGCTCCGCCGCCGAAGTCACTTCATTCACCAGCCCGATGCGATGCGCTTCCTGCGCCGTGATCATCTCTCCGGCCAGCACCATCTGCATCGCCAGCCCCTTGCCCACCAGCCGCGGAAGCCGCTGCGACCCGCCGTATCCCGGAATAATCCCCAGCTTCACCTCCGGCTGCCCCAGCTTCGCGTTGTCGTTCGCGAGACGCATGGTGCAGGCGAGCGCCAGTTCGCATCCGCCGCCGAGCGCAAATCCGTTAATGCAAGCAATCACCGGCTTGCCGAAATTTTCGATCAGGTCAAACACCGCCTGCCCCCGCTGCGCAAACTCCTTGCCGGAGACCGCGTCCTGCTTAGCCAATTCGCCAATATCCGCGCCCGCAATGAACGCCTTCTCGCCCGCCCCAGTCAAAATCGCCACGCGGATCGAGGGATCGTTCTTTATCTCGCTAAAAGCAACCCCAAGTTCAGCCATGGTGGCCGTGTTGAGCGCATTGAGCACCTTGGGACGGTTAACGGTGACGTAGGCGATGGCGTTTTTCTTTTCGAGGAGAACGTTTTCGAAATTCATAAAGTCGCTATTTTCTGCCGCCGACTTGCAAAGATCAAACCACCACAGAGACACAGAGGCACAGAGAAACCCAAATTCACTTCTTAGTTCTTCTCTGTGTCTTTGTGACTCTGTGGTGAGATCTTAAAACATTCCCGCCACGGGCTTCTCCGGGTCCGAGTAATCGTAAAACCCGCGGCCTGACTTCCGCCCATACCATCCCGCCATGACCATCCGCTTCAGCAGCGGAGGCGACGCAAACCGCCGCTCCTTGAATTCGTCGTACATCACGTGCGTAATGTAGTAAGCCGTATCGAGGCCGACGAAGTCGAGCAGCGTAAACGGGCCCATCGGATAGCCGCAGCCAAGCTTCATCGCGTTATCGATGTCCTCGATCGATCCCACGCCCTCTTCATACGCGCGGATCGCATCCAGCAGATACGGCACCAGCAGCCGGTTTACGATGAATCCCGTCTTGTCCGACGTGCGCACCGGAACCTTGCCCAGCCGCTTCGCGAACTCGTAGGCGGCCTCGTACACGGCGGGAGCGGTGGCAATCGTCTTCACCACCTCCACCAGCTTCATCAGCGGCACGGGATTGAAAAAGTGCAGCCCGATAAATCTTTCCGGACGCTTCGTCGCCGTCAGAAGCTCTGTCACCGAGATGGAAGAAGTATTCGAGGCAAAGATCGCGTCCTTCTTCACGATGCCGTCGAGCGCCGCATACATCTTTTTCTTTTCCTCAACGTTCTCGATGATCGCCTCGATGACGATGTCGCAATCGGCCAGGTCCGCTTTGTTAGTCGTCCCTTTGAGCCGAGCAAGAATCTCGCGCTTCTGCGCCGCAGTAATTCCGCCCTTTTCCGGAGTCCGCTCGGCAAACTTAGCAAGCGACTTCTCAATCCCCGCAAAGCCCTTGTCGAGATACTTCTGCTCGACTTCGAGCACAGTAGCGTCGAATCCCGCCGTGGCGCAGACTTGCGCGATGCCGGACCCCATCAGGCCGCAACCTAGTACGCCAACTTTCTTGATCTCCATGGATGATTTCCTCGTCACGATATTCTCTTCCGCGCCTCTCTGCTACATGCGACAACCAATGGAATCGACAATAGCGTCCACACCGCAACATTAGTTAGGAATAACGTAATGACACGCTTGCCAGCGTTAAGCGGGATCCAGTTGCTGAAATGGCGGTCTACAAAAAGCAGAGGTCAGTGAAAAATCGGCCATTTATTCAAGGGCAGAGGCAGGATGGCTGGCGTTAGCGTCAGGGCAATCCCGATTGCCACCGAGATAGCGACGTATTTCAGCGACGTTTTCAATTGAGTCTAGTGAAAGCTCTCCACCACCATAGCAATCCCCTGCCCGCCGCCAATGCACGCCGTTGCCAGGCCGTACTTCTTCTTCCGCCGCCGCAACTCATAAAGCAGCGTGATCACGAGGCGCGTTCCC
Source organism: Acidobacteriaceae bacterium (assembly GCA_003162255.1). Lineage (GTDB taxonomy): Bacteria > Acidobacteriota > Terriglobia > Terriglobales > Acidobacteriaceae > Acidiflorens. Next base: position 51,785 of record PMMJ01000472.1, on the reverse strand, counting down.
GTCGCTCCCAGCGGATGTCCCAGCGCAATCGCTCCCCCGTTCACGTTCACTTTTTCGCGATCGAGTCCCAGCTCTTTCTCCACCGCCAGATACTGCGCCGCGAATGCTTCGTTCACTTCGATCAGATCGATGTAATCCAAAGTCAGCCCAGCGCGCTGCAGCGCAATCTTCGTCGCCGGCACCGGACCGCGTCCCATCAGCTTCGGATCGACGCCCGCAATTCCCCAATTCACAATTCGTCCCAGCGGACTCAAATCCCTTTTCTGCGCCTGCTCCAGCGACATCACCACCACGGCCGCCGCGCCATCCACAATGCCGCTGGCGTTGCCCGCCGTCACCGTCCCATTCTTTCCAAACGCAGGGCGCAGCTTCGCGAGGCCCTCGATGGTCGTCTGCGGACGCCGGTGATCGTCCTCAGTCAGCATCTCTCCCGTCGCCTCGCCTTTCGAATTCCGCAGCGGCACCGGCGTTAGCTCTTCCTGCAAGCGTCCTGCCTTGTATGCCGCATCGGCCGCGTGCTGCGAGCGCAGCGCAAATTCATCCTGCGCCTGCCGCGTGATGCCCTGCTGCTCGGCATACAATTCAGCGGTGTTCGCCATGTACAGGCCGCAATAGGAATCGAGCAGCGCCACCATCAGCGAATCTTCCAGCTTCCCGCCCGGAGCCAGCGTGAATCCATCGCGCCCGCGGATCGTAAACGGCGCCTGCGACATCGACTCCATTCCGCCCGCCAGCACGAGCTTCGCTTCGTCGGTCTGGATCATCTGCGCCGCGCTCACAATCGCCTGCATCCCCGACCCGCACAGCCGATTTACGGTCAGCGCCGGAGTCTCAATCGGCAACCCTGCCTGCAACCCCACATGCCGCGCCCCGTAAATCGCGTCGCCTGAGGTCTGCTGCGCGTTTCCGAACACGACATGATCAAACTCTTTCGCATCGATCCCTGACCGTTCGATCGCCGCCTTCCCCGCCACCGCGCCCAGTTCCTGCGCCGTGTAGTCTTTGATCTTTCCGCAATAGCGTCCAAAGGGCGTGCGCGCCCCACTGACAATGGCAATATCTCCAGGTTTCAGCATGATCGCTTGTGAGTTTAGCAGGAGGGGTAGTCGTTGGTCGTTAGTCGTTCGCTATTCGCTGTTCGCTGTTCGCCAGGCGGTTTGGGTTCGCGCCAATCGCCGGACGCCAATCCCGAAGAATCCGCAAAGATCTTCTCCGCGAACTCCACGTCCTCCGCGGTTAAAGATTTGGATTTTCTCGGCGCCTCGGCGGTGAAGAGGTTCTTACGCGCCCACCGACGCCGCGAACTGTGGCGCCTGGGCCGCAATCTTGCCCGCGCCCTGGGTCACTGCCAACTCCAGCGCGTGATCGGCGCGGTTGGCCACTTCGGTCACAATGTCCACCGGATCGAAGTGCTGGCGCATCACCGCCTGCGCCAGCCCGGCACTGAACTCGACTCCCTTGTCCTTGCCCGGGAAGCGCACTTCCGCCAGCAGCCGCCGCAGTTTCTCCACTGCCAGCAGCGCTTCTTTTTCGCCCGTGTCGCCGAGCACCAGCGCGACCGTCGTCGCTTCATAGCGGAACGCCAGATCGTTGGTCCGTATGTTTGCCGAAAATAGCTGCCCGATCTGCTCCATCACCGCCGTCACTGCCTGCTCGCCATATTCCTTCATCAGCACGTTGCGCCGTCCAAACTGCATCAGCAACAGCGTCACCGCCGTCCCCTGCTGCAGCCCGCGCCGGACTTCCGCCTGCAGAAGATCCAGATACGAAGCCCGCTTCAGCAACCCCGATTTCTCGTCCGTCACCGAAAGATTTTTTACCAGCCGCCGCAGCCCGGCGTTGTTGAGCGCGATCAGCACCTGATCGCTCAGTGTCCGGACTACCAGTATTTCCGAAGCCTGCCACACCCGGCCCGCGTTCTGGGTGAGGATCAGCACTCCGATCTGATCGTTGCCTTCGGTCAGCGGCAGCGCCAGCAGCGATTCAACCTGCATCTCCTCGACCGCGGCGCGCACGCCCATCAACTCCGGAACGTTTTTCGCATCGCCGATCGTCACCGTGCCTCGTGCCACCGCCAGATCCTGCAGTGTTTCCACCAGGCTAACCAGTGCCGCCGAACTCGCCGGAATCAGTCCATCCATGTGATATTCCTGCACGTTCGACGGCGGCAGACCCGGCTTGCGTAAAGCCACAATGCAACGCGCCGTCCGCCAGTTCGCGCCGATCTCGTTGGCCGCCGTTTTCAAAACTCCTTCCGCGTTTCCCTGGTGGTAAAGCTTGCGCGTGATTTCAGCCACTCTCGCCAGGCTGCTGACGTCGGCCACGTCGCTCGCCGCTGCCGGCGCCACCGGATCGGCACTCGCAGCCGGCGCCGCTGCCGGTACTGTCGGCCTCGCATACTGCGGTTCGATGCCAGCCGCGATGTATAGCCGCTGTAGTTCCTGGTTGCGCTCTTCCTCCCTCGGAAACAGTTCCTGAATGCGCTGCAGACGCTCGATCGCCTTGGAACGCATTCCGTACTGCACCAGGATCTCGGCTTGCAGCATCAGATCCTGAAGCGCCGCGGCGCCCAGGGTTGGTTCTGGCGCCTTGACTTCGTGCTGTTCTTTCTTCACGGTCGCCGCGAACCGCGATGCGATTACGTTGAAGCGCTGATCGTCGATCTTCCCCCGCAGCCCCTCCAGCCGTTTCTGATGTCCCGGCTCGTAGGGATCCACTTCCGCCGCCCGGTCCAGACACTCGCCCGCTTTCTGGTAATCGTGCTTCGTGCAATAGAGATCGAACAGCTTCAGCAGCGCCTGCGCGTAGTCCGTCTCACGGTTCGACGCGTTGAAAAGTTCCGCCAGAAACTCCAGCATTTCCGCCGACGGCCGGTGCGAAGCCAATAGTTCCTGCATGGTCGTGATGAANNGTGATGAACGATCGCCGTTCCCCGCGCCGCCGCTGGAAAGCTTCCAGCTTCCGCGCCAGCGCCACCGCCTCGGTATCCAACTCGGAGTCGATCATTTTTCCGATCAGGCTCACCACCTGGTGCATGCGGGCCGGGTTCTGCTCGAACAACTGCCAGATCAGCGGTTCGCTTTCCACGCAGCGATCCGCAGACAGCAGCGCTTGGGCGTACAAGTCGCGCAGTTCCAGCGATGCATCTCCGGCTTGCACCAGCGGCTCGAAAATAAAAATTGCCGCTCCCGCCTCGCCCCGCGACAGCAAGCTCTTGCCATAGGCGACCGCAATCTTCGGGTCCGCCGGGTTTTCCGTGTACGCCCGCTCGAACCACTGGCCGGCGTCTCCGCCCGCGGCTTCCGCCAGTTCCGCCAATTGCAGGAATGACTGCGACGCGGTCACGTGCTCGCCCAGTCCCGCCGACAATTCCGCCATCCGCAAATGGTTGGCTTGCGACGGCTCCAGACTCACAATTCGCTGCAAGACCAGCAAGGCTTCTTCTTTCTTTCCCTGGCGCTGCAGATCCTCCAGCGCATTTTCATACGTCCCGATCGCCAGCTTCTTGTTCGAGTGCTCCAGCAGTTGACCGAAGCGCACTTTCTGTTCCCACGTCGGGTTGGCATACCGCGCCAGCTTTTTGTAGGTCAAGCTCGCGCGCGTCGCATCGGCCGCCGCTACTTGCCGCTCGAACAACTCTCCCAGCAGCCGCACCGCCTGTGGCCCCTTGTTTAAAGAGAGACACAGCTCCGCCGACATCTGCCGCACATTGTCGTTTTCCGGATCGTCTGTCAGGATTTGCAGATATTCCGCCAGCGCGTCGGCCGTCTTCCCCTTTTGCAAAAGCTTCTCCGCCTTCTCTACGCGGCGGGCGATTTCGGCACGATTGGGATTTTCCGGCATGGGTGGCAAGACAGAGAGTACCTCCCTGATTCTAGGATTCACCCCCCTGCACCAGCAACGCGGTTACCTTCTTCCCCTATTACGAAAGTCATGTCATCGCCTCTCGCCCGCGCCCTCCAGCCCGAAATCTTGCGTCGAAGCGGGACGAACGCGGATCTCTGCGGGGAATCAGATGTCGCCAGGGGCTGGACATCGAAAATCATTCTTTCGGCCGCCTTCCCGAGAAACGTGCCAACTGGAGTCTTCGTCGTTCCCGCCGATCTCAAGGATTGAGTCCGAAGTGTCTCCCCACAACTAACTAATGGATACCACAGACCATCTCGACCCGCGTCATGGCTCTCACCTGCGCGAGTTCGCGAATCTGCGTCAGCCTTAGTTCCTAGTGGGCGCCCGCGTGAAGTTCGAGATCTTTCTCGATTTCTTCCAGGTCGCCATCGTCGTCGGCCTGGTTTACTCCACCTTCTTCTTTCTTTCCGCGCAGCGGATGTTGCCCGCCGATGCGCCCCTGGCCGCCCCCAGCCGGTTTGCCCGAATCAAGTTTCCTCGATCCGGTCCCGGCCACAACCGTTTCCACTCTAACCACCTAGCCCAACCTCCCTGTCGGGACGGCCTCGCAGCGGGAGCTTTTTGGTGGAAAGCCGGCGCCGTCCCGCCTTCGTCCAGTCGGGCGCTCAGAACTCCGAATCGGGGAAAACCTCCTGCCCTTCCTACGTGGACTTGGCCCAATTCTTATTGCTAATCCTCTTTTTTCTTTGCTATAGTCAGCCCGTTTCGGGACCCATCTGAACGGCGGGACGACCCTGGACTTCCCTACCGGTGCGACTCCCAGTCGCGATCAGTTCCTGGCCGCTCTGTTCCCCCGAAACCTAAGGAGCATCTGTGACTTCCGCTCGGAAATTCAACGCCATTGCAGGCAGTGAACGCCAGCCCGTCCGAGGTGCGCGCTTGATCCAAAACTCGCATCCGGACCAAACCATCGAGGTCTCGGTAAGACTTCGCTCGAAATCGGAGGTCAAGCGTGAAGACTTAATGAACAACCTCAAAAAACCCGGTTTCGGGCACATGTCGCGTGCCGACTTCGAGACGACCTATGGCGCCGATCCTGCCGATCTCGACCAAATCAAGAAGTTCGCCCAGGAGTTCGGCCTAAAGGTTAACGAAACCGGCACCGAACTCGCGCGCCGGACTGTAATGCTGTCGGGAACCGTAACCAATCTTCAAAAGGCCTTCCACGTCGAACTCAAAGAGTACAGCCACCCCAGGGGGAATTTCCGCGGCCGTATCGGCACCATCAGCGTCCCAGCGGAGTATTCGGACATCATCACCGGAGTCTTTGGCCTCGACAACCGCCCCCAGGCAGAACCGCATTTCAGACGCCTGCCGGCGCCCGAGAGGCACAAGCATAAGATCCCTGCCTCCGCCACCTCGTACGATCCCAATGTAGTGGCGCAGATCTACGACTACCCCTCGGGAGACGGAACAGGCCAGTGCATCGGGCTGATTGAGTTGGGTGGCGGTTTTCAGCTCGATGACTTGAGCAACTACTTCAGCGCGCTCAATATCAACACGCCGCAGGTGATCTCCGTATCGGTCGATGGGGGCCAGAACAGCCCCAGCACGCCGGATAGTGCCGACGGCGAAGTCATGCTCGACATTGAAGTGGCGGGCGCGATTGCCCCGGCGGCAAAGATCGTCGTCTATTTTGCCCCGAACACCGATCAGGGCTTCCTGGACGCGATCACCACCGCCGTACACGACAGCACCAATCAACCCTCGGTCCTTTCCATAAGCTGGGGCGCGGCCGAGTCGGGATGGACAACTCAGGCCCTCACCAACTTCGACGAAGCCTTCCAGGCGGCAGCGGCCATGGGGGTTACGGTCTGCGTAGCCTCCGGTGACAGCGGCTCGTCGGACGGAGTCAACGACGGCACGAACCACGTCGATTTCCCGGCATCCAGTTCGTTCGCGCTGGGCTGCGGTGGCACCACACTGCAAACTTCGAACGAACAGATTGTCAGCGAGACAGTCTGGAACGACCAACCGGGCGGAGGAGCAACCGGCGGCGGGGTAAGCAGCGTTTTCCCGCTTCCAAGCTGGCAAGACGGCTTCGACGTTCCGACGCCAACGGTTCAAAGTGGCGGCCGAGGCGTACCCGACGTGTCCGGCAATGCCGACCCCAACACCGGCTATAACATTCTCGTCGATGGCGAGAATGCTGTGTTCGGTGGCACCAGTGCGGTCGCACCCTTATGGGCAGCTCTGGTGGCGCGAATCAACCAATCGATCGGGAAGCCGGTCGGTTTTCTGAACCCGTTGATCTATGCGCAAGCCGTCGAAACTTCCGGGTTTCACGACATAACTCAAGGCAACAACGGCACCTTTAGCGCAGCTCAGGGATGGGATCCATGCACCGGGCTTGGCAGCCCTGAAGGAACTGGGCTACTCACAGCTTTGCAAGGAAAGCTCTCCCAAGCGGCCTGAGACTTAAAGATTAACTCGGGGGTCGAGTTCCGCTCGCCCCCACTTTTCGTCCCGAAACATTGCCACGACTCTATTGAGGACAACCGCACAGCTCTTGGAGAGACGGGCGTCGTCGCCCGTCCGGCGGCGAAAGGCTCCGCACGTGGGATGGGTATCACCCGCGCGCTCCAGGAAACAAGAAGAAAAAGTCAAGCGCCGAAACCTAAAAGCGGAGAGCTGTCGTCACCCCAGCAACCGCAGTCGGTAACAGTACTTCCGTAAGCCGGTCCCGCATCTTTCTCCGTGTCCTTTTTGAGATCCCTTCTTATCCTCATAACAGATCACCAGAGGCTCCGGAAAGCACTGTGACCGTCTGTCTTTCCCTTTTCATCCCGATCAACTACCTCACGATTCTTTCGTCGGTCGCGATTGCCGGCGGCCTCTATTTTTTCTTCGTCGGATTCCAACTGCTCGCCCGCAAGCGGTTGTTGCTGACCACACCCACCTCCAGGATTCGCAGCGCTGCCCTGGGACTGGTCGAAGTCAACGGCGTGGCTGCCGGTCCCTACACGATGTCCGCCCCCATCACCGGCAAACCTTGCTTTCTCTACCACGCAACGGCCTGGCAGCAGCGCGCGGGCAGAAAGCAGGAATGGAAAAAAGTTGCGGAAGAAACTCTGCATTTGCCCTTCTTCCTCGACGATTCGACGGGACAGTTGCTGATCGAACCTCTGGGCGTCGGTCTCGACCTGCACTGCGACTATCGCGAAGAATATGCCGCATCGTCTCTCTCTTCGGGCGTCTTCTCGAAAGAGGATAGCGTTCCGCCGCGGGTCAGCGTTTTTCTGTCGCGCCACGGTGTCGTTCCGGGCCGCCGCCTGCGCATCGAAGAACGCTCGATCAAGCCGGAAGACGCGCTCTTCGTCGCCGGAACGCTCACGGAAAACCCGGGCGTCCAGGTGCGTCCGTATGCGCCGCGCGATGCACGCGCGGACAGCTCACACATGAATGACGCGGGCAGTTCGGCGCCAATCGCCTTTTCGGAGCGGCGTTCCTCTCCGCAGATCGTCAAACTCTTCGGGGGCGCGGCTCCTTCCGGGAGTCAACAAATGAGCCAGCAGTCGAAAATCGCGGCCGCGCTCACTCGCGCCGGCATCGCCAGGCCCGAGGCGTGGACCGCCGCCGGAGTCCCGTACCAAAGCGTGGCCCTCGAAGAGAACGCGGCGCCCACGCCCGTCTCCGCGCGCGAGGAAGAGCAGTCCAAGTCATCCGATTTCAATCTCGCCCCGCCCGTCGTATTGATGAAAGGCGCAAACGATCCAGCGTTCGTAATCTCCTTCCGCAGCCAGAAGGAATTCGCCGTTGCGCTGGCGTGGAAATCCGCCGCCATGGTCTGGGGAGGCGCCGCCATCACGCTGCTCGGCCTCTACATGCTATTGACGCAGATGGAGTTGCTGTAGTCTTGGCTTTTGGCTCTTGGCTCGTGGCGCCCCGTGGTTCGATCGTTTCTTCGAACATGACGGCGTGGTAGCTAGTTGCTCAACGCGAAGTGTTATCCGCTAATTTAGAATGTCCCTTGTGAGCGAATCCGTCCGGATCGGAATTCTCGGCGACTTCAATCCCGAATTCCGCTCCCATCACGCGACCAACGATTCGCTCCAGCACGCCGCGCGAAAGCTCCAGCTCAAAGTGGAATCGGCATGGATTCCAACGGGGTCGCTCCTCGATCCGGGCGCCCTCGCCACCCTCGATTCCTGCGATGGTCTATGGGCTTCGCCGGGCAGCCCCTACAAGAGTTTCGAAGGCATGCTCAAAGGCATCGAGTTCGCCCGCGTCCACGACCGGCCGTTCCTCGCTACCTGCGGAGGCTTCCAGTACACGCTCATCGAGTGCGCCCGCAACGTGCTCGGCGTCCACGACGCCACCACCGCCGAAGAAGACCCGAACGCCAAGAACATTGTGATCTATCCCGTTGCCTGCGCGGTGCCGAACCGCGATCCGAAGGCGCCCAAGCTCTCGGGAAAGGTCAGCGAGATACGCCTCCGTCCCGGCTCCTATCTCGCGGCGTTCTATGGAAAGGAACTGATCGAGGAAGAATTCTTCTGCAACTACGAACTGAATCCCGAATTCGAATGGATGGCCATGGAAGCGGGCTTTCCGGTCGTAGCCCGCGGCTCCCAGGAAGAATGCCGGGCCATCGAATCTCCCGCGCATTTGTTTTTCGTCGCAACCTTGTTCCAACCGCAACTGTCGTCACGTGAAGACAACCCGCATCCGCTAGTCATGGCGTTCGTGCAGCACGTCGCCGACTTCAAGCGCAAACGCCTCGACGACTCCATCCTTGCTTGAGGGTGTACAGATCCGCGCGTTATGAAGATCGCCAACCAACTGGCCTCGGTCACATGCTCTTGACCACACCCTCCCGACTGTCGTAGCCTCGCCTGCAAAATCCAAGCGGTCACGCTTGCGCCTTAGGAGGCTGCACATGGTTTCTCTCGCTGCTCTTTGGCTCCCGATCCTGCTGTCGGCGGTCTTCGTTTTCGTCGCCAGCTCCGTCATCCACATGCTGCTGCCTTATCATCGCAGCGACTACCGCCAACTCCCCGACGAAGACAGGACTCTTGCTGCACTGCGCGCCACACCTCTAAAACGGGGCCTCTACGTCTTCCCCTTCTGCACCCACAAGGACATCAAGTCACCCGCGTTAATCGAAAAGCAAAAGCAGGGGCCGGTCGGCTTCATCACTATCCTCCCCAGCGGCCCGCCCGCTATGCCGAAGTTTCTGGCCCAGTGGTTCGTCTTTTGTCTGTTAATCGGATTCTTCGTCGCCTATCTCACCGGACACACGGTTCCGTCCGACGCAAGCTATCTGGCTGTGTTTCGCGTGGCCGGGACCGCCGCATTCCTCGCCTACGGTCTCGGGAACCTGAGCAACGGCATCTGGAAAGGGCAGACCTGGTCGTCAACCATCAAGGAAGTTTTCGACGGACTCGTCTATGGTCTTCTAACCGCCGGCACTTTCGGTGGGCTTTGGCCGCGTTAGGATTCCAGCGTTGGGTCGGCGGAGATGCTTGTGACATCAATCGAGCCTTGGCTGCGCGGTACTGAGACCGATGTTCCCGCAGTGGGGCGGGCGGTCTTGCATGCCCTGCAATTGGCGGAAGAGGATTTGCGGAAGTGGTGCGGGAATCTTTCAGATGCTGCGCTGAATGCGCGGCCTGCGGGAGCAGCGCCGGTGGCGTTTCACATACGTCACGTGGCGCGCAGCCTGGATCGTCTGCTGACTTACGCCGAGGCGCGAGACCTCAGTGAAGAGCAGTTGACCCAGCTGCGAACGGAGATCGATCCGGGAGCTGCGCACGATGAGCTGTTTGCGGAGCTCGCGGCGGCATTGGCGGATGCGGCGATGCGGGTGCGGGCGCTGGCGGGGACGAATCTGGAAGAGCCGCGAACCGTGGGAAAGAAGCGGATGCCAACCACGGTGGGAGGATTGCTGGTCCACGTGGCGGATCATACGCAGCGGCATGTGGGGCAGGCAATCACCACGGCGAAGATGGTCGGGATGATCTCGGAATGACCGGATGGATTCGCTGGACCTGAACGTAAGCGGCTTACACGCCGATGCCCGAGCCTAGGAGGCTGTAGAGGAGGATAGCGAGCACGATCAGGGTAAAGACCACGTACATGCGATCGCGTTCGAGGGCAAATCCCACGATGGAGAAGGCTACGCGGGCGATAGGCGTGGCAATGAGGAGCAGCAATCCGAGTTGGATTAAGCCGCGGCCTCGGCCACTGATGACGCTCTGGATGACTCCCGATATGGTGCGAAAGTCGGAAGGCTCGCCGCGAAAGACGCGGTAATCGGCAGGCTCGTGCGCATGGCGGGAGAGGTAGATACACGCTCCCCAGAGAACGACAGCCGCNNACTTCGATGCGGTGATCGTCCCATGGTCGCAGCTGAGGTTGCGGCGGGCGAGGCGGTGGGGCGGGCGCTTGCTCGTCGGGCATCAGATCTTCCCCCATCAGATCTTCCCCCAGAATCCGTTGTAAAGCATTTGCAGGCCGAGAACGAGAATCACCAGGCTGAAAACGAGGCGGAGCGATTTGGTTTCCGCTTTGACCAGGATGCGACTGCCGAGTAAGGAACCACCTAGAACTCCCAACATGACGGGCATGGAAAGGCCGGGATCGACGTATCCGCGGCTGAGGTAGACACCGGCGCTGGCGGCNNGCATGGCCTGATCCATGGCAAGTACTTTCACTGCGCCGGAGCCGATGCCGAGCAATCCGGAGAGCGCGCCGGCGCCGAACATGAGGCTGAAGCCGGCGGGGACGTGCTGAACGTTGTAACTGCGCTCGCCTTCGAGATCGGGGAAACTGCCGTTCATCCGCAGACGCGTGGCGAGCGGATCGGGTGGCAGGCTGCGCTGGGCCGGCGGACGCGGCTTGCGGGAAAGATACGCCGAATAGAGCAGGACGGCTCCGAAGATGATCGCCAGGGCGCTGGTCGGGATACGGGTGGCCAGGAAGGCTCCGAGCAACGCGCCGAATGTGGTCGCGATTTCCAGGAACATGCCAATGCGAATGTTGGAGAATCCTTCTTTCACATAGGAGGCGGCAGCGCCGGAAGAGGTCGCGATCACGGAGACGAGCGAAGCTCCGATGGCGTAGCGGATATCCACGTGAAAAAAAATGGTAAGCAGGGGCACGAGCACGACGCCACCACCCAAGCCGGTGAGCGCTCCGAGAAGTCCCGCCACGAAGGAGACGATCGCGACGACGGCGGTGAATTCCAAGATGGTCATTTTCAATTTCTCTTAAGGTTAACATTTCTCTTCTTAACGGCATGGCAGAAGAACGCTGGTGAGGGTCAAAATCGATATACAGAGGAAGAAGCGGATGATGCTCAGCCGCCACGGTAATTCTTCGCGGCGGCAAGTGTGGGCGCAACCAGGTTGAGGCGGGTGGCGCGGACAACGTTGTCCGCGCCAAAATCTACTGGTTTATCCAGACGACGCGGGCTTTTTTCAACTGGGCAGCGTGCTGCTTTCTGATTTCGCGGGCATACGCGCCGAGAGAGACGGCCTCTGGCTGCGGGAAATCCGAAACCGGCCTTTCTCCCTGGGCGGAGGAGTAACTCGCGCTGGCGAGGACAGTTTGTTCCCCGGCCATAGACGTATAGTTTGCGTGTGCCGGATGGGTGGGAACTTGATAGACCTGCGGTTGACTGTTCATTGCGGACATGCCGCCGGAATACTGCGCAAAGGCAGCGGTGGTGGAAAGTAGGCAGAGGATAAATAGAGTCTTCTTCATCGCCGGGTCTCCCGATTGCAGAGATAGCGAGGGGCCATTCGCGGACAAAGCCGCAAATGTGCGCTTCTCCGAGCTTACATAGGAGCAAGCCCGGTACCAAACTCTGCCGGTGCAAAGTGGCGCCTTGCGGGCGTTTTCGAGGAGTAATGGCAATTGTTTGCACAATTGTGGAGGGCGTACGGAATGGCAGGTCAAGCTCCGGCCGCCGGATCGGCGAGTTGCGCCTGCGCGGCGGGCGACTTTCCTGCTAAAGTTGCGATAAGGTAATAGCCATGAAAATGCGAACAGGCGGACGGATTTCTCTGATCTTGCTGGCAACCTTGGTAGTGATGGCGGCGGGCGCGGATTACAAGGTCGTCAAGACATGGAAGCTGGGCGGCGATGGCGGATGGGATTACTTAACCGCGGACAGCGATGGGCATCGCTTGTTCATCGCGCGCGCCACGCGGGTGATGGTGATTGATACCCAGTCGGGCAAGCAGGTGGGAGAGATTCCAGAAACGGCGGGCGTGCATGGAATCGCGCTGGATACGGAAATCGGGCGCGGATTTACCAGCAACGGCCGCGAAGACACGGTGAGCGCGTTCGATCTAAAATCGCTGGCGGTCGAGAAGAAGATTAAGGTTGGCAGCGGGCCCGACGCGATTCTGTACGATCCTTTTTCGAAGCGCGTGTTCACTTTCAACGGAAAAGGTCATGACACGACGGCTGTGGATGCATCCAAGGGCGAGGTAGTGGGCAAGATCGAGCTGGGTGGGAAGCCGGAATTTGCCGCCACCGACGAAAAGGGAACGGTGTTCGTGAATATTGAAGATACGTCGGAGCTGGTGGCGTTCGATCCGCAGAAGCTGACGGTGAAGTCGCGGTGGAAGCTGGCGGATTGCGAAGAGCCGACTGGGCTTGCGATCGACCGGAAGAACCGGCGTCTGTTTGCCGGCTGCGGCGGGAATAAGAAGATGGCAGTGGTGGATGCGGACACCGGGAAAGTGGTGGCGAGTCCCGCCATCGGAGAAGGATGCGATGCGACCAATTTCGATGCCGATCGGGGACTGGCGTTCGCGTCGGCGGGAGATGGCACGATTACGGTGATTCGCGAAGACGGTGGCGACAAGTTCAGCGTGGCGCAGACGGTAACGACCCAGAAAGGAGCGCGCACCATGGCGCTCGATGCGAAGACGCATCAACTGTTCACCGTAACCGCGAACGTGACCGGCACTCGGCAGGAGAGAAAAGTTGAGCCAGATTCGTTCGTAGTGCTGGTGGTGGAGTAAGCGCACTGGCTCGAACGAGGCTAAGACGCGGATTCGGGCGGCACAAAGCTGGGCCGCTTACTGCCGTTTACCAACCTCTGGATGGCGAACCCACAATTCTTGACCCGAGCTTGAAATCCGCAGTAGGAATAACGCCGACGACAGGGTAAGCACCGGACCGGCGATGCTAAAGAGCGCTCTACCCCAAGACGACCCAGCCGTCGGCGCTCCCCCAAAATACGCATCCAGCACAAATGCCATGACGCAGGTCGCGCTGACCGGAATGAGCCACGAGTTTGGAAGGCGTTTCAGGTTTGGAATGGCGGTGGGCAACAGCCACAAAAAGATGTACCAGAGATTTCGATCATGCAGCGAAACCGCGAAGTGGCCGCCTCCGCCGCGATGAAGCGCGAGACCAAACTGCAGCGGACTTACAAACCTCCCGGTGATCGAGCGTTGCAGGCCGGTCATGGCGGCAACACTTAGCACCCAACTGGCCAGGATGCACGCCGCATCCGGCAGCAAGTGATTTCGAGAACTGTCGAGACTTCGATCGGACCGGGTCGAGAACCACCAGGTGGATGTAAGCATGATGCTGAAGGGGATAAACGATTCTTTCGTTAACGCTCCCAGCACGGCGATCACGGGCAAGGCCCAGAGCTCAAGCTCCGACAGGCTCCGGAGTAGTGCCAGCAGGAAGAAAGCTTCGCCGGCGTCCACCAACCCAACCAAGCGAAGATTCGGGACGGCAAAATTGAGCAGGTAAAGCAAAGCGCCAACCAGCCCCACCGAACTGCCCAGCCAACGGCTCCCGAGGACGACGATGAGAACGGCGGTTGCGGCAACGAACAGAGAATCGGCAACCAGAAGTCCGAACATCACCGGATCCCAGGTCGCGAATCGTCCTCGCGCGAGCCGGTAGAAGGGCCGGGCAAGCCACGGGACAAGCACGCGGAAGCGGCGGAAGCGCATGTCTTCGGGACTAAGGCCGGCCGTTCCCGTTACGAGCGCTGCGTAGGTTCTTACGTCGGAGAGTCCCGGCGTCTGGCGCGGATCGAATCGGTTGAGGACCGGATAACCCAGGCCGCAGGCGATCAGGAAGAAAATGCAAAAGAGCAACGCCAGTCTGGCGGCGATTTGCACCCGGTTGTCAGGCAGGCTCGTCATTATGTATTAGCGAAGGTGCATTGGCGAAGGTAGCGTCCGGAGTTCAACATTGCAACTCAAATTCTCCGGCCGCGTTCGCTTGGCAAGCTTGGTTTTAACGAACGAATCTGTTAGCGTTCAGCGTCAGCACGTAAGAAAGACTTTTTACCGAAATCTTTTTGGAGGATAAACGTGGGATCGAATAGATGGTGGCCAGGTCTGTTCTTTTGTCTGGTGTTGGTGGTCTCGATGCAGGCGCAACAAACGTCGCCCGCGGATGAAGCTACGCGGCGGCTGGCACTCGATATTTTCAAACAACTGATCGAGATCAATACGACGGACTCGGTCGGCAACGTGACCACAGCCGCGGAAGCGATGGCGCAGCGCTTTCGGGATGCCGGGTTTCCGGACAGCGACATCCAGGTAATGGGGCCGAATGACCGCAAGAAGAACGTGGTGGTGCGCCTGCATGGGTCGGGCAAGCACAAGCCGGTGCTGCTGATCGGCCATCTCGACGTGGTGGAAGCGCGCCGCGAGGACTGGACGACCGATCCCTTTCAGTTCATCGAGAAGGACGGATATTACTACGGGCGGGGCTCCAGCGACATGAAGGATGGCGACGCGATCATGTCGGCCACGCTGATCCGCATGAAGAAAGAAGGATACGTGCCCAGCCGCGACATTATTCTCGCGCTGACGGCGGACGAGGAAGGCGGCACATCGAATGGCGTGGACTGGCTGATCAAGAATCATCGCGAACTGATCGACGCCGAGTTCGTGCTCAACCACGATGGCGGCGGCGTGCTGGCGGATCATGGCAAGGCGCTGATGATGGAAGTGGACGCCACCGAAAAGCTTTATGGCGATTTCGTGCTGACGGCGACCAATCCCGGCGGACACAGCTCACTGCCGCGTCCGGAGAACGCGATCTACGAACTGGCTGGCGCGCTGACGCGAATCGCGCACTACCAGTTTCCGTTCGAGCTGAACAACATTACGCGCGCATATTTCGAGCGGCAGGTGAAGATGTCGACGGGGCAGCACGCGGCGGATCTGGCGGCAATGCTAAAGTCGCCCCCAGACATGGAGGCGGTAGCGCGGCTGTCGAAGGACCCGCTGGACAACTCGATCATGCATACCACCTGCGTGGCGACGCGGCTGAGCGGAGGCCATGCCAACAACGCGCTGCCGCAAACGGCGCAGGCGAACGTGAACTGTCGCATCGAGCCTGGACACACACTGGAGGAAATCCGGCTGACGCTGGAAAAAGTGGTGGCCGATCCGACAATTGCGAATCCGACGATTAAAGTGCAGTTCCGCGAAAACAATAACGTGCTGATGGAGCACGGCTCGGACCGCCATAGTTATGTGCCTCCGGCTCCACGGAAAGAAGTGTTTGAACCGCTGGACAAGGTCGTGGCAAAAATGTGGCCGGGAATTCCCGTGCTTCCGACTATGAGCACGGGCGCGTCGGACGGCGTGTACACGAATGCCGCGGGGATGCCGACGTATTGTGTGTCGGGCGAGCAGTACGAGCGGGACGATATCCGCGCACACGGAAAAGACGAGCGGATGGAGGTCGGTTCGTTCGCTCGCGGCGTGGATTTTTACTACGTGTTCCTGAAGGGGGTTACGGCGGAGTAGACGGCTCCATGCGGCGAAGAATACTCTTCCTGTTTTTCATGCGGCGGACGAATCCGCGGGAGAAGTGTTGCCATAACCATGGTCCGCCATAACCATGATCTGCCGGAGCCACGGTGTGGCGCAGAACGCGGCGCAATGGGACAATAGTGAAATGCAAAGATCTCTCACTACAGCCTTACTATTGGCCGCCGGAATGATACTGGTCGGAGATGGCTATGCCCAGCAGACTCCAGCAGCAAGCACTCCGACGGCAACGACTCCAGCGGCTCCTGCAGCCACAACTCCGAAGGCGGCCACGACGGCGAAAGCTCCGGTGAAGAAGACGGGAACGGCAGCTGCGGCCCCGGCGCTTACTACACGAAAGCAGAAGTTCAGCTACGCCCTGGGAATGAATATCGGGACGAATCTCGGGAACACCCTGAAAAAGCAGTCGGTGGAAGTGGACTGGAATCTCGTAGCCCAGGGATTGAAGGAATCCACGTCCGGCGCTAAGACTCGTCTGACGGAAGAAGAAGCGAAGGCCGTGTTGAACGAGGTACAAGCCGAAGTTTCCAAGCAGATGCAGGAGAAAGCACAGCAGGTTGCGGCTGCTAACAAGACCGAAGGCGAAGCGTTCCTGGCCGCCAACAAAGAGAAAGAGGGCGTCGTTACATTGCCCAGCGGTTTGCAGTACAAGATTGTGAACGCCGGCACCGGGCCGAAGCCCGCCGCGAGCGATTCGGTTTCTTGCAACTACCGGGGCACTCTGGTCAATGGCACGGAGNNGATGGCAAGGAATTTGACAGCTCCTACAAGCGCGGGCAACCGGCGACGTTCGAAGTCGACCGAGTCATCAAAGGGTGGACGGAAGCGCTGCAGCTTATGCCCGTGGGATCGAAGTGGCAGCTCTTCATTCCGTCGAACCTCGCCTATGGTGAGACTGGGCAGCCGCGCGGCGGAATTGAGCCCAATGCGACCCTGATCTTTGATGTCGAACTGCTCTCGATCGTCGATAAGAATGCCGATAAGAATAAGGACGAAAAGAAGGACGACAAGAGCGGAGAAAAGAAGGACGACAAGAGCGAAAACAAGAAATAGAAACCTTTGGCCGGTGGAGCGACGGGCGTCCCCGNNACCCCTACGCTCCCAGATAGTGTACGTGGACGTAGGTTCCGAGCCTGACGTTATAGGCGAGGTACCAGCCGATGTGATCGGGATCGTCATAGATGACGATGTCGTCCGAATCCCACAGCCATCCATCACAGTAACCAAAGTCGTATGGAGCTACGGTGAAGTAGAAACCGCCGAACCAGAAGCGGCTGGGACCACCGCCTCCCAGGTGCCACACATGTCCGCGACCGATACCGCCCGTGAAGCGGCCATGCTCCCACGGATGATCCAGATGGTAATGAGGGTCGTCGCGGCCGGTATCATGGCCGACCCACTCTTTGCCATTGTGCACATGGGGAGCGTTCGGATGACCAGCTTTGTCGTCGAAGCGGCGGTTTTCCTCGGCCGGATGCGAAGTCGCTCCTTTCGCAGGGCCGTGATGAGGAATGTTTGCGCGGCCGCCGACCTCGGGTCTGGCGCCGCCTGCATGTTCATGTTGTGCCAGGGCTGAGAGAGAAAACACGAAACATATCACGAGCAATCCAATCAGCTTTTTCATTTAGTTGTCACCATCCTCCGGATAGAAATAACACAACTCCCGCTTAGATGTTTCTGTGGGTTTTCCAGATTCCAAGTGGCGTAAAAGTAGAGACGCGGNNGAGGCGCGGATGGCCGGGACCATGCCGCTGATCAATCCGACAACGGTGAGGATGAGGACAGCCACGACTAAAGTGAGTGGATTGATCATGAGGCGGATGTCGCCGGCTTCGGCGTGCTTGGCCATGGCGCTGTAGAGCGTAAGTCTGCCGACGGAAAAGGCAACGGCGTAAGCGAGAACGATACCGAGAAATCCGCCAATGAAAGTGATGGTGAGCGCCTCGGCCAGAAACTGGAAAAAGATGTGGCGGCGGCGCGCGCCGAGCGNNCAGCATGATGTTCATCAGGCCGACGCCGCCGATGCCCAGAGTGAGGCTGCCGATGAAAGCGAGCAGAATCTTGAGGCCGATGGTGATGACCTCGAACTGGTGGATCTGCACCATAAGATTAAAGACAAACAAGGCGCGCCGGTCGGCGGGATTGAACTTGTGCTGCGCGGCCATGATGTAGCGCACGGATTGCTCGATCCGCTCATAGTCGTTGGTCTCGTAGTTAAACCAGATGGTATCGAGGTAGTGAGTGTCCTTGAGGTCATTCATGGTGGTGAAGGGGACGTAGACGACGCGATTGATGTTGTCGTCGCCGGCCTGCATCTTGGGGCTGAGCACGCCGACGACTTCAAAGCTGATGCCATCCACGCGAATGTGCTCGCCCAGGGCGCTGCGTCCGGAGAAAAGTTTCTCCTTGGTTTCGGAACCGATGACGGCCACCCGCGCGCGCTGAATCTGATCCTCGGGGTTGTAGAAGCGTCCCTGCGCGAGGCTGAGAGCGCGGATGTCGAAAGTGTTGGGGTACTCGCCGTTGACGTGAATCGAATAGGAGCGAGTGTCGTACTGCACGGTCGCATCCTTGTCGCAACTGGGAGTGATGTGGGTGATCTGCGGGACGTTGGCGGTGAGCAGGTCGAGGTCGTCCAGTGTGATGCGGATTTGTGCGCCGGCCTTCTCGCCGCCGGACTGCATGGAGGAACGGCCGGGAACGACGATCATGAGCTTGGTTCCGAAGTTGGCGAAGATGTTGGCAATGGCGTGGCCGAAACCATCGCCGTAGGCAAGGAGCATGACCACCGTGGCGATGCCCCAGGCCATGCCCAGCATGGTGAGCGCGGTGCGCCGCCGGTTGTGGCGCATGGCGTTGTAGGACTCGTGGAGCAGGTCGCGCATCATAAAATTTGTAATTGGAAATCTGTAATTTGTGATTGGTATTTCCTAGCTTGGAACACAATTACAAATCACAAATTACAAATCTCCTTACTCCTGCCTCAGGGCTTCGACCGGTTCCAGACGAGCGGCCTTGCGCGCGGGATAGACTCCGGCTGCGACGCCTGCCAGCGTAAGGCTGGCGATGGCGAGGACTGCGGTTTTTGGAACCAGCCGCGGCGGATCGAAGCCGCCGGGGCCGTTGTAATTGCTGAAAAGGGCCATGAGGCCGCCGGCCAGGCCCATGCCGATAAGCCCGCTGACCACCGTGAGAATAACTCCCTCGGCGAAAAAGTGGAGCATGATGCTGCGATTGGTGGCACCGAGAGCCTTGCGCAATCCGATTTCGCGAGTGCGCTCGGTGACGGCGATGAGCATGATGTTGATGACGCCGATGGCGCCGAGCGCAAGCGTGACCAGACCGACGGTGCCAAGGAATTCGTTCATGGCATCGAAGATGGTACCCATCAGTTGCGCTTGCTTGACGGTATCCCAGCCTTCGAACGCGTCTTCATCGTGATAGTCGAAGTGGTGATTGCGGGCAATGACGCGGCGCGCCTCATCCTGGGCGAGCAGGTGTTCGTCGGCGATGCGGGGCTGATAGTTGATCAAGGAAATCGCGTCGTGGGCCTCTTCGCCCTTGAGCGGGAAGTCGCTGCGCATAACCTGGAAGGGAATGTAGGCGCGGGTATTGGTGGAGTTGTCGTCGCCCCGGCCGACGCGTTTCAGCGTGCCGATGACCTCGAAGCGATAATCGTTGAGCAGAATGAACGAGCCCACGGCGGGGCGTCCCGGAAAAAGGTTGCGCGTCATCTCATCGCCGAGAACGACGACGTTGCGTTTTTGAGATTCGTCGAAGTCGTTAAGCCAGCGTCCCAGCTTCAGCGGGAGAAAGCGGATTCCGTTGTATTGCGGTTCGGCGCCGGTGAGTTGACCGCTGGCGCTGGCGAATTCGCTGACGGCGTGCACGTCGTTGGTGGTGAGAACGGGGGTGACGGCCCGAATGTGGGGAGACTCTTTGCGGATGTCGAGGTAGTCCTGATAGGTGAGCCGGTACTCGCGGGCGGAGTTCATGCTGCCCGCAACAGCCGGAGCGCGGCCGGGGAAAAGAAACATGATGTTTTCGCCGTACTCCGAAAGACCGCGTTGGTTGCCGGTTCTGAAGCCCTCGCCGAGGCCGACCAGCAACAGCAGGGAGCCGACACCCCAGGCGATGCCGAACATGGTGAGGAACGAGCGGAGTTTGTGCGCCCAGAGGGTGCCGAAAATCTCCGCGAAAACGTCGATCACCGTTTGCATGGGGTTGATAACTCGCGATGCTGGCTCTTAGCTCTCAGCGGACGGTTGTTTACAACCCGGTTCTGGCCGTTGCTTTTGCCCGCCTTCACGTCTCTAGTGCTTAGCATAGCAAGCAGATGGAGGAGGGTACACTGCCAAGTTCCGGCTCTTCTTAGAACCGATTCAGCCTGACGGTAGGTTTGCTCGATTGGAAACGCCTGTCGGATCGGTGCCAGTCACGGGATTGCGGGACGATCCTGCAGCGCCGCCCGAATCTGCTGGCGTTGCTCAGCGCTCAGCGCCGTGAACTGAAATCCGTACTCTGTTCCCAGTGCGCGAACCACTTGCGCGGGGATCACCTGTTTGCTGGAATCCGGCAGTGGGAGTTCGAGAGTGACCAACTCACCCAGCACCAGAGCCTCGGCCACAAAGGCCCCCAAGCCGCTTTCGCTAAGATTGCGCACCCAGCCCTGCAGGCTGAGTTTCTGGCTGCCCCGCTGGAGACGAATCCGAACCCTGGCCTCGAATGCATGCCTCGGTGAGATTGAATCCACCGGACCCGTTACTTCGTCAGGAAAAGGAGTTTTCATTGGTGGAAGTCTGTCTTCCGCACCGACACTGGATTGAACCGAAGTTGAACCGAGAAGGATACCAGAGAACGCTTGCGGCAAAGTTACTGAACAGCATCTCCCATTCTCAGCCTCAAAAGGGGCCGCTGATCTCGAACAGCTTACGGCATCGCTCAAGCGAATACCCTGATGCTGGATCCGAGCTGTTCCGCTGGCCTAAAGTTCCATCCGCCGTTGACCGATAAGCCAAGCAGCGGGTGAAGTTGAGAAGAAAGTAACAGACATTCCCACCTAATCCGTTGTGACCTCAATGTGCCAGTCAGGAATGGGCTGGAGTTCATCAAACAGCTTCCGGAAGTGGCGAACGCCAAAGACATGCCCGTGGTTATGATTACGACCGAGGGTAGCGAGGCTCATCTGGTGCAGGCCGTGTCTGGCGGCGCTCGCGGCTACATCCGCAAGCCCTTCGCCGGATCGCGTGAAGGAACACGTTGTCCCGGTTCTGGGAGGCAAATCATGAAGTCGGCGACTGAGATGCATACCACCAGCGGCAGTCACGCAAGCTGGATTCCGCTGCTTGAAGTGGCCACACGGGAAGTCTTCGAACTCATGCTGGACTGCAAATTGACTGGACCACCCACCACCGAAGAGACAGACATGGACGTTACTGCCATGGTGGGACTGGCGGGGCAACTTTGTGGCGTGCTCAGTGTGCGCTGCGAGGGAAGAGCGGCCGCGCTCATGACTTCCAAAATGCTCGGCGTGGAACTGCACAAGGTTGTTTCGGAAGAGCTGTCGGACGCGCTCGGCGAAATCTGCAATATGGTGGCGGGCAACTTCAAGAATAAGATTTCCGGCCTGTCGGAAGGCTGCATGCTTTCCCCGCCCACTGTCATCACCGGCAACGACTACACTTTGTACTCCCAGGCAGATTCCCCCGGCCTTGAAGTCAGACTGCTGTTTGAAGACATGCCCATGATCGTTTCCCTCCAGATACAGAGCTAGACAATCGCGAAGTTCGGTTTGGACAACGGCAGACGCTCCAGCGTGATGCTTGTGGGTGTGCGGATCATCAGGTGCGCGCCAGCGCTGGCGCCGCCCCGAATACCGTGGCCACCAGGGCGTGGATTTCCTCGACCGCTTCATCGAGCTCAAAGGTAAAGCGCGCCAAGTCCACCCCTTCAAGATCGCGGTGTTCGCGCAGGAGAATGGCCCATGCCGGGTCGCTGACCAAATCCACTTTCTGGCGCTCATAGTATCCGTAACCCAAGCCGCGCATGCGACAGAGGAGGTCACTCAGGTGCACCAGAGCTACCAGCGGCTGCGATTTCTGGCTTTGCTCGATGGCATGATGATGCGCAATCACTTCGACGATGTCGCCGGCCAGTTTCCATTTTTCCGCCAGGGCTTGTCCGGTTTCGCAGTGCGTGAATCCCATTGTGGCCTGCTCCGCCTCGTACAGCGGAATCCCCTCCTGGCAAGCGTGCTCCATCGCCTTGGTGAACTCTTTGGAAAAAGCCAGGCAATTCACCATAAATCCTATGTCGTGCAGAAGCCCCGCCATGTACGCCTTTTCATGATCCGCAGCGGCCAACATCTCAGCGAATTTCCGGCATACCAAGGCGCAACCCAGCGAATGTCTCCAAAATACGGCTGGGTCCAGCACCCATTTTTTTGCGGGGAACGCCTGCCCCAGGCAACAGGTGAGAAGTATGGTTTCGACGCGACGCAGGCCGAGGCTGAGCACCGCTCCCTTGATCGATTTGGGTGGCTGCGACATCCCAAACAAGGGAGAGCCTGCCATGCGCAGGCATTGCGCGGCGATGGTGCCGTCGTAAGAAACCAGGCGCACCACTTCGTCCAACCTCACTTCCTCCATGGAATTGCTCAACAACTTCAGCAAGGGGAGAAACACTGCCGGAATGGCGGGCATGGTTTCGATGCGCTGCACGCGTTCACGAATGGTTGCGGTGAGGGATGTGCTCATAATTTGCCGCTGCTCAGGGATGGCTTCCAATACGCGATGGTTCCGGGAAAATGGACCAAGTGAAACTTGTCATTCAAGTTCATCAGCGATTCCGAGGTCCCGAGAAAGAAATAGCCGCCAAAGTTGAGGTTGCTGAAAAAATGGTTGATGACTTTCGACTTTGAGGCGCCGTCAAAATAGATCAGCACGTTGCAGCAGAAAATCAGATCCATGCCTTTCATGAAAAGCATCTTGGAATCGTCCTGCAGGTTCAGGCGGCTGAACGTGACCAGCTTTTTCACTTCGGGGCGTACCTGCAGTTTTTTCTCATCGACGGTTGAAAAATACTTTCGCTTGTAAAGTTCGCTGGTGTTGCGCAGCGCGTAGTCACCATCCTGGCCCGTCGATTGAATCTCTTTGAGCATCTGTCGGACTGCATCCACCATGCCCAGCAGTGCCGTAGTGAGTTCCGGATTGAGCGTAAGCTGCCCGTCCCGCAGGCGCGTCAGCAGGTTCTCCCCAACGTACGCGACCTTCTCCAGTTTGTTGAAGCCGAGGAAACGTAACTCTCGGCCAGAAAATCCTTGACGATATCGCTGTCGTTGTCGCTCATCGCTGCCGTTCCTTTCCAAATGGAGAGAGATTCCCGACGGGCGAACGGCTGCTCATCTCTTCTTGCCTGCTTGCGCCGCTGGAAGCGTGCCCTCAATAAACAAGGGGCTTCTTATTTCATAGAGAATCGCCGGTTCAATCTCTTCCACTCTTCATCGTCTGTTTAAGCAATCCTCATTAGGAGGCCGCCTCCCTTCGGGGGGAGCAAACCGGAGGCCGTAGTTGGTTCGGAGCAGGAGGTCACAGCAGAGAGTACGGATTGAGTACGTCCTTCAGTGTTGGATGGCGGACCTGCATGTTTTAGTGAGAAGCACAACTCACGCCGAGTTCGTGGCGCGGATCAAACAATCCCCGCGAAACACCTCTGTCAAATCACCAAGAGACTGCACGAAGAGACCAGACCGGTAGTGTTTTTCGATTATTGCGGCGCAACTCTCATCCAGCTAGCGTATCGCCATCCCTTTTCGCGGTGATCGCACTCGTCACTCATGAACACCGATACACGAATCTCTCCGGTCTCCGCCCCAGGCTTGCGACGCGAACTCGGTTTGGCATCAACCACCGCCGCCGTCATCGGCGGCATCATAGCCGTCGGCATTTTCCTTACTCCCGCCGGCATGGCTAAAGCGCTGGGTTCTCCCTTGTGGCTGCTGGTGGTCTGGCTCGCAGTGGGCGCTATGACCCTGAGTGGCGCGCTCTGCTATGGAGAGCTTGCGGGCCGTTTCCCGAGGGCGGGCGGCGCTTACATATATTTGCAGGAGAGTTACGGACCGCGGACGGCATTCCTCTATGGATGGATGTGCCTGCTCGTCATGGATCCCGCCGTGGCGGCCTCATTTGCCACGGGCATTGGTGGATACTTCGGCTACATACGCCACCTGTCTCCGATTCTCATCAAGCTATTAGGCGTTGGCGTGATCTGGGCGCTGTGTCTTTTGAATATTTTCAGCATCCGCGTAAGCGCAGGATTTTTGCGCTGGGTCACATGGCTCAAACTCGGACTCCTCGGCTTCCTGACGGTGTGGGCCGTCGTCTTCCGCTTGGGATCATGGTCGAACTTCGTGCCGTTCGTGGCCCAACGGCATGGTTCCATGCCATTGGCGCCCGCGCTTGGCGTTGGCCTGGTAGGCGCTTTCTTTTCGTTTGCCGGATGGTGGGATGTCGGCAAGATCGCCGGTGAGGTTCGCGATCCGGGCCGCAATTTGCCGCGCGCTTTGTTGTTCGGTGTGCTCGCGGTGACTGCCGTCTATATCGTGGTCAGCGCCGTCTTCCTATATCTGGTTCCGCTGGAAAAAGTAACTTCCGATCAGACCTTCGTTGCCCAAGCGGGAGAAGTGCTGTTCGGCCCAACCGGTGGCATGGTTTTCGCTGCCATCGTCATCATCTGCCTGCTGGGCAGTTTAGCGGCGCTCATCATGTTCGCACCGCGTGTCTACTACGCGATGGCCAACGACGGCCTCTTTCTCAAGGCGGTCGCGCGCACTCATCCCCGGTTCGGTACGCCTGCCAATGCCATTGCGATTCAGGGCTGCATTGCTTCCCTGTTGGTGTTCGCCGGCAGTTTTGAGCAGATTATCTCGTATGCCCTGTTCATCGTCATTCTGTTTCTGGGGATCACGGTGGCAGGTTTGTTCGTTCTGCGGCCACGACAACAGGCAGGAGAGTCGGTGATCCTGACTCCTGGATATCCCCTGACGCCTCTCGCATTTCTGACTCTGGTCGCACTGATGTTGGTTCTGGTTGCGGCGCGTACTCCACGAGCGGCGCTGCTTGGAGTTGTAGTGGTCTTGGCTGGCCTGCCGGTCTACGAGGTTTTCCAGAGCAAAAAGCCAGGAGCGCCAGTTGTCGGCGAACCCAAGCCAGAGCTTCCCCTTCCTGAGGAGATATAAGCCTCTAGTTCTGAGCGGCGGCGCTGTCCATTCCCGGACACCATCGTCCAGTTCAGGATAGGGAAACGTCTCCTCCAGTCGACGCCATCAACTCTATCCACCATGTTTCTGAATACTTACCATTCCGCGGACGATGGCCTTCCGGTTGCCACTCTACACCCGAAATGGACATCGCTCGACCCGAGTTCAGAACTCAGAAACGTCGCCGCCAAGCGCTCATCGTGGCCGCGGTAGTGTTAGCCGTGGCCGCAGTCTCAGTCGGAGTTTCACGGCTGAAGCCTGCGGCGCCGACGGTGGAGCGCGGCACGGTGTGGACCGACACGGTC
Source organism: Acidobacteriaceae bacterium (assembly GCA_003162255.1). Classification (GTDB taxonomy): domain Bacteria; phylum Acidobacteriota; class Terriglobia; order Terriglobales; family Acidobacteriaceae; genus Acidiflorens. Next base: position 26,544 of record PMMJ01000472.1, on the reverse strand, counting down.
AAGCGCGGTCCGATGCTGCGCCAGGTGCGCGGGCTAGGGTCGCTGGTGCCGAGCCAGGAATCGGTGCGCCAGATTCCGGCGGAGACCGAGGCCACGGTCGTTCGCATTCATATGCTGCCCGGTTCGCAGGTGACGGCCAGCACGATCTTACTGGAAATGAGCAATCCGCAGACAGAGCAAGCCGCGGTCGACGCCGAGCTGCAATTGAAGGCCGCCGAAGCTGAATACCAGAGTCTTCGGGTAAAGCTCGAAAGCGATCTGATGAACCAGAAGGCAGGCGCCGCTACCGTCCACGCGGACCACGCGCAGGCGCAACGGCAGGCCGACACCGACAAGGCTCTCTACGAACTGGGAGTCATCTCGGGCCTGGCCTACAAGTCTTCCAAGGACAAGGCGGACGAACTCACCACGAGAAACGATCTTGAAACGCAGCGGCTCACGGCCAATCAGCGAGCGATTGAGTCGCAGATGGCACAACAGCAAGCCAAAGTCGATCAGATGCGCACGCTGGCGCAGCTCAAACAAAAGCAACTGGACGCCTTGAAAGTTCGAGCCGGGATCGATGGGGTGCTGGTGGATCTCCCGCTGCAAGTCGGCCAGCACGTACTGCCCGGAACCATGCTGGCGAAGGTGGTGCAACCCGATCACCTGATGGCTACGCTGAAAGTCGCCGAGACGCAGGCGCGCGACGTGCAGATTGGCGAGATCGCTTCGGTCGACACGCACAACGGCGTGATCGCGGGCGCAGTAATGCGCGTCGATCCAGCGGTACAAAACGGAACCGTGACTGTCGACGTCAAACTCATCGGAGAACTCCCGAAGGGCGCGCGGCCCGACCTGAGTGTGGACGGAACCATCGATCTGGAGCGCATGGACAACGTGCTCTATGTCGGCCGTCCCGCCTTCGGCCAGGAGAACAGCACTATCAGCTTGTTCAAGCTGGGCCCGGACGGCCAGGCGGCCGTGCGCGTACCTGTGAAGGTAGGACGAGCCTCGGTGAATTCGATCCAGGTAATTGAAGGGCTGCACGAAGGAGATACTGTCATCCTGTCCGACATGTCGCGTTGGGATAACACCGATCGTATCCGGCTCGATTAAAGAGTGAACTCAAACAGCGAGGGAGTTGCCAATGACCGAAGCAGAACAGCCACTCATCCAGATTCAGGAACTGACCAAAGTTTTCTACACCGACGAGATCGAGACGCACGCCCTCTCCGGCGTTCACCTGTCGATCAATAAAGGAGAGTATGTCGCCATGTCGGGGCCCTCGGGATGTGGTAAATCGACGCTGCTCTCGATCATCGGGCTGCTGGATACGCCGACCGCCGGACGCTACTTCCTGAATGGGAAGACGGTTGAGAATCTCGATTTCGCGGAGCGCTCCCGCATACGGAACCAGGAGATTGGTTTTATCTTCCAGAGTTTCAACCTGATTGGCGATCTGACCGTCTATGAGAACGTCGAGCTGCCGCTGACCTACCGTCAAAAAATGCCGGCGGCGAACCGCAAAGCTCGGGTGATGGAAGCGCTGGAGCGCGTCGGCATGGCGCATCGCGTGCGGCATTATCCGTCGCAACTATCGGGCGGCCAGCAGCAGCGTGTCGCGGTGGCGCGAGCCCTGGGCGGGAAGCCGTCCATTCTGCTCGCCGACGAGCCCACCGGAAACCTCGATTCCCGCAACGGCGAGGCGGTGATGGAGTTCCTGCAGAACCTGCATCGCGAAGGAGCGACCATCTGCATGGTGACGCACGATCCGCGCTTCGCCAAACACGCGCAGCGCGAAGTGCATTTGTTCGACGGCAAGGTGGTGGCCGAGGAAGAACTCAAGAAGCTCCTGCAGGAGACGAGCGCATGAGTGGGCTGCTGCAAGATGTGCGCTATGCCTTGCGCCAGTTTCGCATGAGCCCTGGATTCACGGCAGTATCCGTGCTCACGCTGGCGCTAGGGATCGGCGCCACCACAGCGATGTTCACTCTGGTGGACCGCATACTCTTCCGCAGCTTACCTTATCCGCAAGATGACCAGCTTGTTTCCGTGGGCGTCGTCGCGCCCATCATCGACGGCGAGTTTCTCTTTGCCGCGAACTACCTCGGGTGGAGGGACCAGCAAACCTCGTTCGTTGGCTTTACTTCCTCCACCGGCGTCAGCGATTGCGATCTCACCGATGACCATCCGGTACGTGCGACATGCGCCGCAGTGGCGTCGACATTCTTGCCAACGCTTGGTATCCAGCCGTTGTTGGGCCGGAATCTCACGCGGGAAGAGGACCGTCCCGATGCGCCCAAGGTGGCGCTGCTGACGTACGGATTGTGGCAGGACCGATTTGGAGGAGACCGTGACGTCGTGGGCCGCGCGATTTCTCTCGACGGACAGCCGACGCGCATCGTGGGAGTGTTGCCACGCGATTTCGAATTTCCAAGGCTGGCGCGCACCAGCATATTGGTCCCGGAGGCGCTCGACGAATCGATCGTGCAACGCCACGAAATGGGCACGGTGGTCCGGGTGTTTGGGCGGATGAAGCCCGGGGCCAGCATTGAACAAACCAAGGCGGAGTTGCAACCACTTTTTCGCGACTTTGTTGAGTCCGCACCGCCGCCCTTTCGAAAGGTGCTGCGTCTGCAAGTGCGCTCGATAAAAGACCTGCAGGTCCATGACTCGCGCCGGGCCGCCTGGCTGCTGCTGGCGTCGGCTCTGGCAGTGCTTCTGATTGCCTGCGCCAACGCGGCGAACCTCGTGTTGGCCCGCAGCGCGGGAAGAAGGAACGAGTTGGCGATCCGCTCGACCCTCGGCGCGCCGCGCGTTCGCTTATTCCAGCAAAGGCTCACGGAGAGTGTTTTGCTCGCCCTGATGGGAGGCGCCTGCGGCACGGGGCTCGCGTACGTCATCGTTCAGGCGTTTGTCGCGCTTGCTCCCGTGGGAATTCCGCGCTTGTCGGAGGCGGCGGTGGACGGACGGGTATTGCTATTTGCCGTCCTCCTGTCGCTCGCTTCGGGGATAGTGTTCGGAACTTTGCCCGCGCTGGAAAAGCCGACAGTCCAGATGCTGGTGGTCAAGACCATGGTGGGTACGCGGGGGGCGCGCCTGAGACAAATGCTCCTCGCCGCCCAGGTGTGGATGGCCGTCGTTCTTCTGGCCAGTGCCATGTTGTTTGTGCGCAGCCTGCTCAGGCTGGAAACCGAGCCTCTGGGGATGAACCCGGCAAACATCGTGGCGGCACAGATCACGCTCGGGCAGCAGAAATATTCCGGGGCCGCAGAGCGGCTGAGGTTCTTTGAGGAACTGGAACGGAAGTTGAAGGAACTTCCTGGATTTGCGTCTGTGGCCCTGAGTGACTCGCTTCCACCAACCCCGCCAGCACGCACCATGCCCTACGTGGCCGTGCAGGGGGAGGGCCAGCCGTCACTCGGCCCGGAACAGGGTATCGGCGGAGTCGTGGGCTGGCGAGCGGTTACGCCAGAATATTTTTCGGTGCTGGGAATCCCGCTGCTTAGCGGCCGCACTTTCGAGGAGCGGGATCGGGCCCCTGGCGCGTATTCCATCATCCTCAATCAAGCCTTGGCGCAGCAGATGTTCCCCGATGAAAAAGCTCTGGGCAAAATGGTTCGTTTCCATGCAGACCGGGCTGAACTGGCTGCCCCGTTCACGGTAATTGGTGTGACCGGCAACACTCAGAACCAGGGGTTGGGCGGGCAGGTTGGGCGCGAGTACTACATGGTTCGCCGTCACACCGAGGATGACGTCATCTTCCATTTTCCCGGTTCTCAGCGCGTCAGCATCGTGGTTCGAAGCGCGCTTGGGCCACAAACCGTGGCGCTGGAATTGCGCAACGCCGTCAAGACGCTCGACTCTACGTTGCCGGTCGAGGTAAGTACTCTGAGCGAGAGTGTCGCCAAGCTGGCGGAACGGCCACGCTTCAGCGCGGCCCTGCTTTCCCTGTTCGCCGTCGTTGGCGTGCTCTTGACGGCGTTGGGCATCTACGGCGTCGTCTCGCTGCTGGTGAGTCAACGCACGCAGGAGATTGGTATCCGCGTGGCGCTGGGAGCGACCACAGCGGAAGTCACCAGAATGATGGTGTGGCAAGCATCCATGTGGGTTGGGTTCGGCGCAGCAGCCGGCATTCTCGGTTCGCTGGTTGCCGCCCGCTGGATCGGATCGCTGCTGTTCGGTATACGCGCGAACGACCCAGCTACTCTAGCCGAAGCCGCGGCGTTGCTTCTGGTTGTGGCGTTATTTGGCGCGTGGGTTCCCGCGCGCCGCGCGGCCAAGGTCGATCCCATGGTGGCGTTGCGGTACGAGTAACAGGAGATAAAAGAAGATGACCGGACTACTGCAAGATCTTCGCTATGCGCTGCGGCAACTGCGTAAGAGCCCGGGATTCACTGCTGTTGCTGTGATCACTCTGGCGCTGGGGATTGGCGCCACCACCGCAGTGTTCAGTGTGGTCGATCAAGTGTTATTGCACCCGCTTCCTTATCCAGATTCGGATCGCATCGTAAAAGTCTCACAGACGTTCGAGGGCATATCGACCGGCGACGCCTCGCCGGCCAACTATCTGGATTGGGTCGCACAAAATCAGGTCTTCGCCCAGATGGCAGCGTCTCGCGGATGGCAAGGAAGTTTATCCGCTGGAGATCGTCCAGAGCGGATCAGAGGCACGATGACCACGCCCAACTTCTTTCCTCTGTTCGGAGTAAACCCGATGCTGGGGCGCGGCTTGCAGGCGGGCGACGCGCAGGCCGGTAACGATCACGTCGTGGTGCTCGGCTATGGCTTGTGGCAGCGCTACTTTGCCGCGGATCACTCGATTGTTGGCCGGGACATTCGGCTCAATGGCGAGCAGTACACCGTTGTCGGCGTGATGCCGCCAAACTTTTCTCCGGACGAGTACGGCGAGTTATGGCTGCCCTCTCCCTGGGGCGTGCCGACCCATCCTCTGGCACCTGACAAAGATCCACGCCAATTCAGGGACAGAAATTATCTCGACGTGTGGGCGCGGTTGAAGCCAGGAGTGATGCCGCAGCAGGCCCGCGCGGAACTCGATACCATCGGCCGCCGCCTGGAGACGCAGTATCCCGATTCAAACGACAAGACCGGCGTGAGCTTTCTGCCCTTGCATGAATATGTTGTCGGTGACATCCGCCCCGTTCTGCTGGTCCTGCTGGCTGCGGTTGCCGTCGTGCTTCTGATCGGTTGCGCCAACGTTGCCAACCTTCTTCTGGCACGAGCCACGGCGCGCGCTAAGGAAATCTCGATACGAACGACTCTGGGTGCGAGCCGTCGGCGTTTGCTGCGCCAGTTGCTTACCGAAAGCGTTTTGCTCGCACTAGTGGGAGGAGTCCTCGGACTGCTGCTGGCGGTCGTAGCCGTTCCGTCGCTGTTGGCATTGAGCCCACCGGATATTCGTCAGTTCAAACAGATTGGAATCAACCGGGAAGTGTTGGCCTTCAGTTTCCTGGCTTCCATTGTTTGTGGAATTGTTTTTGGCCTGATGCCCGCTCTGCAATCGTCGCGATCAAGCCCCAGCGAATTCCTCAAGGAAGGCGAGCGCGGGAGCACGGCGAACCGGGGACGAACTCGCTCCGCGCTGGTGATCGCCGAAGTGGGACTCTCGCTGGTTCTGCTGGTTGGGGCCGGGCTGCTGGTCAAAAGTTTCATGCGACTCATGGATGTTAATCCCGGCTTCGATCCGGATCATCTTCTGACCTTCAACCTTGGACTTCCGTCCTCTACCGATGCTGTTCGCCAACTCGCGTTTTACCAGGAAGTCGTGCAACGGCTGCAGGCGTTGCCGGGCGTGCAGGCTGTGGGTGCGGTCAGCAGGCTGCCACTGGCTGGAGGCAACAGTTCGCGCAGCTTCAGCCTTCCCGGAATCGACAAGGGCTACAGCGCGGACATTCGCGTCAGCACGCCCGACTATTTCCGCGCGATGGGCATCCCGCTGCTGAAAGGGCGCAGCTTCAGTGAGAGCGACCTCGGCAGTTCGCTGAATGTGGCGATCGTCAACGAGGCTTTGGCGCGTACCGTTTTCCCCGGACAGGACCCGATTGGCAAACAGCTCACCAAATTCGGCCCGGACAATTTGACCCTGCAGATCATAGGCGTCGTCGGTAACGTCCGGCACGTCGGGCTCGATACTGCTCCTCACTCTGAAATCTACCAGTTGCTCGGCCAGGCGCCATGGCCGTCGATGTTCGTGGCGATACGCAGTGCAACCTCCGACCCCACGAGCGTGACTTCGGCGGCACAGAATGTGGTGTGGCGCGTCAACAAAGACATCCCTCTTGCCAATGTTCGCACCATGCAGGAGGTCATCGCTAACTCCGTCCAGCGGCGGAGGTTCAGCATGTTACTGTTCACCATCTTTGCCGTGGTGGCCATGCTGCTGGCGGCCGTCGGACTCTACGGTGTCATGTCTTACTCGGTCGCGCAACGCACCAAAGAAATCGGTATCCGCATGGCTTTGGGAGCGCGGCGTCCCGATGTGGTCGCACTCGTAGTGAAACAAGGAATGGCGCTCGTTTTGATGGGAATTGCAGCCGGCACCACCCTTGCGCTCGGGATGACGCGGCTGATCTCGGGGATGCTGTTTGGGATTACGGCAACCGATCCCCTGACTTTCGCTGCCGTGGTCGCACTGCTCGGCGCCGTGGCGTTCCTGGCGAACTACCTGCCCGCCCGCCGCGCTGCGTCGGTCGATCCCATGGTGGCGCTGCGCTACGAATAGAAAATCAAATCATTTACCGAGAGCGAAATGATCCAACTCAAAAACGTCGAACGCAGCTACAAGACCGGTCCGGGACAGACATGGGTTCTGCGCCGCATCAACCTCGAAATTCAACAAGGCGAGTTCATCACGGTGATGGGACCATCGGGCGCGGGGAAATCCTCCCTGTTGAATGTCCTCGCTTTCCTGGACGATCAGTGGCAGGGCGAGTACTGGTTCCGCGAGCAGGCCGCACATGCGATGAAGAGAAAGGAACGCGCCGAGTTGGCGAAGAAGAATGTCGGCATGGTCTTTCAGAGTTATCACCTGCTCGACGATCTCACGGTNNGTCGATCCCATGGTGGCGCTGCGATACGAGTGACCGGAGACAAGAGAAGATGACCGGACTACTGCAAGATCTGCGCTACGCACTGCGCCAACTGCGCAAGCGCCCGGGATTTACGGCGGTGGCCGTCATTACGCTGGCGTTGGGCATCGGGGCGAATACCGCGGTTTTCAGTATGGTCGATTGGCTTGTGCTGCGTCCCCTGCCGATTAAGGCTCCGGAACAAATGACCATCCTGGCTTTCCCCAGCGACGGTGGAAACTTTGACGCTCAGTTCTCCCACGCCGAATTTGAAGAAACTCGTAAGCAGACTGCGGACATTTTTTCCGATGCGGCGGCCTTCACTTTCGGTGGCCTGGAAAACGGCCAAGACGGCCTAACCGTGGACGGAAGCACGAAGCCCATTATGACGGTTTATGCCAGCGGAAGCTTTTTCCCGACACTCGGCATCTCCCCGTATTTGGGGCGCTTCATTTTGCCATCGGAAGGATCTGTGGATGGAGCGGACCCGGTGGTGGTCCTCAGCTACAGGTATTGGCAATCGCGCTTCCATGGAAATCCTGCAATCGTAGGCAAGACGGTCTTCATCAACGGCCATCCAATCACGATTGTGGGGATTGCGCCGAAAGGTTTTCTCGAGATCGTGCCGGTCATCGAGGCACAAGGCTATTTGCCGCTGGGGATGACCACGATTCAAACGAAAGGTTCCCCCGATTATCTCAACGACACGAGAAAGCGAAGTCTCAATGTGATGGCGCGGGTAAAGCCTGGCGTGGGCGCCTACAAAGTGCAATCGCTGACCGGACTGGTGGGCCAACGGCTGTTGAAGGAGTTCCCGCGCGACGGGGAAAGACACGCGCTACAAGCCATGCCCTTGCGGCCTTTTAGTCCTCCGCTCATCACGCTTTCTGGCAGCGGCCCGAACCCAATTGTGCAACTGGTGGCCCTGTTCATGATTCTCGCCGGATTAGTGCTCCTCCTGGCCTGCGTGAATGTCGCCAATTTGTTCCTCGTTCGCGCTGTAGTCCGCCAGAATGAAATGGCGGTCCGCGCAGCGTTGGGCGCTGGACGAACCCGACTGCTGCGTCAGTTGCTAACGGAAAGCCTTCTGCTGGCTGGGTTCGCGTGTATCGGCGGAATTGCATTGGGTATTGGAGGGAGTCGTCTACTTAGCTCGGTTCCCCTTCAGAGCAATCTGCCTGTCGTGTTGGACTTGTCCCTGGACTGGCGCGTTTACACCTATGCCTTGGTGACCGCGCTCTTTACGGGGATTCTAGTGGGAATCGTTCCCGCGCTCCGCGTCTCATCCACCAACTTGGGAGAAGTGCTGCACGAAGGCGGACGTACCACAACCGGCGCGCACCAGCGTTTGCGCAGCATGTTGGTCGCGGTCCAAATTGGAGGGTCCCTTGCTCTTTTGATTGTTGCCGGCTTGTTTATCCGAAGTCTTCAAAGCGTGCAGAAATTCGACTTGGGATTTGACCCTCGGCATGTCATCAATCTCTCGCTCGATCCGAGCAAGTCTGGCTATTCGAACGCCCAGGGTTCCGCTTTCTATCGCGAGCTTCTAGACCGCGTTCGAGCCATGCCGGGAGTCGAGTCGGCAAGTCTGGCCGCCGCAGTCCCACTGGGCGATGACAATCCTTCAGATCGCCTTACCATCCCGGGGTACGCGCCGACGAAGGACCAACCAGAGGCCTCTGCCGGGTACAACGCCGTATCGCCCGGATACTTCAAAACGATGGGCATGGTGCTGCTCGGTGGCCGCGATCTCGGCGACGCCGATAACGAGAACTCAACCCACGTCGCGGTCATCAACCAGGCAATGGCCGAACACTTTTGGCCTGGCCAGGATGCGTTGGGCAGGCAATTCACAATGTCCGGCGACCCCAAGCAATCCATCACCATCGTTGGCATCGTCAGGAATAGCCGCATGGGCGAGCTTTACGGCCCGTTCGAGCCGCTTTTTTTTGTGCCGATCGCGCAACATGATTTCTCGCTCAGAACTCTGCAAATCCGCACCAGGGGTACGACGCAGCCTATGGGTCCCGAGGTCCTGAAGACGGTCCAGTCCCTTGCGCCCGCGGTTTCTGTTTTTGGCGAGCGCACCATGACCGAATCCTTGCATGGGATCAACGGTTTGTTGCTTTTCCAATTGGGCGCCGGGTTGGCTGCGGCCTTGGGATCACTGGGCCTGACTATTGCCATAGTCGGAATTTATGGGGTCATGTCCTACGCCGTCAACCAGCGCACCAGGGAGATCGGGATTCGAATGGCATTAGGGGCCCAGCCTAAAGAAATCCTCACGATGATTTGCCGCCATGGCTTGTTCATCATTGCCATGGGTATGACGGTGGGACTTCTGGGAGCGTTTGCGGTTGGACATCTGGTAGGCGATTTCCTCGTCGGCATTGCGCCATCCGATGCGATTACCTATATAAGCGTTTCGAGTTTGATTGCCTTTGTGGCGCTGCTGGCGTGCTACATCCCAGCCCGCCGTGCGGCCAAGGTCGATCCCATGGTGGCGCTGCGCTACGAATAGAAAATCAAATCATTTACCGAGAGCGAAATGATCCAACTCAAAAACGTCGAACGCAGCTACAAGACCGGTCCGGGACAGACATGGGTTCTGCGCCGCATCAACCTCGAAATTCAACAAGGCGAGTTCATCACGGTGATGGGACCATCGGGCGCGGGGAAATCCTCCCTGTTGAATGTCCTCGCTTTCCTGGACGATCAGTGGCAGGGCGAGTACTGGTTCCGCGAGCAGGCCGCACATGCGATGAAGAGAAAGGAACGCGCCGAGTTGGCGAAGAAGAATGTCGGCATGGTCTTTCAGAGTTATCACCTGCTCGACGATCTCACGGTGATGGAAAACATCGATCTGCCGCTTTCCTACAAGGACATTCCGCGCAGCCAGCGGCAAACCCTTGTCGCCGACGCGCTCGATCGTTTCCAGATTGTCGCCAAGAAAGACCTTTATCCCAGCCAGCTTTCTGGCGGGCAACAGCAGTTGGTCGGGATCGCGCGAGCGGTCATTCACAATCCGGCGTTGCTGCTGGCGGACGAGCCAACCGGAAACCTGCATTCCAGCCAAGCCAAGGAGATCATGGAGCTCTTCCGGGAATTGAATCGACAGGGAACAACGATCGTGCAAGTCACACACTCCGAAACGAACGCTGCTTATGGAACTCGGACCATCCAGTTGCGCGATGGTTGGCTGGTTGGCGATACCGCGAATCCAAACCCAACAATTGAGCCAAACGACGCGGCGGTGAATCGATGACGCTCTATTTCCGCAAACGGTGCTTTGACGTTTCACTAATGGCCGTGCTGCTCGTGCTTATGGCAGCCATGGCGCAAGCTCAGGTGCGCACTCCGGCCGCATTGGAAATGCCGCAATCGCACAATCCGTTTAGTCCATACAATGCCGATCGCGTGCCGGAACCGGCGCTGGCAAATTCTCCGCGTCTCAGTCGCATGATTCGGGACGGCAAACTCTACTTATCGCTGAAAGATGCGGTCGACCTCGCGCTCGAGAACAATCTGGATTTGGCCATCGCCCGCTACAACTTGCCGATCGCCGATACGGACCTGCTTCGCACCAAGGCTGGCGGCAGCTTTCGTGGCGTCAACACCGGCGTAGTGCAAGGCACTCCCGGAGGAGGAGTCGGAGGCTACGGTGCGGGAGCGCCGGGTGCGGGCGCAGGGGGCACGACGGGTGGCGCTGGCGGCGCGGGTGCGGGCGCCTCAGGGCTGGTGCAATCCACCTTGGGAGCGGGAACGCCCGTGGCATCGTACGATCCGGCTCTCAATGTGAGCATGGGGATCGAGCATCTAACCTCTCCGCTATCGAATGAGCAGGTCTACGGCATCCCATCCTTGCAGCTGAATACGGCACAAGTGAACGCCAGCTACACGCAAGCCTTTGCCACCGGCACCACGATTTCCTTCGAGTTTAATAACAATCGCCAGACTACCAACAGCCCCGACACTTTCCTGTCGCCGGCTTTGAACTCCTACTACCGCTTCAGTTTCCAACAGGAGCTTCTCGCTGGATTTGGATTCGGGCCGAACCTGCGCTACCTGCGCATCGCCAACAACAACAAAAAGATCTCCGACATTGCCTTCAAAGATCAGGTAATTGCCACCGTCACGCAGATCGAAAACATTTATTGGGATCTCGTCAACGCCTACGAGCAGGCGCGCGTGAATGAACAGTCTCTCGCCTTCGCCAATCAGACTCTGGAGAACGCCAAAAAGCAATTGCAGCTGGAAAGCGTTCCACAGATGGACGTGATGAAGGCCGAGGCCGAAGTTTCCAAGCGTGACCAGGATTTAACCGTTGCGCGGACCAATCTGCAACTACAGGAATCGCTGATGAAGAACGCGCTTACCAAGAGCCTCGACGACCCGACCCTGGAAGAAATGCCGGTCGTGCCGACGGATCGCATGCAGAGCACCAGCACCGAAGCGGACGCGAGCGCGCCGATTCTCGATCTGATTGGAGAAGGACTGCGGAATCGTCCGGAACTGTTGGAGACCGACGTCGACCTCGCGAACCGGCAAATCAGCCGCCAAGCCGCGCGGAACGCGCTTCTACCCACGCTCTCCCTAGTGGGCTACTACGGCGGCAGCGGTCTCGCGGGATTGGTGACTCCCGGAAGTTCCTCCAGTGTCCCGACCGACCTGCAGGGCGCGTGGCAAACCGCTTTTAACAATTCTTCGCCAGACTATTTCGTGGGATTCAATCTGAATATTCCATTTCGCAACCGCGTTGCCAAGGCCGACCAGTACCGTTCCGAGTTGGAGTACCGGCAAGCCAGCGTCCGCAAAGAGCAGCTAAGAAAGCAGATTCGAATCGAGGTGCGGAACGCTCAGTATGCGCTGGAACAATCGCGTGCCAGGGTTGAATCAGCCCGCAAGGCGAGGGATCTCTCCGAGCGCACATTCGATATCACAAAGAAGGAGCAAGACCTGGGATCGGGATCGAGCTACCAGACCATGACAGCGCAGCGCGATCTATCGATGGCGGAATTGGACTTGGTTACCGCCATGACGACTTACCAAAAAGCCAGAGTCGAACTTGATCGCGCTACCGGGGCCACTTTGGAACATAATGGAGTGCTAATTCAGGATGCGGTCGATGGGACGGTTACCGCCTCATCTCCATAACCCATGCCAACTTCGGCCAAGCCGCAAGATCTTCGCAACGCGCCGCCGCCTTCCCAAACCCGTGAGAACCGCGCGCCCCGCATTCTGGCGGCTGACGATCAGCCGCACATTCTCGAAGCTATCGAACTCCTGCTTCATCCCCAAGGCTATCGCGTGGAGAGCGCCACCTCTCCCGCCGAGGTTCGAGAGGCCTTGGCGGCGGATTCTTACGATGCGCTGCTGATCGATCTCAACTACACGCGCGACACCACTTCTGGCCAGGAGGGCTTGGATCTTCTTTCGGAAATCGTGGCGCTCGATAGCAATCTCCCAGTGATCGTCATGACCGCATGGGGCAATGTTGGACTGGCCGTCGAAGCCATGCGCCGCGGAGCACGAGACTTCATCCAAAAGCCCTGGGAAAATGAGCGCCTGCTCGCTATTTTGCGGACGCAAGTCGAATTGCATCGTGCCTTGCAACGCGCCGAGCGACTGGCGGCGGAGAACCGGCTTCTTCAAATTGAAGGGCGCCCGGACTTCATCGCCGCGGCGGCTTCCATGCAGCCTGTGCTGGAGGCCATGGCACGGGTCGGTCCTTCCGACGCGAATGTCTTGATTACAGGCGAACACGGCAGCGGCAAAGAAGTGGTCGCGCAAACGCTGCATGCTCTTTCTTCGCGCGCTTCACGCCCGCTGGTTGCGGTGAACACGGGCGCGTTGGCGGAGGGACTGTTCGAAAGCGAACTGTTCGGCCACGTGAAGGGCGCCTTCACGGACGCACGAACCGACCGCATCGGGCGATTCGAACTCGCCGACGGCGGAACGATCTTTCTGGACGAAATCGGAAATGTGCCCATCCGGCAACAGGCGAAATTACTACGTGTGCTCGAATCCGGAGAGATCGAGCGGCTCGGATCCTCGCGGCCGCGGAAGATCGATGTACGTGTGATCTCGGCGACGAATACCGACCTTCAGGCTGCATGTTCTTCGGGCCAGTTCCGCGAGGATCTGCTTTTTCGTCTCAACACCGTCGAGATTCACGTGCCGCCGCTCCGCGAACGCCGCGAAGATATTCCGACTCTCGCCATCCATTTTCTCCGTCGCTATGCCTCTCGCTATCGCCGCGAAATCGAAGGATTCGACAGTTCCGCGCTGCAGTTCATGGCGCAATATTCCTGGCCAGGCAATGTTCGAGAACTCGAACACACGCTGGAGCGCGCCGTCCTGATGTGCCGCGGACACGAGATTCAACCCGCGGATCTCGGGCTGAATCTGCAGAGGCCGCAAGCCCAAAATCTCGAAGAGCTCAGCCTGGAGGCGGTGGAAGCGCTCCTGATTCGAAAGGCTCTGCAGCGTTTTCAGGGAAACATCAGCCAAGCCGCCGAAGCCTTGGGGCTGAGCCGGGGCGCGCTCTATCGGCGCATGGAGAAGTATGGCCTCTAGCCCGCCGACCAGCGGCATGGCAGCAAGGCGGAAGGTTCCTCGCAAGCGGGTTCGCCTCCTCTACGAGCGTCGTATCAGCCTCTACTCCCTGCTCGTCGCCTTACCCGGAATTTTGGTCAGCGGCATTCTTATCTGGATGCAGTCGTGGTCCACGGAATCGAAGTTGGCGCTGTCATTGCTAGAGCTATTGGTCTGGTGGGCGCTGGCCGCGGCATTGCACGAGCAAATCGTGCGTCCGTTGCAGACATTGGCGAACGTGGTTGCGGCGCTGCGCGAGGAAGACTATTCCTTTCGAGCCCGCGGAGCGACCACCGGTGACGCGATCGGGGAGCTTTCGCTTGAAGTCAACGCCTTGGCCGATCTGCTCACGGATCAGCGCATCCGCGCCATTGAAGCGACTGCGCTTTTGCGGCGCGTGGTGGAAGAAATCGATGCTCCGTTGTTCGCCTTTGACCCGGACCGAGTGCTTCGACTGGTAAATCCCGCGGGCGAAAAACTCCTGCAACAAGCTGCCGTTCGCCTCCTCGGACGCACTGCCGACGAGATCGGACTAGCCGATTGCCTGAGCGCGGCGAATGAGGCACTCGTCGCTTTGCCGAGCAATAGTCTGAGCAGCAGTTCGAGCGCCCGCTGGCTAGTGCGGCAAAGTAAGTTCCGCGAGAAAGGCCTGCCGCACACGCTGGTTGTCTTGTCGGACGTCAGCCGAGCGCTCCGCGAGGAGGAGCGCCGCGCTTGGCAACGGTTGATTCGAGTGCTTGGGCACGAACTCAACAATTCGCTGACCCCCATCAAGTCGATCGCAGGAAGCCTCAGTGCCCGCCTGGCGGAGGCGCAACTTTATCCCGAACAGCGTCATGATTTTGAGCGAGGTTTGGAGATCATTGAAACGCGCTCCGCGTCGCTGAACCGATTTCTGCAGGCGTATCGGCAATTGGCGCAAATGCCGCCTCCGTCATTGCGAAAGGTCGCGCTCTTCCCCATCGTGGAGCGGGTTGTTTTTCTCGAGACGCGGCTCGCGGTAACGATCTTTCCGGGTCCGGATGTGACTTTGATGGTCGATCCCGACCAGATCGAGCAGATGCTGATTAATCTGGTGCGCAACGCCGTCGAAGCGGCTCTTGACCTAAGCCCGGCGAACGGCACTCAGAGCGATTCCGGAACGGGCGCGGAGGCTTCCCAGCCGCAGGTAACACTGAGTTGGAAAGTCGAAGACCATGGCATTGTGCTTACCATCGACGATAACGGGCCGGGACTGCTCAATCCAAGCAATGCGTTTGTGCCGTTCTATACGACCAAGCCCGCGGGCAGCGGCATAGGCTTGGCACTCTCTCGCCAGATCGCCGAAGTGCACGGAGGCTCGATTGAGTTGTCCAACCGAAGCGGAAGGAGAGGCTGCCAGGTACGGGTGAGACTGCCGCGTACCTAGAAACTGCGCCCGCAGGTGCCACCCAACTTGGATCCGCAACGATCAACCTCCTGCTTTCCCGAGACGAATGGTAAGCTTCGCACGATCGCTTTCCTTGGCAGCGAGGATTCCCTGTGCAATGGTTGAGCGGCAAAAAAATCTCTTGCGTGCCGTTACTTGTCAGCTGCGTTCTTCTGTTGCTCTCTGCTTCGTTGGCAGCGGGAGCGGAGGCAAACCGGAGCACACCCAGTTTTGACCACCTCCATGTCGATGCCCTCGATGCCGATGCCTGGAACGGCGTGGTTTTCGCGGCGCAGGCGTTCCGGCAACCCTCCGACTTTGCATTTAGATTCGGATCGTTCAGCCAAACCTTTATCGATGGACCCGCTATCTTCGATTCCGTACGGGAGGTTGGGCCCCATGCTCCGGACGCGTCCTACTGCCGCATGTCGTGGGCAGTTCCCCCGCGCAATGCGCTGATCACGCTCGAATGGTCGCGGATTGACGAGACGACGGTTGTCGGAACAATCACCGCTGACTCCGATTTCCAAATCGTTCTCGAAACTTACATTCCCCTTGCAGGAACTCTTTGGGGTTTGCCGGGCGTCTATGCGGTGGAAGCGAACAAACAGGCGATTGTGGGCGAGCGCTATTTTGACGGTGTTTTCGGACTCTCCAGCCAATTCGTGGCCATGATCGACCGGCCGACAATGGGCAGCGGCACCTACCCTTCCGTCGATCAATTGCGCGACACTATGAAAAATGCGGGGGTCCTGGTCGACTCGATTGACAGCGACCCGTCGAGGAACGCGGCCGGGCTTCAGTTCGTGACCGGGCAGTCGCGCACGGCGCACTTTGTCGCCACTCTGGGGTGGAACAAACAGGAACTTCTCGAGCGAGCCCGGGGCTTGCTCGCGCCCGGGAAGATCGATACCCTGCTCAAGGAAAAGTCCGAAGCATACTCGCGGCGGCGACCTGCGGCGGAAGGCCTGTTTGCAGGCGCCCCGGATGCGATCGGCAACAACATGTTCTGGAACACGCTGTACGCACCGCGCCAAGATCTGGTGTTTCCCAGTATCAGCCGGAAGTGGGCTCACGGCGCGGGTTGGGTGCTGGGAGAGTGGGATGGCTTTTTCGGATCGCTGCTGACTAGTCTGGAGGACAAAGACCAGTCCCTGGCCACAATTCGAGCGCTTCTGCTGGCTCAAACCGAGAGCGGATTGATTCCCAATGGCGTTACCGGAGCCGGCACTTCGCCGGATCGCTCGCAGCCGCCGGTGGGAGCGTACTGCGTCTGGAAGTGCTGCAGCGCTATCCCGACGACGAAATGCTGAAGTGGGCTTATCCACGGCTCAAGAAGTGGCACGAGTGGTGGTTCAAAGATCGCGGTGACGGACAGCCGTGGCGCGATGGCAACCGGGATGGACTGCTGGAGTGGGGCAGCGACCGGAGATCGGGCGTATCGAGCGGTGGCCGCGGCTTCCTGATGCATGCCCGATGGGAATCGGGGATGGATGACAATCCGATGTGGGATGACGTCCACTACGACCCGCATACCTACACCATGGACCTCGACGATGTGGGATTGAACTCTTTGTATGCCTTGGACGCGGAAAGTCTGGCGGCGCTGGCCGCGCAACTCGGCAAAGAGGACGACCGGCAAGCCTTTCAGTCCGACTACGAGAAGACGAAGCGGCTCGTGCGGGAAAAGCTCTGGAACGAAAATGACGGGATCTACGAAAACCGATTCTGGAATGGCGAGTTCTCGAAGCGGCTTTCCCCGAGCAGCTTCTATCCCATGCTCGCTGGCATCGCTACGCCGCAACAAGCGGAGAGGATGGTGCGCGAGCACCTGCTCAATCCCAAGGAATTCTGGGGGGATTATGTGGCGCCAACGACTGCGCGCAACGATCCGGCATTTGCCGATCAGTATTACTGGCGTGGCAGCATCTGGGGCCCCACGAATTACCTGCTCTACCACGCCATCGATCGCTATGGCTTCGACCAGGCGGCCCTGGAGTTCGCCCAGAAAAGTTATGCCCTCTTCATGAACGACTGGAAAATTAACCAGCACGACGACGAGCTTTACCACGCCTGGGGAGGCAGCGGCGGCGGCGATCTCCACTACACCTGGGGAGCTTTGTTGTGCCTTCTCGGGGTCGAGGTATATATGGACGCGAATCCGTGGGATGGCCTGCGATTTGGAACGTTAAATTCCAGCGCCGAAGTCCGCCTGTATCGCGCCACGTGGCAGAATCATACGTACGATGTAGCCGTTGGACCCGGCAAGACTGAGGTCGCACGCGATGGGAAAGTGCGCTTGCAGGCAGACGCGGGGATTGTGGTGCGAAGCTACGAGAAATCTTCCAGTCGTGTGTCGATGAGACTGAAGAGCGAGCGTGATCTCCACCTTACGATCAGCGAATTCGATGTCGGGCCGGTGAAGGTGGTCATTGACGGCAACAACGTCCGCCAGGTCAAGGTGATCGAGGGAAGCGCCAGCTTCGGAGTATCGCGGGGCGAGCACGTGGTGGATTTGACCCATTGACGGGATGATCGGATCGACTGCGCGGGCATAAGTGGATGACCGAGGTGCTGCGTGGACCGCCATCCATCGACGTTGTCTATGCCCACAACGATCCCATGGCCGTGGGAGCGTATCTCGCGGCCAAGGAACTGGGGCGGGAGCGAGAGATGATTTTTGTAGGTGTCGATGGATTTGGAGGTGCGGCCGGAGGAATTAAGAAGGTGGCCGATGGAATTTTGGCGGCGACCTTTGTCTATCCTTTGCGTGTGGATAAAACGGTCGAAATTGCGCTGAAAATGTTGCGCGACCCGAACTTTCGTCCCGAAAAGAAATATACGGTGGCGCCGCGACTGGTCACACCGCAGAACGCAACTGAACTCTACCAACAAACGATGTCAACTCAATAGCAATCGCGATATGTCGATTGGAATGGAGAACCTATGCAAGCAATTATTCTTATCGCCAGCGGCGACCTTCGTTTGGAAGCGAACCGGCAGTGCTGGCCAGCGCAACAAAAAGTCGAAGAGTTAGTCGTCTCGGCAATCGAACGCAATGGTTTTCAAGCCGTACGGGGACATGCCATCGATCCGGTAAAGCAGCACGGCTTCATCGATTCCCAGAAGTACGGCATGGAGGTCTTCCGCCAGATCCCGGCCGACGCTCCGCTGATGGTCGTCGAAGCCGTCTGGCAGTACAGCCACCATGTGTTGCACGGCCTGTGGTCGCACCGCGGCCCCATCCTCACGGTGGCNNTGGCCAGGGCTGGTGGGAATGCTGAACCTGAATGGTTCGCTGACCAAGGCTGGAGTGAAGTATTCCACGCTGTGGTCAAAGGATTTTTCCGATGATTATTTTCTTTCGCGCTTGCGGGCGTGGCTGCGGGGAGAAGCGATCACCCACGATCACAGCCATGTGCGCCCTCTTTCGGCGGTGCATCTGCCCAAAGATGCGGAGATGTTAGGGGCAGCCGAAGCGCAGCGTCTGAAACGCGAGAAAGCGATTCTGGGCGTCTTTGACGAAGGCTGCATGGGGATGTTCAATGCCATCATCCCCGATCACTTACTGAATCCGGTTGGCATCTACAAAGAACGTCTTAGCCAATCGGCGCTTTATGCTGCGATGAAGTTAGTATCGACGGCCGAAGCGCAGGCGGTGCGAGGCTGGCTGGACGCGAAGGGGATGAAGTTCCTTACCGGTCCAAATCCTGAGACCGATCTCACCAACGATCAAATTCTCGACCAATGCCGAATGTATATCGCGGCGCTCCGCATAGCGGATGACTTCGGTTGCGACGTGATTGGTATTCAGTATCAGCAGGGCTTGAANNGAGGGGAAGCCGCTTCCTCATTTTAATGAAGTGGACGAGTGTGCTGGAATCGATGCGTTAGTTACGAAACGCGTTTGGGATGCGCTGGGTTATCCGCCGGAAAACACGCTCCACGACATTCGTTACGGAGAAGACTACGACGGTCGATTTGTGTGGGTGTTCGAAATCTCAGGCGCGGTGCCTCCGGCGCATCTTATCGGCGGCTATGCGGGAGCAGTAAGTGAACGCCAGCCGCCCATGTATTTCCGTCTGGGTGGTGGGACGCTGAAGGGCATCAGCAAGCCCGGCGAAATCATATGGAGCCGCGTCTACATTGAAGATGGCAAGCTTAAGGTGGACTTGGGACACGGCCAGTCCATTGCCTTGCCTGCGGAAGAGACGCAACGCCGTTGGCGGATCACAACGTCACAATGGCCCGTCATGCATGCCGTTACTCCCGGCGTGTCCCGCGATCAGATGATGGGACATCACAAGGCAAATCACATTCACGTTGCATACGCTCCCGGTATTGCAGCTGCAGGCAGGGTACTCGCCGCCAAAGCGGCTTGCTTTCGAGAGCTTGGAGTGGAAGTAAGTTTGTGTGGCGATGTGAATATCGCTGAATAGGAGTCCATCGATCGGGAATTCGCCGCGGCATCGGAGTCGGTCAGCTCTTGGCTTTTCGCTTTTCGCTAAGAACCACGAGCGACGACTCTATGACGCGGCTTTAAACAACTTTGCCAGACTATCGATGTCCGCAGCACTCGCGTCGCCGATCACGAAATAACGCAGGCCGCCCTGACTCCACGTCTCCATGTTGAACGGCAGATTCTTTGGCGAGAGAGAATTCTCGTCCAACTTGGCTCGCAAGGACCGCTCCTGGAACACGAATACAGAAATGTGGTGCTTCCGAACATCGTAGATTAAATGTGCGCCCGGCGTTTGCTCAAGATAGGTCATCCGGCCTCCCAGCAGAGAGAACTCGGAGTTCTGAAGCTCCGGCAAATTGAACGCGAAGGGAATCTTCCCCTGGAACCACGGCTTCACCGTGTGCCGATCGGTGGAGACCACATCCACCGGCGAGGAACTGGCCAGCGTCTCAACGTGCAAATCGGCAATCTCGCTGAACACCCGGTTTCTGCCGGACCGCGTTCCTACATAGGTTGAAGTCAACACTCCGGCCGCGACCATGACGGCTACCGCCGCCGCTAACATCCAACCCATGCTGAGACTGCGCTGCGGTTTGGCTGCAATGCTCCGCTGCACCCGTTTGCGGAACTCAGCGCTGGGAGCAAAGCGCTTTCCAGCCACGTGAATCGCGCGCTTTCTCTGCACGCGCATAAGTGCATCCGACGAGCAAGAGGGGCAGCCGCGCACATGAGCGTCGAAGGTGCGCATTTCCTCCTCCGGCAATTCACCGTCGAGGTAGGTGTCGAGTTTTGCCCTCCAGGACTCACAAAGCATAGTTGCCCCCAGTTCACCCTCGTTGAAACTTTGGTCGCAGGCCATCGCGTAACGCTTTTCTGGCGCGCGATAAACGCGACATTACCGTGCCAATAGGAATGGAAAGCGTTTCCGCAATTTCCTGGTACGACATTTCCTCCACCTCGCAAAGAAGGAGGACCTCCCGGTAATTCACCGGCAGCCCGTCGATGGCGCTCTGCACCACGCCGGAATCAGAGCTTCTCATCAGAATCGTTTCCGGGTTCTCGTTTTCCACTGCCAGTTCAGGTCCGTCCTCCTGTGAATCAAGAGGAACCGTCGAAGCAGCTTTGAGTCCGGTGCGCGAGGTCAAGAACGTGTTGCGCAAAATGCGATACATCCATGCCCGAAAATTAGTCCCCAACTGGAAAGATGAAAACCCTTTCAGAGCCTTGGCGTAGGTTTCCTGAACCAGATCTTCGGCCTCTTCGCGATTCTGCGTCAGCCAGTGCGCGAAGTTGTACAGCTGATCGAAGAGCGGCATGGCCAGTGCTTCGAAGGACTCGGATTGGGGACTCACTCCTGACATCCCTGAAAGATTAAACCAGCAATCCTGATTTTTATTCCCCGGGATAACAATAATTTTGCGAGGCGGAAATAAAGGGCTGTCTGGCCGGTTATCAGGTAGGAGCGCCGGAACCAGCAGGAGACCCTCTGACGGTGCAGGACTCAAGACTCACACTTCGGGAGCGCAGCCATGGTAAGTCCTTTCAATCTCAAGACCGCACTCTTGGCTAGGCATGCACAACATGTGGTGCTGATCCATTTTCCAATCGCGCTGTTCATCATGGCAGTGGCGTTCGACCTCATCTCGCAATGGACGAAGCGACGTGGCTTGGCGGACGCAGCCTACTACAACCTGCTGGGGGCAACGATTTCAACTATTCCGGTCCTCGCTACGGGTATCCTCGCGTGGCAACTCCAACTCGAGGGGCAGAGACTGAAGGGCATCTTACTGCTGCACCTGGTGCTGGCGTGCGTATCGAGGGCGCTGATCTGGCTGGTCTGGTGGGTGCATTTCCGCGCACGACGGCGGGAGGAGAGCTTGCCGAATTATCGTCTGGCTCTTGAAATTCTGGGCGTCGGAATCATCGCGCTAACAGGGCACCTGGGCGGATTCCTAAGTGGCGTCAACGGACTTGGCTAGGCTTCTGCTCTTTTCACGGCCTCGCGCCACAAGCCCGTGAACCAGAATTTATCCGGTTCTGGAATAAATCGCGACCTACCCAGTTATCAGTGGCAGAGTGCAGATGCCCGCTAACGTCGTGGGATGTAAAGGAGGGCACGTCGCACTACTTGAAATCGTGTCAAACGAGAAATGGAAGGAGTACAACATGAAAAATCGAGCAATAACACTGGCGTTCGCGGCTTGTTTCGTTAGTTCTCTTGCTTTTGCCGACAATCCCTCGGACGCCCCGCTGGTAAACGACGATGCAAGGGCTATGGTCATTCAGCGCGACAACCGAGTAGATCACAGCCGCCGGCACCCAAAGAAGAAGGATGAATCTCCGTCGATAAGGGCCAAGGTTGAGGATTCTTCCAAGAACAATCGTCAGGGGGAACAGAGCCATCCTGAAAACCTAGTCACTGCCAACAACTGAAGAGGTGCAGTTTGTTTTTGTGGGTCGCTTCATCTGTGCACGAACGACGGCAACGCGAGTTTCGAAATGGCAGTGGGAAAAATGAAGAAGCAAGACAAAAAAGAGAACAACATAATTGAGGCTCCGAGCAGTGATGGCGTCGATCGCCGCGGCTTCCTTAAGTGCATGGCATGGGCCGGCACGGGAGTGGTATGGACGTTCGCTGGAGGCGTGCCGGTATCTCGCCTTTTTGGCGCAAACTCGAAACCTGGCGATCAATCTTCGTTTTCTTTTGTCCAGATCAGCGACAGTCACATCGGTTTCGATAAGCCGGCAAATGTCGATGTTACTGCCACGCTACAAGCGGCGATCGACAAGATCAACGCACTGCCGGTCGAACCGGATCTCATCCTTCACACTGGAGATCTCAGCCATCTCTCGAAGCCAGGCGAGTTCGATACGCTCGACCAAGTTCTAAAAGGTGCTCGGCCGAAGCAGGTCTTCTACGTCCCAGGTGAGCACGACGTCGCGCTCGACAATGGGCAGCAGTTCCTCGATCGCTACGGCAAACAGACCAAGGGCGCCGGATGGCACAGCTTCGACCATAAGGGCGTTCATTTCGTCGGTCTCGTCAATGTGGTTAATTTCAAAGCTGGAGGCCTGGGTATTCTCGGGGTTGAGCAATTGGAATGGCTTCAGAACGATCTGAGAGGCCGCGCCAGCAGCACACCCATCGTCGTGTTCGCGCACATTCCGCTGTGGGCCGCTTACCCGGAGTGGGGCTGGGCAACCGAAGACAGCGCGCAGGCCTTGGCTTACCTCAAACGCTTCGGCTCCGTCACCGTGCTGAACGGGCACATTCACCAGGTCATGCAAAAGGTGGAAGGCAACGTCACCTTCCATTCGGCGATGGCGACGGCATTCCCACAGCCGTTGCCGGGCTCAGCGCCTTCGGCGGGTCCTCTCAAAGTGCCAGCGGACCAGTTACGTCGTGTCCTCGGCCTGACTAATGTGAGTTATCTCGCCGGAAACAGTCATCTTGCGGTGGTGGACGCGACGCTGGCCGGCACACCCGCCGAAGAAGCCAGTACGATCTTGCGCAGGGCAGCCGCGGCGCTGTCCGCCGCTGGTGCTCAAGGCCAGTCCACCCAACAGAACCAGCCCACAGCTGCCGCCGCGGGAGAAACGGTCCAGGCTGCCATCGACAATTTTTCCTTCAAGCCAAAGGAACTCACGGTCAAAGCTGGGTCCACAGTGCGCTGGACGAACAAGGACGACATCCCGCACACCGTCACCAGTAACGACAAAGTGTTTTCGTCGCCGGTGTTGGATTCAAACCAGAACTTCCAGTTCACATTCGCAAGCTCCGGCAAGTTCCCTTATTTCTGCAAGCTGCATCCGATGATGACCGGGGCCGTCATCGTGGAGTGAATTGGGATTCGAGAAACGCACCGCGCAACGTGATCGCGGTCACTGCGCCGGGGTTGCTCCCGAGAGTACCGTCCCGATAGTAGCTTCTCGCGCTGGGACAAGTGCCAGCCATGCACATGCAACCTCATCAGTGGGTTCGACGTTCGACCACTCTCGGCGGCCCTTCTCGGGAAATTGTCTAAGGAGCGGCCGCCCACCTGAAGGAGATATCTGTCATGCCCGTAGCGGATCTCGTAAAAGCAACATCCATCGATCAAGCCCTCGACACTCTGCACAAGCAGGGCGTCCGCACCAAGTATGAAAACTTCATCGGCGGGAAGTTTGTGTCACCCGTCAAAGGGAAGTATTTCACCGACCACAGTCCCATTAACGGGGAGCCGCTGGCCGAAATTGCGCGCTCCACCGCCGAGGACATCGAGAAAGCGCTCGACGCGGCGCACGCCATCCAATATTCGTGGGGACATACCGCGCCCGCCGTCCGCGCCGCCATCCTGCTGAAGATCGCCGACAAGATGGAGGAGAATCTGGAGCTTCTGGCGCTGACCGAAACGCTGGACAATGGCAAACCCATCCGCGAGACTCGCGCCGCGGACGTTCCTCTTTCGATCGACCACTTCCGTTATTTTGCCGCCTGCATCCGCGCCGAAGAAGGCGCTCTGGGTGAACTGGACAACGATACCGTCGCCTATCACTTCAAGGAGCCGCTGGGAGTGGTCGGTCAGATCATTCCCTGGAACTTTCCGCTGCTGATGGCGGCGTGGAAGCTAGCTCCCGCCGTCGGGGCGGGAAACTGCTCGGTGATCAAGCCCGCGTCGAACACACCACTAAGTCTGCTCGTCCTGATGCAACTGATCGGAGACCTGCTGCCCCCCGGTGTGATCAATGTGGTTACCGGACCCGGGGGTGAGATCGGCAAAGCCCTGGCGACCAACCCGCGCATTGCCAAGATCGCCTTTACCGGCGAAACCACGACTGGCCGGCTCATCATGCAGTACGCTTCGGAGCCCATCATTCCGCAGACCCTGGAGTTGGGTGGAAAGTCTCCTAACATCTTCTTCGCCGACGTGATGGACCAGAACGACGACTTCTTCGACAAGGCCCTGGAAGGCTTCACCCTGTTTGCTTTTAACAAGGGCGAGGTCTGCACCTGTCCTTCGCGAGCGCTGATCCAGGAATCGATCTTCGACAAGTTCATGGAGCGTGCGCTGGAGCGTGTGGGCAAGATCAAGATGGGCAATCCTCTCGATCCCACGACCATGATGGGCGCGCAAGCATCGCACGACCAGATGGAGAAAATCCTGGGATACATCAACGTCGGGAAACAAGAAGGGGCGAAGTGTGCCATCGGTGGTGAACAGGCCCATCTGGGCGGCGACCTCGAGAACGGCTACTACATCAAGCCGACGGTCTTTGTCGGTCACAACAAGATGCGCGTCTTTCAGGAGGAGATCTTTGGCCCCGTGCTCTCGGTGACCAAGTTCAAGACTCTGGAGGAGGCCATCGAGATCGGCAACGATACGGTGTACGGCCTGGGCGCCGGCGTCTGGTCCCGCAACGGCACGACCGCCTATCGCGTAGGCCGCGAGATCAAGGCCGGCCGCGTCTGGACCAACTGCTATCACCTGTATCCAG
Source organism: Acidobacteriaceae bacterium (assembly GCA_003162255.1). Lineage (GTDB taxonomy): Bacteria > Acidobacteriota > Terriglobia > Terriglobales > Acidobacteriaceae > Acidiflorens. The sequence continues at coordinate 1,535 of PMMJ01000472.1, read as the reverse complement.
CGGGCGCAGCCTTCGGCGGCTACAAGATCTCCGGCGTCGGGCGGGAGAATCACCAGATGATGCTGGAGCACTACACCCAGGTGAAGAACCTGCTCGTCAGCTACACCCCCAACGCCCAAGGGTTCTTCTGATCGGAGCGTGAGAGTGGACGAGCGCGTCGCTGAGCCCCCGGTCGTCGCCACGCCGGCGGCACTCGACGCGATCGCTCGCATGGTGGTCCAGCGAGGGCCCCTGATGTTCTTCCAGTCGGGAGGCTGCTGCGACGGCAGCCTCCCGATCTGCTTCGATGCCGGCGAACTCATCGTGGGCGACCACGACGTCCTCCTGGGTGAGCTGGGCGGCTGCCCCTTCTACATCGACGGGCGTCAATACGAGGTGTGGAAGCACACCCAGCTCATCCTCGACGTCGGCGAGGGGGAGCCCGAAGGGTTCTCCCTCCCGGCGGGGGACGGCCGACACTTCATCACCGTGTCCCGGGTCTGTTCGCCCGGCGAGCTCGGGGCCCGGAAGCCAGCGGGCTGGTCCCGGAGAAGTGACGGCGATGGGTCGCCCCACCGCGAATCGTAGGAGTCGTACAGGGTCTGGGGGTCCTAGACCGTTCTCGACCCACCCCGACGTGTCGCTGGCTCGTTGCAGTACGACACGGCGCCCACTCTTCTCAGGGTCGCGGTCGGATACCTCGAGGCGCGCGACCTCGACGACCTGAGCGCCGCCCATGAGGCCCTCACGCTGTTAGCGGCTGAACTTGGGGCCGCAGGGCCACACAGTCAGCAAGACGGCCACCGACCAACCCACGACCTGCGCACGTCGTGTCCACTGGTTGTGCTCCCGACGCCTCCGTCCACGCCTTCCGGCCCACGCTCGCAGCCACCTTCTAAGGCAGTCGGCGTGGAGACGATGGGGCGGACCCAGGCCTGATTCTCGCCGGAGCGCAGCACGGCGGTTCTCCCGGTGACCTACGGCACTGGCAGTCCGGCGCTGGGCGGATTCAGACTCCCAGGCGTTCACCCCATGGTCCCAGTTGATGGTCCCAGTTGGAGGTTGTCATGGCCGTTGCATCGCCGCGGTACCAGAACTACGTCGACGGGCGATTCGTGGACGCCCAGGGCGGCAAGACCGTCAAGGTGGAGAACCCGTCCACCGGGCAGGTGATCTCGGAGGTCCCGGACTCGTCGACCGAGGACACCCGGGAGGCGATCCGCGCCGCCGAGAAGGCGCAGGGTGACTGGGAGAAGCTGGCGCCTATCGAGCGAGCCGGTTATCTGCGCAAGATTGCGGCCGCACTCCGGAAGGATCCCGAGCATCTCGCGCGGGTGATCTCCGAGGAGCAGGGCAAGGTTCTTGGCCTCTCCCGGGTCGAGGCGGGCTTCACGGCGGACTACATCGACTACATGGCNNCCGGCCCTGCTGACGGGCAACACCATCGTCATCAAGCCGAGCTCGATCACGCCGAACAACGCCGGTGAATTTGCCAAGGCCGTGGCAGAGGCTGGGCTCCCCGCCGGTGTCTTCAATCTCGTCTGCGGGTCCGGTGC
>PMMJ01000137.1:11000-11285 GCA_003162255.1 Acidobacteriaceae bacterium | reverse complement strand
CCAGCCGAGCAGTCCGAGAATGAGAAACGTAATCAGGACCGAAGTGAGCGGAGAAACGTTCAACGGCAAGAGCGCACGAACCGTGATCAGCAGGAAAAGCCAGGGCAGAGAAAGAAACAGGTCGGTAAAGCCTCGGGCTAGACGCAGCCAGATTCCGCCCAAATATCCGGCGAGGCCGCCGATCAGCGCAGCCAATGCAGTGGAGACCAGCGCGGCGGCGGGAGCGAGCAGGAGCGAGATGCGCGTGCCATAGAGAACGCGGGCGAAGCGATCGCGGCCAACTTC
>PMMJ01000137.1:0-10993 GCA_003162255.1 Acidobacteriaceae bacterium | reverse complement strand
AGCGTAACCAGCACGGTCAGGTTCACCAGCAGGGGTAGATCTCTGGAAAGTGCGGCCTGCCATGCCAGTTGACCGATGCCGGGCAGTCCGCATAAGGCTTCGACGGGAATGCTCGCGCCCAGGGCGATGCTGACGGTGATGCCGGCNNGTCCGCGGGCGCGGGCGGCGGTGATGTGCGGCAAGGCGTAAGCCTTCGCGAGCACGTTTCGCGAATAGCGATAAATCTTGGGGAACACGATCAAGGCGATGGCGAGATATCCGGGAGCGTTGAGGATTACCGAAAGCAAGGCCAGCACTGCTGCCGGAATGCAGAGGAAAGCGCCGCTGACGGTGGTACCGAAAAGTTCATATGCCGGACGACGCCAGAGGCAGGCGGTGAAGGCTAGAGTCGAGGCCAGCAGCCATGCCAGCAAAAGTCCAACACCTGCCACGCGCACGGTGACGGGCCAGCGCTCGCGCAGGAGATTTTGCACGGGTTGGCCGAGGGCGTGAGAAGTGCCGAGATCGCCATGGATGGCGCCGCGGAGGTAGCCGACGTAAAAGCCGAGAATGTTGTGTTCACCGGCGCGCGACTGGCGCAAGGCGCGCACACTCTCGGAGTTGAGGCTGGGGTCGAGTTGGCGCTCGTCGGAATCGAAGCCGGGAGCCAGGCGCACGAACGTGGCCGAGAGCAGTCCGCCCAGCAGGACGAGCGCGGCGATTGCCCCCAGCTGTCGTGCGAAGCTCCGCGCGATTTTCCACAACAGCGTTTTTCGCAGCAGCATGGCAGCGTCCTAGTTCACCGTCGCACCCCGAGCGCGCGAGGTCGAAGGATCCGCGTCACGATCGGGTTCGGGGGAGTGGTGAAGTTTCTTCATGGAGTACATGCGGCGGTCGGCCTCGGCGAGAAGACGCTCCACGTCGAAACCATCCGCCGGACAGAACGCCGTTCCCATGCTCAGGCCAACCAGGTCGCGGCCGGCAATTTTTCTGCCCGCTTCGACGGCCAGTTGATTCAGACGGCTGGCCTTTTCGCTGGCAGCTTCCGGACTCAACCCAGGAGCGACGATCACGAATTCATCGCCACCCATGCGGGCAACATAGTCGTAGCCTCGGCAACTTTCTTTCAGGTGGCCGGCAAAATCCTTCAGCAGATTGTCACCTTCGAGGTGGCCATAGAGATCGTTAATCTGCTTGAAGTTGTCGAGGTCGCAGACCATCAACGCGAGTGCTGTGCCGGTGCGGCGGCAGCGTGCCAGTTCGCGCGACAGATGAACGAACAACGAGCGGGCGTTGGGCAGTCCCGTTAAGTAGTCGGTGGTTGCTGAGTCTTCGGCCTGCTGATACTTGAGCGCATTTTCGACGGACAACGCAATCTTCGAACTGATGGCGAGCAGGATGCGCAGATGATCCGGTGAGAAAGCATCGCGATCGGCACAGTACATGGCCAGCACGCCGACCACCCCATTGAGCCCTTCGAGCGGCACGGCGAGCGTCGAGCGTAGCGTGGTGAATTTTGCGGGATCGCTCACGTATCCGGCCTCGGCCTCAGGATTGCCATTGACGACCGGCTTGCGCTTTTCGGCGACCCAGCCACAGAGCCCTTCTCCCAGGCCGATGTTCAGCGACGAGAGTAGCCGGAAGTTATCGCCGCTCACCAGTTCGGGCAGCAGCCGGCCGTCCTTCAATAGAAATACGGCCATGGAATCGTAAGGAATCATTCTGCGCAGGCGCATGGAAAGCACGGAGAGCGTTTCGCCGAGACTGAGCGAGTTGCCGAGATCCTGACTGAGTTCGAACATGGTCTGCGCTTCCTGGCGGGCCGAAGCGATCGAGGAGAGGAAATCCGCATCGTTCGCCGGGAGCGGGGTCGGCGGAGACTGCTCGAATCCGGCGGCCAGTTCCATGCCTGCCGTGACGCCAACGTCGGTTGGGAAAGGCGCCTCCTCTACCGTCGTCGGATCCGACTGTGCCAGCCTCTCCAGTTCCCGGTAGCGGCGCTTTAGAACCTCGACGATTCTGGGTTCGAAGGCCGAACCCGACAAGGAGTCGACTTTCTCCATGGCGGCATCGAGCGACATGGCATTGCGATACTGGCGATGCGAGGCCAGTGCGTCCAGGCAATCGACGGCGGCGAGCACCCGCGCGCCTTTGGGAATCTGCTCACCCTTCAAACCGTCGGGATAGCCCGCTCCGTCCCAGCGTTCGTGGTGTGCGCGAACGATGGGCGCGACCGGATAGGGGAACGCGACGCGCTGCAGGATTTCGGCGCCCACCAGCGTGTGGATCTTCATCTTCTCGAATTCTTCCGGAGTCAGGCGCCCGGGCTTGTTGATGATGTGTTCGGGGATCGCCAGCTTGCCGATGTCGTGCAGCAGCGCAGCCGCACGCAGCGCTTCGATTTCGTCTTCGGAAAACTCCAATTCCTTTGCGACCTCAACCGCGAACACGCGTACGCGCTGCAGGTGTTGGTGCGAGGTGTGGTCCTTGGCTTCGATGGCCAGCGCGAGGGCCTCGATGGTGCGCATGTGCAGCGCGGCAACGTCTTCTGCGTTGCGTTTTTCGATCTCGACCTGTCGCTTTTCCGCCGCCAGCTTGGCAAGATAGAGATGATATGAACGATAGACCCAATAGACGAGCGGCAGAACCAGAAGCGAGGTCTGCCATCCCACCTGTTTGCTGACGAACCCCACCCCAAACACCACGGCCGCACCGACCATGTAGAAAGGGAACGACCAGAAGTGGCATTCCGCCCAGACCTTGCGCGCCGGCTTGCCTTCGGTTACCGAGATGATCACGGCAACCGGGATCGTGTTCGCCAGGAAAAAGACCAGGGCAGTGATGATCAGCAGCGGCAGCGTGCCTGCCCCGAGCACTCGCTGCAAATCGTGATAGGCGAAGTACGACAGGACGATTGCGTTCGCCATCATGCTGAAGACGTTGAAAACGATCTTGGCGGGGACGAGTTTCTGCCGCGTTCCGAAGAGGCATTGCGCCAGCGTCGCCGTGCAACCAATCACCAAGGTCTCGGGAAGGTTGAGTTCGAGCACACTGAGCAGAATGAACAGGAAGTTGACCGACATGGTGCCGTCGATGCCGGGCAATTGAATCTTAAGACTTGAAGCCAGGACCGCGACCAGCAGGTAGCAGACAAATCGGGTCAGGTCGACACTCTGCCAGTGCCATAGGCTGTCCGCCAGCACGCAGATGCCAAGCGCTGCCGTTGTTCCGATAAACAGCCTTGCCCGAATGGACATAGGTCGACCTGTGACTTCTAGTTATGCGCGTGCACCTGCACGTCCACGCCTGTGCTTTTCATTACCTTGGGCAGAGCGTTGAATCTGCTGCAGTTATGCTTGCCTATCCGCCGTTTTCCCAGGCACATTATGCAGACTGCCCGCAAAAGCGGTCACGCGCTGCCACTTTTTGGCTCGTCAACCGTTTCCAGAGCGGGAGACAACTCTAGTCCTCCCGTTGTAACGGATGGTAGTTGAGTATCTAAAGTTCAGATACTTACCAAAGTAACTGCCGATGTCGCTGGTTGCGCTGGCTGAAGAGTGCAAGGAGAGCCTAACTCGTTAGTAAGGTTTATAGCTTAGTTACTTCGGTGTGAGACATAGCGCTGAGAACCCCATGAGATGATCGGGGTTGTGGCAGCATCAGGCAGAGGGGCGCGTCCTCGCAACGCCTGCCGCCGAAAACTGAAGTAGTGAACCCGGCGGGCGCAGCGCAAAGTGACAGGCCCTTTTTCGCTACTGACACAGAAATGTCAATTTCATCGAAGACTCCGCCAACGGAGAGCTCACCGAGGTCCGTAACTGAGAGCCGACCTTGCCATGCCCCTACGCGGGCGAGCAAGGTCATTTGGCGATCCGGCATTCTCGACGAGTTGCAGGAAGCGGTCTTTATCTTTACCGCTGATCTTCACGGCATCATCACTAGCTGTCACCAGGGTGTAGATCGATACGGCTTTGCGCCGAAGGAACTGGTCGGGCGAAACATCACTGACTTCTATGGCGATGAACGGCCGTCGTTTCTCGCCAGCCGGGCGATTGCTTCGGTTATCGAGAAAGGACGGTTCGAGGGCGAACTTCTCTGCCCCGCTAAGTCAGGCCAGAGCGTCGAGGTTCGTTTGTTATTGACGCTGCTGCGCGACGCCAATGCGGCTCCTGCAGGCATTCTCGGATTCTCGATCGAAAGCGCCGGGAAGAACCTGGTGGAGAGTGCGCCGGCGCGGGCCGCAGTTGCCGCCAGTGCAGCGCCACTGGCACGGCGTGTTATCGACGGCACACAATTTCTGATTGCCAGCCCGATGATGCATAAGTTCATGGGCATGGTGGACCGCGTGGCCGGGCATACCGAGACCGTGCTCGTAACTGGCGAAACCGGCACCGGCAAGGAGTTAGTGGCGCGAACCATACACGAATCCTCCTACCGGCACAAACATGCATTGGTGGATATCAACTGCGCCGCCCTGCCCGAACATCTGGTGGAGAGCGAACTGTTCGGCTACGAAAAGGGAGCCTTCAGCGGCGCCGATGGCTCGAAGGCCGGTTTGTTCGAACTGGCGGACAAGAGCACGATTTTTCTGGACGAAATTGGCGAACTGCAGCCGCAAGTCCAGGTGAAACTGCTGCGCGTACTCGACGGCGCGCCGTATTACCGCTTGGGTGGGAACCGGAAAATCACGGTTGATGTGCGAGTAGTTGCCGCTACCAATCAGGATCTTGAACTGGCGGTGAACGAAGGGCGCTTCCGCAAAGATCTTTTCCACCGCTTGAGCCAGTTCCAGTTGCGTGTTCCGCCCTTGCGCGAGCGTCCCGAAGATATTGCCGCGCTGGCTCGGCACTTCCTGTCTCTGAAAGCGGCGGACAAAGTGTTTACTGGAGACGCGGTCGCGGTCCTGCAATCGCATCCTTGGCCGGGCAATATCCGCGAACTAAGGAACCTGGTAGCAAAACTTGCGATGGCCGCGGAGAACCGGCAGATCACGGCTGCCGAGGTTACAGCCGAGTTGTATGGCGAACCCGCGGCCGCAACCCGTGGCAGCGGGGCAGTGCCCCTCGGCAACCTTGAAAACATGGAAGAGCAGATGATCATCCGAGCGCTCGAGCAAACCGGCGGGCATCGCGCCCAGGCTGCCGAGCAGCTCGGAATTTCCCGCCGCACGCTCAGCCGCAAACTGCGCGAGTACGGCATTGACTTGGTTTCAGGCGAAGCCTTGGCAAAGCTCGGCATCATGAGTCAGGACCAGCAGAAGTTTTTTCGCGCCAAAGTCAATCTGTCGGTGACGCTAAGAAATGCGCACGGCAAGGAGCTGCAGGTGCAGGCGGTCAACCTGAGCACGGGCGGCATGGGACTCGATGTGGTGAGCGATCCAACAGGGTTTGCCGGATTAGTCGACGTCAGTTTCCTTTTGCCAGAGAGCGAAACACTGATCCAATTGAAAGGCCGGTTGGTATGGTCCGACGCAGGAGGAAGAGCGGGCCTGCGATTTGTCGTGATCGACCCCGCTATGTTCGAGCAACTGCAACACTGGACGAACCGGAAGATGAAGGATGAGGGATGGGAGATTCCGTCCTGAGTTCGCACCAGCGAAGTAATCGGTGCCAACAAGAGAAACAGATGCAGTCTGAACCAGCAACGGCCAAAAGCTAAGAGCAAGAAACACTAACGCCAGCCGGACACCCCCTTCGGTAACCTGTCGTAACACGTCCCTTCGTGCCATTCTCATCTTGCCGTTAGAAGCCCATCGACCTCGACCGCAGGGCCAACTCCCGCTGCGGTTGCGGATTTCAAGTGAGGTTCATTCATGTTGCAGTCTCCGGAACCGAAGTACTCTCCAAACGCGGTCCCCACCAATAGTTACACTCCGGTCAAGCCGGCCACCTCACCGATGGACCAGGCCCACATCGGACGCTCGCTGGTCATCAAGGGTGAAGTGACAGGTGCGGAATCGATTTTCATTGACGGACGCGTCGAAGGAACGATTAACTTTCCTGGCAATCGTGTCACCATCGGTCGCAACGGAAATGTTGCGGCGAACATCAACTCCAAAGAACTCGTGATCATGGGCAAGGTGCAGGGCAACGTCGAATGTGCCGACCGTCTGGACATCCGCAGCGAAGGCCTGCTCATGGGCGACGTGGTCACGCATCGCATCAGCGTGGAAGAGGGCGCGATCCTCAAGGGTGGGTTTGAAGTGCGCCACACCGAAACGAACGATCAGAAAACGCAGGCGCAGAACAAGCTCGAAGCGCCCAAGGCGCTGGCCGCCGTCGCGGGCAACGCATAACCCTGCGAAATTGAAGGCAACGATGACGATGGAGGGATGGGCGTCTCGCCCGTCCAGCCGGGTAAGAATGCCCGGCGCTCCATCGTTTTCTGTTGGTATCGTTACTGCTTCGGTTTGAAGTCGAGGGATGCCGAGTTCATGCAGTAGCGCAGCCCGGTCGGGCCAGGGCCATCGGGAAACACGTGGCCTAAATGCGCGTCGCAGCGGGCACAGCGCGCCTCCGTGCGGGTCATGCCATAACTGGTATCGGTGTGTTCCGCGATGTTCTTGCGATCGGCGGCGGCAAAAAAGCTCGGCCATCCGGTTCCCGAATCGAATTTTGTTTCCGAACCAAAAAGCAGCGCGCCACAGCAGACGCAGTGGTAGGTCCCGTCATCGTGTTTGTTCCAATACTGGCCGCTGAAAGCGCGCTCGGTGCCGCAGGCGCGGGCTACCTGATACTGCTCAGGAGTGAGTTGCTGTTTCCACTCGGCTTCGGTCTTGCTGATCTTTTCGCTGAGTTTGTCGTTCATGGCGTATCCCCATGAATAAGATGTGGGAAGGCCGCGAAAGTTGCAAACCTCTGCGGGGAGCGCGTGGGTGGGGACGGAGCTTTGCCCGGTCCAAGCGGGGCATCGCCCCGCTTCCACACGATTCGCGATCGTGGATGCGGGCTAGTGCGCCAGGGGCTGATTTGCGCCGAGCAGGAGGCCGATGCCGGCGCGTTTGCGCAACTCCGAGAGCAGTGCGTTGGCGGCATTCAAGTAAGTGGTGCTGGGATCGGATGTGTCGGCCCAGACTGCTTCATAGACAATCTTCGCCGCTTCTTTCGCATCCATGTGGAGGGCGGCTTCCAGACGATCGGCTTGCTGACGCACCTCGCCGTAGCAGCTATGGCAGACCGCGGCCGGTTCGGTGGATCCGCTGTGCTGGTGGGCGAGAACGCAGCGGAACGTGGCCGCAGGGTTGATCTGAATGTGGGAAGCGAACGCGTTTGACTTGAACTCTTTCAGCAAGCGCTCACGTTCGGCATCGATTTGTGCGCCGGTTGCGGGTTGTGGTGCGACAGCAGGCATGGAATGCCCCACTGGTTCGCCGGGCGAGACCCGATCCGGCGACTTGCAGATAGGACAGACGCGCATGTCAGCGGGATAGTAGGCGTGGCAGCGCGAACAGGGCAGGCCGTAGCCGATGGTCTTTTTCTCCGGCACCGGGATGGCCTCGGGCGCGGATCCCTGCGGCATGGGCCGCTCTGCGATGGATAGTACGGCAGGGTGGACGGAATTATCCCGTGCTTGCTTGGTAGCGTTGGATTCCATTGAGCTTTCCATTGTCGGACCCGGTGGCGCTGCCAGCGCCGCGCTTTCTTATTACATTCTAGGTTTGTCGGTAGCCGAAGGCGATACACGTCAGTGCATAAGGAAGAATGCCCGATGGTACATCTCGTCGGCAGTGACTCTGCTCGTCACTTTGCCAGCTACTTCGAGGTTGTGATCAACCGGACGACCTCCTGCATACGGACCCGGTAGAGGCTCTGGCTGGGATCCATGCGGGAGGCGATTTCGAGTTCTCCGAGGGCCTCTTCGTATTGGTTAAGAGCCATCAGGCACGCGGCGAGGGAATAGTGATTCTGGGCGCTGGGCTCAAGACGGAGGGCCTGACGAAATTCTTTTTCAGCTTCCGCCAGTTGCAGTGTATTTACGAGCGCCGTGCCGAGATAGTGGTGGGCCAGACCGGATTCGGGATTGAGCGCAACGGCTTTACGCAGCACGTCCACGGCTTCCTGATCTTTTCCCGAGAGCAGGAGCACCTGTCCCAGAACGCGGTGTTCGGCCGCTCCGGCGGGATTGGCGGCGACGGCGGCTTGTAACTCTCTAATAGCAGACGGGTAATCGCGCTTCGACATATAGGCGCGGGCCAGGCAATTGTGACCGCCTTCCCAATCCGGACTCTGGCGATAGAGATCGGTAAATTCCGTGATGGCGCTATCGAAGTCTTCCTTGTCGCAGAGAGTATTTCCCAGGTTGTTGCGAACGCTGGTTTCGTCGGGATTCAGCCGCTTGGCGGAGCGATATTCCGCGATCGCCTCGTCCAACTTGCCCTGATCGTGCAGGACGACGCCAAGATTGCTGTGCGCCTCCCAGAAGTCGGGACGCAGAGTGAGGGCGTGGCGATAGGCAATGACGGCGCGGCGCAGGTCTCCCTGATCGCGGTAGGTGATTCCCATGTCGAAGTAGACGTCCGCATTCGCCAGGGAGTTAGCAGGTTCACGCGCGAGCGCTTCGTCGAAGGCATGCAGGGCGGCATCGTAATGGCCATCGGCGTAGAGGGCGAGGCCAAGGTAGCGGTAGGCCTCGGCATTGGCGGGATCCATACTGAGGGCAGTGCGCGCCTCGGCGAGGGCGTCATCGGAATCCTCTGTCCGGTAAAACAGATAAGAAAGCTGGCTGTGGGTTTCGGGGAAACCGGGCATCAGGCGCGAAGATTCCGTAAATGCGTCGAACGCGTCGTCGAACCGGCCTTGCCGGCGCAGGATGGTTCCGAGGACAAAATGCAGCAAAGCACTGTTCGCATCATCATCCGCATGGTCGCGAAGCAGGGTGCGGATCTTGTTTTCGGCAGCGTCAAAGTTCTTGTCGTGAACCAGAGCGGCAACTTGTGCCGCTGGACTGGAGCAGGCACCGGCATCGGTGGCGGCTAGCTTTCGGTCGGGGCTGCGATCCGAACTTCGATCTGCACTCTGCCGTACGAGACTATAAATCAAGTCCGAATCAGCGCCGGCTTTTTGCAGCGCCCGGGTGCATTGCCTGACGCATGGCGATGTAGCGCTGCAGGAAAGCGTCCAGGGCTTACCCTGCGTTTGGGCCAGGCGCTGGATCCTGGCACTCGAAATGCCGCCCGCCAGCCACAGGAAAATGGCGTTGGAAGCGGACGTGGGGGGTGCTTGTTCAGCGTGCAAAGAGCCTGCCGCCAGCAGAAGCAAAAGCCATCTCAGGACACAGCGTTTCACGAAGCCCTCCGGCGGTTTTTGGTGGTTTGACGCGCGAGAATCGCCCTATGTCCAAAATAGCCCGGCCGTGGTAACGCCGATAGGTCACGGAAGTAATTTTGAGGGACATGCCCCAGCGGGCAGGGCTGATAGCGGTTGTGACGGAACTGGCAGGACTGCCGGGGCTCACTTGGGGTACACTACATGTTGGTTGTGCTGCCCGGTGCTCCGGTCCGCACGTCCGGTTCGGAGGCTATATGTTTGAAGGTCTGTTTCAACCCATGCACCTGCTGGTGATCTTCTTCATCGCGCTGCTGGTGTTTGGCCCCAAGAAATTGCCGGAGTTGGGCAAGGGATTGGGCGAGGGCATTCGCGCACTGAAAGATGGTATGAAAGACACTGACACGAAGACTGAAGTCAAGACTGAGGTCAAGCCTGAAAATAAGGCCTGAGCGCACGGCAACATCCTGGTTGCCGGCGTGCCGAGTTGCCGCGGGTTCTATATAGTTCGTGCATCCAAACAATTAGTTCTGGCAGTGGGGGAAGTTCTGCGCTGGCTCCGTCCGTGTGAGATAGGTGCCGTCGCGCCCGCGAGGTCGGAGTAGGAACTCCATTCTATTTTTGAATCACCTGGGAGGTTTTTTGTGCTTGAGAAACTCGTGGTAGGTCTTTGTCTTTTATTGGCGATTCCGGCTCTAGCCGACCAGGTCGTCTTGAAGAATGGCGACCGGTTAACCGGCTCGATCACGGAGTCCGACGGCAAGGAACTCGTGATCAAGACCGACTACGCCGGCGACGTAACGGTGAAGTTTGACGCGATCCAAAGCATCACTTCCGCGGGCGACCTCAATATCACGCTCGGTGGCAAGACCGTAGTTGGTCCCGTGTCCGCGAACGGCGACAATGTCGTAGTCGTGACCAAGACGGAGGGACCGGTGGAGGCGCCAAAGGCCTCTGTCACCATGTTGCGCAGTCCGGCTGAGCAGGCGGCTTATGAGAAGAGCCTGCGCCCGGGTCTATTGGAAGGCTGGAACGGTGGTGTGAATCTGGGCTTTGCGGTGACCCGCGGCAATAGCGAGGCCAAGAATTTGAACCTGGCTTTCAATGCTGTCCGCACAGGATTCCGCGACAAACTGCTGCTTTACACCAATTCGGTTTACGCGACCAACGATCTGCCGACGGCGTCGCCCCACACCACCGCGAACTCGACCGGCGGCGGAGCGCGCTACGACCACAATTTCTCCGGGCGTTCATTCGGGTTTGTGAATGGCGATTTCCTCTCCAATGCACTGCAGGACCTGAGTCTGCGATCCACTCTGGGCGGTGGCATTGGCGCGCACGCGATCAAGAACGCGGCCACTACCCTGGACCTGCTGGCCGGTGCGAACTACACGCATGAGAGCTACTCGGCCTTCACTCTTCCACCGCCGCCGCCGGGCGGCACGCCGGTTGCAGCGGTGAGCCGCAGCCTGGGGGCCTTGACGCTGGGGGATGCCTTCACTCAAAAGGTGGGGAAGGGCACAGTCATCACCCAGAGCTTTTTCTTTTACCCCGACCTCAGCGATACGTCGCAATACCGCGGCACATTCAATTTTGGTACGGTCACCAAACTCAGCAAGTGGCTGGGCTGGCAAAATTCGTTCGGGGATATCTATGTCAGTAACCCGCCGACCGGAACAAAAAAGAATGACCTGCAGATTGCCACGGGCCTGAACTTCTCTTTTACGCACTAGTGTAGTGTCCAACAAATA
>PMMJ01000194.1 GCA_003162255.1 Acidobacteriaceae bacterium | reverse complement strand
AACGGCGCAAGCTTGTGCTAACGATAACGACAGTTGTCTGGAATTGGCCGCTCCTTCGGCGTAAATTGCAGGTGTGAAACATTGCGCTTTTCCTTCAGGTGAGACCGGCACAACACGCAGAACCGAGCGTCATCTCTTGCTGAGGGGTCTTGCTCTTCTCCCGTTATTGTTCATGGTGTCATCGTTGTCGTTTGGGGAGGCGGCTTCTTCGGACACTGACAGGTCCATTAAGGATAAGCTGGCTGCCCCTCCCGTCTTTCTTGACGATCAGCATCAAGGGCCGACATTGGTTCCGAGGGACTTGCCTGAGCAGGTCGTGCCGTTCGATTGTCGTGCTACAGAGGCGTACCTTCACCGAGTGCGTCCGGGACAGTATCACTTCGAACGGGCACAACGCCTGCTCGGTCAAGGCTTAGACATAATCGGTTGTGAGGCTTTCGGCCTTGAGCGGTTCTCGAACGAAAAGGATGGACGACCCTTCGCTGCGGATCAGGCTGTAAAAGAAGCAGAGGCAGCAGTCGCGCTGCCGATCGGCTTGGAGCAGTGGCGACCCGGGGCCTTGCGATACATTCTCATGTCCGCCTATCGCAACGCCGCTGACGTTTATCGGGGGTACGAGAGACAGCGTAACTCTGAGAACGATAAGTCCACCGCACGCGTGTTCGATGAAAAGCTACGGAAGGTGAAGGCGTTAAAGGACGATGCTTTTGCGCAGTCCATTCAACATGGTCGGACACCGCTGATCGAAGCCGTGCTGAAGAACGACCAAGAAGCGGCGGCCAAGCTCGTCCAAGCAGGTGCGGACGTAAACGGTACGGATGCGGATCACACGTCTGCTCTTCGGATCGCTGTCGTGATGGGACACACAGAGATGGTCCAATTCTTATTGGATCACGGTGCGAAGTCGGATGTACCAGACGAAGAGGGCACAACGGCATTGATGGACGCATGTGGTATGGGAAGGTCGAAGATCGCTACCGCGCTTGTTGCTGCGGGTGCGAATCCGAATGCGAGGTCAAACGACGGCTCGACTGCACTCCTCACTTCCACAACAACGCCGAGACCGTCCGTGACCTCTTGAAAGAATGCTTCTAGCTTCGCCCTATATTCCGGGTTCTTCCTTACCTTGGCACAATAGGCACGGACCTCGTTACGAAATACCTCGTAACGGGCTTCTTGGTGCTCCTCTACCGTGTACCCTTTTGTGCGGGTGATTTTCTTGTCGGGCTGCCAGCCGTGCAACCGCATCAAGCGGTAAGCTGTGCTCGTGGGGATTTTCAAGTCTTTTAGCCGCGCCACAAACTGACCATAACCCGGCTTGGCGTGTTGCTTGTGTAAATTGATTAGTGCCAAAGCGACGGCTTTAGAGAACCGCTTTTCCCGCACCTGATATTTGTGCCATTGCTCCCGGACTACGGTGACTAGATGTTCGTCTTTGCCAGATGGCAAAGACGAATTATTTTTGACCTTGCTCATTGGCATCCTCCCTTTTTCGTGTCGGACTTGCGAGCGACGAAGGCATTAAACGTTGGTTCCGGCATTCGATACATGGTTCTGGACCCGCAGCCGAGTTTCAGGACTCCGGGCGTGCTTTTCATAATGCGGAGTGCGCTATCGTCTGAAATGTTCAGACGAACGGCAATATCCGCTGTGGTTAACATGGTTTCTGGCATGTGACTACCCTCTGATTATTTTGGGATCGTCGTCTCGGGAAGGATTCCCTGTTTCCCCGACGGGAGGGTCTTGAGGGTCGCTAGCGGACCGCTCGTCACTCTATCCTGCTTCGCCGTCAGAGGATGACGACTTGCAGAGGATTGGGAATCCCTGGCAGGATTCCACTCACTAATAATAATACCTNNGTTTGAACTCGACCTTGCGGACAGGGCTGGCAGGTTCTACGTATCGGACACCGGTCCGGGGGATTTTTAGTGTAATAGAGATTTATCAACAGTTACGATTGGGCAAACGCATTGGATGCGCCCGCTCATAGCTACATTCGTGACTTCAACACTCGCCTCGTCGCTTCACAGTCGTTGTTCGGTTTCAGATCGTCGCTGCTCACTGATTCGTAGCACTGCGGGAAGTCGTCGTCCTTTTCGTTCCGGGGAGGACGCGCATATTGAAGGGCGGTTTTCCCGCTCTTATCACGCGCATTGACATTTGCACCCTTGTCTAGCAGGAGCCTGACTTTAGACACATGGCCCTTCTCTGCGGCGGCCATCAATGCCGTCTGCCCGTCTTCATCGGCGGCATTTACGTCGGCTCCAGCATCGATCAATTCCTGAAGGAACGAAGGATCGTCGTGGTTCGGTTGACCAGCAGCCACGATCAGAGCTGTTGTCCCTGTCTTTGAGCGTGCGTTCGGAGCTGCACCCCGAGCGAGTAGCTCTTTCGTTATGACGTGCGAGGAGACGCCCCAAGGCTCCCTATAGATGAAACCTTCGGCGGACATCAGCGGAGTCCGGCCTTGCGAATTTGCCGAGTTCGGGTTTGCACCCGAGTCGAGTAGAAGTTTCGTTATCTGCGCCCCTTCGGGAAAGCCTCTCCCCGCCGCCATTATGAGGGGGCTATTCCCAGCCATTGCTGCTGTGTCCACTGAAGGCGAGGCTTAGACGCCCGGTAATCGGTGCCGAGTTCCAATGGACAAGACTAATAGACAGAGGCTATTACGAAATAGAGTAGCCTTGGTTCAATCGTGAAACCCAGGCAACGGGTGAGTATTAGATCTCACATTTGCTCAGGTCCTCGGACGAGTTCCGAGAGACAACCAGTTTTGATAAGCCCCCGGGGGAAAACCCCTCAACAGCGGCAATAGAGCGGGGAATAGGTGATAGAGGATCTCATCAGAATACGAGCACCTTACGGGCTACGTCCTGGTCATCAAAAAGGGGTTCGGCTTAGACGCCCGTCTCACATAAGCGATTGATTCACAGCACCCAACGCTGCTTGTGGAGAAGACAATAGACCAAAAGAACTCATTAGGTAACCCCTAAGGGAAGCCCGAAGTGTCTCCAGTGTTTTAAGTACAAAGTGAAACGGACTGTTTGTTGCACACTATTTATTCTAAGAAGTGATAGAGCAAGAATACAAGTCATCGAAGCTCATAGCTTGGAGGGTACCCGTGCGAGAGGGTGAAACCTAAGTCCTTGACCCCGCGCCCCTTCCAATCTCCCGGAGAGGGTGACGGAAGCCCGTCGCGCATCGTTTTTAGGGAATAAGTCATTATTCAAGTTGTAGAAAGCAGAAGAAATGAGTGAAAACACCATGTCCAGGCCACGAGTTCCGACCGAGATGTTAGATTCCAGAGGCTCTTTCATAGCCAATCCCAGCCGCCAGAAGGACAGGGCTTATGAACCTGTGTCAGATGAGCCTTTGGGAGAACCACCAACTAGATTAGACACAGAGACGCAGACAATTTGGAGAGAGATTGAAGACGAACTGCCTGCGGGCGTGTTGAAGAAAAGTGACCGTCAACTATTCGAGATTCTATGCCGATTGATAGGGAAGTTGCGGGCTGGGAAGATTCGCATAATGGAACTGTCCGCCCTAATCTCTCTGTGTTCTAAATTCGCCATGAGTCCATCGGACCGTTCCAAGGTTGCCGTCAATGCCGAACCATCCAACGCTCTGACTCGATTCCTCCAGACCTACAAGTCCAGCGAGCCAAGTTAGCGGCAATAGAAAAGCCCACCAGGTTTCCCTAATGGGCTTTTTAGGGGACGCAGAGCTTACCCGGTTAGAGTCATGAGCTGAAACTGCTTCTTGGAGCACGCAGCGCTGATCGGTACGACGGTATGCGTGGCATTCGCACGCTGAGAATCATATCCGACAATCTGCGGTCTGTGGATTTACACGCGCTCCGACGCCCGTCGGTGAAGCCGCATGAACCAAAGACAGAAGAACTGGTTCGCTGGGGCATCTGCATGTATGTCTATTCCCTCATCGCTCACATGCAGAAAATTCTTCCGGGGCTGTTGAGTCTTGCGGAATCTGGGAACGTTGCTGCTACTGCCCCACTTGGTCGGCACGTGTTTGAATGGACTGCTCTCAGTTGTCGTTTGACGAAGAAGCTGAGAGAGCTATTCGAGAAACACGATTGGGGCGAAGCGTGGGCGTTCCTGACTAAAGCTGATCTGGGCAGCGATTGGGCGGGAAAGTTCGGCAGCAAATATGCGGGCGACCCTGCCGTGAAACTGCCGTTCGAGATTCCCCAACCAGTCCGTGTTGGGGCGGCTGTCGAAGACTACGAAGCGTACCAACAAAGGAACTCAAGGGAGCCGGAAGCAAAAGATAGCTATAGCCTGCTACCCCTCTCTTTTGCAGACACAAAGCAACCTTGTAGTACGATGCAGTGGCTCGGAGGGAACTTTGGAAGTGCTGCACTTGACCTCAACGAGACGCCAGCGCCCGTCCCTGCGGCGGTGAAGCACATCGACGCGCACTACCACTCCCTCGTGCTCAAAAGCAGCCTCAAAGAGCGCGGAAATTTCAGGGTTCCTGCCTCTGCTATTCGTCAAAGCCGCCAAACCAATTGCCAGACCTGAGCAGTTTAGACCAGCTCGAATCGTCGTTTGAAGCCTATGCTCTGTCTATTGAGGAGATACGGGTGTCGCGAATGGTACCGCTCTGCCTCTTGGAAAGCACAAATCAATTATGAGCCACCTCACCAACAAAGGTGACACCAATGCTTCCTAAGCCCCCCAACCACCCCCAATATCCCGGAGCCACCCCTGACTCAGACTGGGCGAAGAAGCCACTCCTCGCCGAACCTCCTCCCATCGACTCCGGACTAAATCCCGGAGACCGCGTCGAGGGATTGGGCAACTTCGGAGTGCCGACTGGAGAATTGGGCACAGTCGAGCAAGCGAACGAGAACGACGCGGTCGTCAAGTGGGATGATGATGGTCGGATGAGACTCCGACAACCGTGGCTCAAGAAAATTGTAGCCAGCAATGACTCGGCGCCCCCTTTGCCGCCTAGAAACAGGGTGGGATAGTGACATAGCCTAATCTCCAGATGCCAGTAATCGGCTCCTGCCCTCGGGCGCTATGTGGCTGCTGGGTCCGAAAAAAAAAGCGGTGCGACTCAGGCCCTCGGAGAGAGGAGCACGCCGCACCGCCAGAGGGAACCTGCCGTCACCCACTCCACGGGAAAGACTTACCCGGCAGGACCCATTTGACCCCAAGTTTAAGGATCGCAGCTTAGCGCACGGCGCACGGCGCGGTCTATTCAAGATTGCACACTTTGGATTGCTGATGGAGTGGCTCGGGAAGAACTGTTGGTGGATAGGCCTAATTCGTGACACTCTTGATGTGTTCCGCACGGCCTGTCGCGTGCCATCCGTGCCGCTGCGTTCTATGGGCGGTGTCGACGAGACGAAGTGCTGATCAACTTTTCAACAAATCTAGCTGTCGAAATCCTGCTCGTTCTGCCGATCCAGGTAGGCGCTGGCAGTCCGTAT